>CANRIO010000007.1 GCA_947630605.1 uncultured Clostridia bacterium
TCACCGCGGACGAGAGCTGCGGGAAGTGCACCCCCTGCCGCATCGGCACCAAGCGGCTTCTGGAACTTCTGACCAAGATCACCGAGGGCAAGGGGAGCGAGGAGGACCTCGTCAAGATCGAAGAGATCGCCGAGCACATGAAGTCCTCTTCCCTCTGCGCGCTCGGCCAGTCCGCGCCCAACCCCATCCTCTCCACCCTCTCCAAGTTCAGGAAAGAGTACGAGGATCATATCTACAACCACCACTGCACGGCGGGCGTCTGCAAAGCCCTTCTCACCTATCAGATCGACAAAGAGAAGTGCATCGGATGCGGCATGTGCGCACGCAACTGCCCCGCTTCCGCCATCACGCGGACGGACTACACTGCCCCCGGACACAAGCTCGCATCCTTTGCGATCGACCCCGCAAAGTGCATCAAGTGCGGCGTCTGCCTCCAGAACTGCAAGTTCAAGGCCGTCGAGAGAAAGTGAGGTGAAAACAATGGTAAATCTCAAGATCAATAATATTCCCGTAACCTGCCCCGAAGGCTCCACCATTTTGGAAGCTGCACGTCTTGCACATATCGAGATCCCCACCCTCTGCTTTTTGAAGAACGTGGCGTGCGTCGGCTCCTGCCGTATGTGCCTCGTCGAAGCGACGGGTGCGCGCGGCCTCGTGGCGGCATGCGTCTATCCCGTTGCCGAGGGCATGGAGGTGCATACCAATACCCCGAAGTGCAGAAAGAGCAGAAAGGTGACTTTGGAACTGCTTCTCTCCAAGCATAAGAAGAAGTGCCTCTCCTGCGAGCGCGCGGGCAACTGCGAGCTCCAGCGGCTCTCCGTCGAATACAATGCGGATGAGGACCGTTTCGAGGGCGCAAATCCCTCCTTCCCCATCGACGACTGCAACCCCTCCGTCGTGCGTGACAACGAGAAGTGCATCAACTGCATGCGCTGTGTGGCCGCTTGCAAGAAACAGCATGTCGGCGCGATCGGGCCCATCGGAAGAGGGTTCAACGTGCACATCGGAAGTGCGGGCGGCATGACGCTTGCCGAGAGTTCCTGCGTGGGCTGCGGACAGTGCATCGTGGCCTGCCCCGTGGGTGCGCTCACCATCAAGTCGGATGAGGCAAAGGTGCAGGCCGCGCTCGAGGATCCCGCGAAGAAGGTCGTCTTCTTCACCGCGCCCTCCGTGCGTGCGACGCTCGGCGAGGCGTTCGGCCTTCCCGTCGGCACCAATGTCGAGGGCAAGATGGTCGCGGCCATCCGCCGTCTCGGCGACTGCGAAGTGTTCAACATGGACGTCACCGCCGACCTCACCATCATGGAGGAGGCCAACGAGCTTCTGGACCGCATCCAAAAGGGCGGCACCCTTCCCATGTTCACCTCCTGCTGCCCCGGCTGGGTGCGCTTCATCGAACAGCACCACCCCGATATGATCCCCCATCTTTCCACCTGCAAATCCCCGCAGGAGATGTTCGGCGGCCTTCTTAAGAGCTACTATTGCGAAACGCACGGCATCGATCCCGAAGATCTCTTCGTCGTCTCCGTCATTCCCTGCACCGCGAAGAAGTATGAGTGCGCCCGTCCCGAAATGGGCGGCGAAGTGAACGTTGCGCTCACCACCCGCGAGCTCGCCCACATGATCAAGACGGCGGCCATCAAGTTCTGCGATCTTCCCGACGAGGCCTTCGACGATCCCTTCGCGACCTGCTCGGGCGGCGGCACCATCTTCGGTGCCACGGGCGGCGTCATGGAGGCGGCCCTCCGCGTTGCGGCAAAGAAACTCGACGGCAAGTTCGAAGTCGTCGACTTCCCCGAAGTGCGCGGCACCTCCCCCATCAAGGAGGCGACATACAGCGTCGGCGGAAAGAGGGTGCGCGTGGCCGTTGCGAGCGGCCTCGAGAATGCCGAGACCGTCATTCAGGCCATCAAGTCGGGCGAGAAGCAGTACGACTTCGTCGAGATCATGGCATGCCCCGGCGGGTGCGTCAACGGCGGCGGCCAGCCCTCCCTTCCCGACAGCATCCGCAACAGCGTCGAGCTTCGGGATGAGCGCGCCAAGGCACTCTACACGAGCGACAAAAAGAACACCCTCCGCCGCTCGGATGAGAGCCCCGTCATGGAAGTTTTGTACCGCGACTACTTCGGCTCCCCCAACAGCCACAAGGCGCACGAAGTTCTGCACACTTCCTACAAACCCAACCCCCGCGTATAAGCAAATTTCCCTCGGGACGGCCGTCTGAAATATGGCGGCCGTCCTTTTTTTATGCGGCGGGGCCTATCGCCCGTATTTCTTACTATGGTAAGAAGTGGCTCATATTTTCTTACTTTTGTGAGAAAATAGCGGTATGGACCATGTGATAGAGTTCGCAGAGAGCCTCAAAGAACTTCGGAGGGAGCATAGGCTCGGACAGGCGGAGCTCGCGGCCGCGATCGGCGTGAGCAACGGGATCGTCAGTCTTTGGGAGAACGGACGGCGGGAGCCGACACTCTCCCATCTCGTCGCGATCGCCGATTATTTCCAGGTCTCGCTCGACTATCTCGCGGGAAGAAAATTATAGACTGTTTCGGCCCGCCCCTCCCGTGCGGGCTTTTTTGCACAAAAGGGCCATTTCTTGTTGCTATTTTCCCGAAAATGTGGTAAGATACGATTTGGAACAAGTTTTATGGATAACTTCAGGCAAGACAAAATTCAGATCGGCGAGACGCCCGTGGACGAAAAAAAGCCGCATATCATGTCCAAGGAAGATTTCCTTGGGGAGGAAAATGAGGCTACCATGTCCGAGGGAGAGGGGCTTGATAGCGCCTCTGCCTCCAAAAAAGACGGGAATGATTTTACCGACCTCGAAAAAAGTTCGGCCGAAAAAAAGCGGCAGGATGAGAAGCGGAAGAAGCGGAATTGGTGGATCAAGACCGCCCTTCTTTTCGTGCTCATCGGCCTTTCCATCTATACGCTCTTCCCCATCACGAAGGGGATCACGGGCGAGAATGCGATGGGGTTTATCCCCATGGTGAAGGGCGCGAGCCTTCCCTTCTTCTTCATTCTCCTCGGCGTCGTCCTCCTCTACATACTCACCGAGAGCTTCCAATACTCCTTTATCCTCAAAACTTCGACGGGCAGATTCCGCTTTAAGAACTCCGTCAAGGTCGCCCTTCTCGGGAAATATTACGACGCGGTGACCCCCCTCGGCACGGGCGGACAACCCTTCCAGATCTACTATCTGCATAAAAAGGATATCCCGAAGGGCGTGGCGACGGCCGTTCCCATCGTGAAGTACACCTTCTCGACGTTTGCGAAGGGCATTTTCTCCATCATCTTTTTCTCGCTCGTCTTCGTCATACTGCCCCCCGACGTCTACAAGAATCCCGGCTTTACGGCCATCTATGTGCTCGCGTGGGTCTCGATGTTTTTGAACATGCTCATTCCCGTCATCATGATCTTCGGCTCCCTCTTCCCCAAGGCGGGCAAGAAGCTCATGATCCGCATCATCGCTCTCCTTGCGAAGATGCACATCGTCAAGCGCAAATACAAGGTGACGAAGAAGTATGTCACCGAGATGAGCGAATACCGCCGTTCCCTCAAGGAGATCTTAAAGAGGTGGTGGATCGTCATCACCCTCCTTCTCATCGCCCTCGTGACGGCGCTTTTCAACTTCTCCATCCCCTTCTTCACGGTGACCGCGCTCGCCAACACCACGCCCACATGGCACCTTTGGGCGCAGATGTTCTGCGGAGGGCTCCTCGCCTACTACTCCGCCTCCCTCCTTCCCACTCCCGGCAACTCGGGCGGGATCGAAGCGACCTCAGGCCTCGTGTTTGCCTCGGTGCTCTCCTTCGTCCCGGGCGGCGAAAACGGCGCGATCGCCCTTTGGATCATCATCGCATGGCGCTTCCTCACCTTCTATGTCTACATCATCACGGGGATCGGGATCAATATCTTCGACATCATCCGCAGTGCGGTGAGAAACCGCCGTGCCAAAAAACAGGAACTGTAGTTTCTCTTTTCATGAGAGCCGCCCGCCATTTCCAAAATGGCGGGCGGTGATTTTTTTGCTCTATCTATGCGAGCGGGACGATGGTGGGCGTCACCTTTCCTTGGTGCAGGACGAGATAGCAATAGCTCGGGTCGCTGTAGGAGCCGAGCGCCCCCGGGTTGACGCAGAGGACGCCCTCCTCCTCGCGGATGTCCGCGCGGTGGGTGTGTCCATAGAGGGCGACGGTGCAGCCGAGCTCTTTTGCCCGCATGGCAAGGCGGGAGAGATTCCCCTTCACGCCGTATCTGTGGCCGTGACAGCAGAAGATGCGCACCCCCTCCTCCTCGAGGACGAGCTCCTCTTCGCCGAAGGAGAGGTCGCAATTGCCCGAGAGGACGAAGGTCTTTTGGGGGAAGGCATGGCGGCAGTCCCGCATGTCTGCGGCACCGTCGCCGAGATGGACGATGAAGTCGTTTTCCGCAAAGAGGGGGGATATCTTTTGAAGGGCCGCCCTTCTCCCGTGGGAATCGGAAAGGATGACGAAGGTTTTCATAGCTGTTTTTTGAGGGCCATAAGGGCGCGTCCGCGGTGGGAGACGGCGTTCTTTTCCTCCTCCGTCGCCTCGGCAAAACTCTTCTGAAGGTCTTCGGAGAAAAAGAGCGGATCGTAGCCGAAGCCATTTTTCCCGCGCTCTTCCTCGAGAATGGTGCCGAAGGTTCTTCCCTCGGCGGTGTATTCTCTGCCGTCGGGAAAGACGAGGGCGACGGCGCAGCAGAAGTGGGCGCGGCGGTCCTCCTTTCCCGAAAGATTTTTAAGAAGGAGGGCGCGGTTCTCCCTGTCTCCGCCCCCCGAATAGCGGGCACTGTAGATCCCGGGTGCACCGCCGAGCGCGTCTACCGAGAGGCCGCTGTCATCGGCGAGGGCGGGAAGACGCAGGGCATGGGCGACGGCACGGGCCTTGAGGAGGGCGTTCTCGAGAAAACTCTTCCCCGTCTCCTCGACCTCCCCCGTAAAGCCAGCTTCCCTTGCGGAGAGAATTTCATATTCCCTTAAAATTTGCCGTATCTCCTGCAATTTATGGGCGTTGCCCGTGGCGGCGATGAGCTTCATTTACTCCTCCTCCAAGGGGACGAAGCCGTAGGTGGCGAGCTTCACGAGGCCCCGATCCGTGAGCTTCAATTCGGGAATGACGGCGAGGGACAAGAAGGCGAGGGTCATGAAGGGCGCATAGCCCTCCTTCACCCCCATTTGGCGGGCCCGCTCCTGAATGGCGGAGGTGCGGGCGATGACCTCCTTCGCGGGAGCACTGCTCATGAGGCCCGCGATGTCGAGGGGAAAGACTTCCTCCCCGCCCTCGAAGACGGCCGCCATGCCCCCGCCTGCCTTGGCAAGAAGTGCGACGACCCGCGACATGGCCCCGTCGTCGTCGCCCAAAACGACGAGATTGTGGCTGTCGTGTGCGACGGAGATGCCGATCGCGCCGCCACGGAGACCGTACCCCTTCACGAAGCCCAGCCCGATGTTGCCCGTCGCCTGATGCCGCTCGACGACAGCGAGTTTCAGAAGGTCGGTGCCCTTCACCTCCACCCTTCCCGCGGGAGGGGTGAAGAAGGTCTCCTTGGTAAAGAGGGTATGGGGCAAAATTTCCAAGGCGCGCATCCTTCCCCCGTGCGATATGACGGTGAAGCTCTCCGCCATGACGGGCTTGATCTTCACCGTGCCGACGACGGCCGCGGGAAGGTAGCGACGGCTCGTCTCAAAGAGGGCCTCGCCCTCCCTCGCTACGAGCACGCCCCGCTTGAAAGTGGCCCGAACATGGAAGCTCTCGACGTCATCGACAAGTACCATGTCCGCGACATACCCCGGAGCAACGGCGCCGACGCCTTGGAGACGGTAGCAGTCGGCGATATTGATCGTCGCCATGGGAATGGCATATTTTGCGGGGACGCCCGCCTTGACGAGGCGGCAAAGTGCGTCGTCGATGTGCCCGCGGGTGAAGAGGTCCTTGGCGTTCTTATCGTCTGAACAGAGGACAAAACGGCGGAAGTTGAAGCCGTCCACAGCCTTTGCGATGTCCGCGAGATTTTCCGTAGAGGAGCCGCAACGCGCCTGCACGAACATGCCCCGCGCGATCTTTTCGCGGCACTCCCCGGGGGTGAGCGACTCGTGGTCGGTGAGGATCCCGGCCGCCCTGTAGGCATTCAGCCCGTCCCCCGTGACGCCGGGGGCATGGCCGTCGACGGGCTTATGCAGCCTTTGCGCCGCGGCGATCTTTTTGAGGACGTCCTCCTCAGCGCCGAGCACCGCGGGGAAGTTCATCATCTCCCCGAGGCCGAAGAAGAGATCGCGCGCAAGTTCCCGCTCCGTCTCCCTTCCGTCGAGGGAGGCGCCGCTCGTCTCGAAGGGGGTCGCGGGGACGCAGGAGGGAAGCTCGAGCAGGACGTCTATGGGACTCACCCCGTCCTTTTTGATGCGGGAGACGGCCTCTTTGATGTATTCCGCCCCCTCCACGCCGCAGACGTTGACGATCTCATGCGGATCCGCGATGATCGCCGTCGTCCCGTGCGGGGAGCAAAGGCCCACCCATGTCTCGGGGGCGAGCATCGAACTCTCGACATGGATATGCGAATCGATGAGCCCGGGCAGGAGCACTTTCCCCCCGCCGTCGAACGCTTCTTCCCCTTCATATCCCTTGCCGATGCCGACGATCGTGCCGCACTTTATGGCGACTTCGCCCTCCTCCATCTCCCCCGAAAAGACGTTGAAGATGCGCACGTTCCTTATGACGAGGTCGCTCCTCTTTCGCCGCATGGCGCAATCGATGAGTTCTTTCATAAAACTTTACTCCTTTGCGCGGATGATCTCGCGCGGCTTTACCTTCCGAAGGATGAGCAGCGGGACGATGATGCTCACCACCGAGAAGAAGAGCAGGAGCCCGACGTCCAGCAGGGCGACCTTGGGCATGAAGCGGATGAAATGCACCTCCCGCATGAAGGCGTTCTTGGAGAAGGCTGCAAATCCCGCCCCGAGGATGATGTTGCACGCCTCCGCGCCGAAGAAAAGTCCCAGCACGGAGATGAGCGCTGCGGCAATTCCGACGAGGAGCTGTTGGAGGGCAAACGCCGCGACGAGGTGCCGCGTCCGCGCCCCCTGCGCACGCAAAACGCCGATCTCATACATGCACTTTTTGATGCTTCCGATGGAGAAGCTCAAAAGCGTCACGACGGTGAGCAGGATCATCACATAGATGATGAGTTTGAAAAGGTCGATAAAGACTTCGGCGGCGCGGGCGACGGTGTAGAGGGCGTTCCCCGTGGGAGAGAGCAGTTTGAAACCCATCTCCTCCCCCATCGTGAAGGACTGCATGACGTCGCCGCCGTCGATCGCAACGGCATAACAGAAGACGGAATATTTCAGGAAATCTTTGAAGTCATCGAGGGAGACGGTGAGCGCGTTGTTGTTTCCCCCCGTCACCTTGCCGGCGATCTTGAAGGTCCTTTCGAAGTTGGCGTTTTCCGAGCCGTAATCCCCCACCCTGAGGGTGATCTCCGTCCCAATGACCTTGTCCCAATCGACGGTAAGCGTCGGGATATGCATGATCGAACGGTAGAGGTCCTCGCGAATGAGGATCTCCCCCTTTTTCAGGGCGCCTGACTTATAGACATGCTGCACGGAGGCGGTGTATGTATTATCCCCCGATGTGAAGACACACCCGCCGTAGTAGGCAAAGCCGAGGGAGGTGTCCCGGACGAATTCCTCGCCGAAATTCGGGTTGAAGGTGTAGCCGAGGTTGAGGCTCCCGTCGAGTTCCTCATAGAAATCGACGAGCTCCTTGGACTTTGTATCGATGGTCTCGCCGTTCGTATAGCGATCGATGAGGTCGGCATAGCGTTCCTCGTACCCCGTTTCGATGACCGCACGGACGCGGTAGCGGCTGAAGAGCACATTTCCCGTGGTGATCTTGCTGTACTTATTTCCGCCCGCATTGATCTCCTCTTCCGAGAGGCGGAGGCTCGGGCTCCAATAGAGAATGCTGTCGGCATTATAGTCGGTGAGGATGACGCCGACGCCGTCCTCCCCGAGTTCTCCCGAAAGGACGGTGAGCTTGCCCTCTTTGCCGAAGAGAGAGGCAAGGTACTTCTCCGTCGTCTGCATGACGCCCAGCCCCGACTTTGCATAGAAATATTGATAATTGTCCCTGTCGTCGGGGCGGACATAGCTCTGGACTGTGCCCGAAGCTCCCGCCGAAGTGCCCGACTGCAGCGAGACGCCGTAGATGGGATAGACGTCTGCGCCGTTTTGGCGGAATTTCTCCATATCCTTCTCCGTCACGCGGACAAAGCGGGAATTCTTGAGGATGGACTCCTCCTCCCCGTCCGTCTTCTGCAGGGAGATGACGGAGGAATTTTCCGCCATGATGTTGCGGATCTCGGCGCTCGGGTCAAAGCGGGTGAAGAATTGGCTCACGCCGAGGACGACGACCATGAAGACGAGAGAGAGGACTGCGATGAGGGCGCTCACCCACCGCTTTTTGATAAAGAGCGTAAAGATGGTGCGAAAGCCCCTGCGGCTCAACTTCTTCCGCACGAGGGCGGCGTGGCCGGTATCCGCCTCGGGCTGGACGCTCGGACGGAAGCGGGTGTCCGTCTGGACGAGCGTTCCCCCATTGTTGAGGGCATGCGAGACGGTGGCAAGCTCCTCCTCCGTAAAGTCGTGCCCGCGCTGGAAGACGACCTTGTCGGGCAGGACGGTGAGCTCCTTTGCCTCGGGATCGCGGGTGACATCCGAGATGATCTGCCCGTCCGAGAGCTCGAGGATGCGGTCGGCATACGTATTCGCGTCCGCGCGGTTGTGCGAGACGATGAGGACGAGGCGGGTCTTGGAGAGCTCTTTGAGAAGGTTGAGGACGATGTGGCTCGAGGCGGCATCGAGGTTGCCCGTCGGCTCGTCTGCGAGGACGTACTTCGCCTCCTTGGCAAGCACGCGGGCGATGGCGACGCGCTGGCGTTCCCCGCCGGACAGCTCCGTGGTGTCATTGTCGATCTTCTCGGAGAGCCCCACGAGGGCAAGGGATCTCTTCACCCGTTCGTCGTCTTCGCCCCCTTGGAGCTCGAGGGACAGGGCGACGTTTTTGCGCACGGAAAGTCCATCTAAAAGGCAGAAATCCTGATAGATGAAGCCGATCGTCACATTGCGGTATTTATCGAAATCGGGAGCACTGAACGCGGACATGGGGTTGCCGTCGACGATGATGTCCCCATCCGTGATGCGGTCTCCCCCGCCGATAAGATTGAGAAGTGTGGACTTGCCGCAGCCGCTCTTGCCCACGACGAACACCATGCCCTTCTCGGGCAAATTGAAGGTGACGCCGCGGAGCGCCTGCGTCTCTTTGTGATGCTTTCCTTTGTAAACTTTTGTAACGTTTTTAAGCTGGATCATAACTTTATAATTTTATCATATGTGCGCCCTGTTTTCAAGTACCGTTTTCAAAATTTTCGTAAAAAAATCCCCGCCTCCGATCCAGAAGACGGGAGCCACCTGCAATGGAAGCATGTGGAAAAATTTTTGCCGAAACGATCATTTCTCCGAGGCGGGAACAATCGGTTTGCTCTTCACATGATCTGCGATCGCAAGGGCAAAGTTTGCGAGCGCAAAGATGAGGATGACGATCTGTGCTGCCGACCCGAAATTCGTCCCCTTGATGCCCAAAGGTCCGATAATTGCGGCGATAAGCCCGAACATTGCCACCGTGTCCGCAAGCCATGTCGCTTTGCGGAATTTTTTTGCCTGAATGCGGGGCACGGAGAGCTGCTTGAAATATCTGATGAGCTGTAACACGCAGAAGAGGATGAGAAGGAGGGTCACGATGACGCCGAGAGCGCAAGTCAAAAGCGTCGTACTATCCACGATCCCGTCGGGTCCGTTTGCCCCATTCAGATAGTCGAGGAAGTTCACCTCTGCCTTTCCCGCTTTGATAAGGGGTTGTCCCGCAAAGGCAAGCACCATGACGGTGCAGAGCGTTCCGCATGCCGTGAGAATGAAGTGCAGGAGCGTCTTTTTATCCGCAAATGTTTGCTTGGCAACGGGCAAAAAGCGAAGGACGATCATCGCCCCGATCATGGCCCCGCCGATCACGGCACCTGCGATCGACCCCGCATTCAGGCGATAATTTGCAGGGTCGCCCGAATAGAGGGCGAGAATTGCCACCTGTGCAAAAAGGAAGGCTGCATATGCGCCGAATGCGCTTCCGCATGCCTTGCCGAAATCTTTTGACTTCATGCCGCGCACAAACATGACGATGCCGCGGATGAGCATCACAAGTAGGGCGATGAGCATTCCCGCGACGCATATGATCGCCAATATGTACCGAAGAAGGGTGCCGAGATCGGGTCCCGTCTTCGTTCCCATGAGTTTGATGAGGGCGTCCCATGTGGACCCTGCGGAAAAGTTGAAGAATTCAAAGACGCCAAACCCCTCTCCTTGCCCCGCCGTGAGGCCGCCAAGACAGCCGCAGACGATCGAGATCGCGATGACGGCAAGCCCCAGAATGCCCGCAATGAGCGAAAATTTCCCGCCCTTTTGCTCGTTCGCATCGCTTTCCGATGCGACTCTGATGTTGTGTTTCATACAATTACTCCTCACTTGTCAATTTCCGCTTTCGCGGAGTTGTCTCTATTTTAACTCATTTGAGTTTGTATGTCAACTGTTTTGAGTTATCAATTTAACCCATTTTCGTTATAAAATATCGCAAAAGGGGGAAATCCTTGTATGATGAACATTCTCGAACGGATAGATGAACTGCGAAAGGCGCGCGGCTGGTCGGTCAACAATCTTGCCATGGAGGCAATGCTCACGCAGTCCACCGTCAACAATCTCTATTCGCGAAAGTCCGAGCCGAAGCTCTCGACCCTCCGTGCGATCTGCGGTGCGTTTGGGATCACTCTCTCGGAGTTCTTTGCGGAAGAGGACGGAGAGGGCGGGACATGCGCCGAACTGCACCGCCGTATCGACCGCATGACGCCCGCAAGGCGGGAGGCGTTGCTCGCCTTTCTCGATTCGATGCGTTGAATTTTTCTATCAAAAAACCGCTTCACCCACGAAGCGGCTTTTTTATTTCTTCTTCTAATCATTTTCAAAGTTTCCCGCGCATGCGGAGGGAGTTGAGGACGGCGAGGAGCATGACGCCGACGTCGCCGAACACTGCCGCCCAGAGCGGGATGAAACCGAACACGGACAGAACCATGAGGGCGACTTTGACCGCGATGGAAAAGAGGATGTTTTCAAAGACGATGCGGCGGGTCTTCTTTGCCCCTTTGAGTGCCTTGGGAAGGGCGGTAAGACTGGAAGAGAGGACGAAGTCGCTCGCCTCGATGGCCGCGTCGCTCCCGAGGCCGCCCATTGCCACGGCGACGTCGCTTGCCGCCATGACGGGGGTATCGTTGATGCCATCCCCCACATAGAGGAGGGGGCCGCCCGCCTTGAGCTTTTCGGCGCAGAGCGGCTTTTCCTCCGGCAAGAGGCGGGCGCAGACGCTGTCCACAGGGAGATCTTTCAATGCCGCGCGGGCGCGCTCTTCCGTGTCCCCGGTGAGGACCGCGACGGTTGAGATGCCCTCCTTCTTCAAATTTTCGAGGGCCTCTTTTGCCTCTTTGCGGAGGCGGTCGGCGATCTCGATATGGCCGAGAAGCATCCCTTCCTCCGCGACATAGATGACGAGGTCACTGCTCTCCACATCCTCTAAGGGCACACCATGTCCGCGAAGGAGGCGTGCGCTTCCGACGAGGATTTTTTTGCCTTCGACGACGGACGAGATACCCATGCCCGCGATCTCCTCGCAAAAGTCGACATTCGGGGCGTCGATCTTCGCAAAGGCCTCGGCGAGGGGGTGCGAAGAGTTCTTTTCGGCCGCTGCGGCGAGATGCAGGACGCGGTCGCCGCCGACGACTTTCGCAATGGAAAACTTCCCCTCGGTGAGCGTGCCCGTCTTGTCGAAGGCCGCTACCTTTGCCTTGGCAAGAAGGTCGAGCCCCACCGCACCCTTTGCAAGGACGCCGACGCGGGCAAGCGTTCCCACCCCCGAAAAATAGGTGAGGGGCACCGAGATGATGAGCGCGCACGGGCAGGAGATGACGAGGAAGTTGAGTGCGCGGGCGATCCAGACGGAGAAGTTATACCCTTGACAAAGCGGCGGGATGACGGCGAGAAGCAGGGCCGAGAGGACGACGACGGGCGTATAGATGCGGGCGAATTTCGTGATGAATTTTTCGGGCTTCGCCTTCTTCTCGGAGGAATTTTCGACCATCTCCAAAATTTTGGAGACGGCGCTCTTGGAGACGGGTCGAAGCACTTTGCACCTGATGACGGCGCCGATGTTGACGCAGCCCGAGAGGAGCTCGTCGCCGACGCCCACCTCTTTGAGATAGGCCTCGCCCGTGAGCGACTTCGTGTCGAGGGAGGTCGCGCCCTCCATTACGGTGCAGTCGACGGGGATCTTATCCCCCCTTCGGATCAGGATGACGTCGCCGACGGACAGCTCTTCGGGATCGACCTCCTCCTGACCTTCGGAAAGAAGCCTTATCGCGGTGTCGCTCTTGAGAGAAAGAAGGCGCGTGATGGAGGAGCGAGAGGAGCCGACGGCGATGTTTTGCAGAAGCTCGCCGATCTCGTAGAGCAGCATGACGGCAGCCCCCTCCAGGTTCTCCCCGATTGCAAAGGCCCCCGCCGCGGCGATGGTCATGAGGAGATTTTCGTCGAGAAGGACGGAGGGGTGGAACCCGCCGCGGAAGATGCGGGGAATATTGAGAGCGACCTTCCAGAGGACCGCCCAGCCCGCGGCAAGGGCGGAGGCAACAAAGAGCGAGAAACTCACCCAAGGCTGCAGGCCGAGAATGCGCAGAACGAGCGCGGGGAGGAAGAGGGCGGCCGCGATCGAAATGGAGAGCACCTCGGGAAGGTGGCGGTCCTTCTTTTGTGGGGCGTTCCCGTCAATGATCTCCACCTTCTCGAAGTGGGAGATGAGGTATATACATTTTTGTAAGGCCTCCTCGCCCTCATAGTCGAGCGAGACCTTCTGGTTGATGAAATCCGCGCTCGCCGCACTTACGCCCGCGACGGCGGCAAGCTCCTCGGAGAGCTCGGCGGCGCAGTTCGCACAGTCTAAATTTTTGATCCTGATGATTTTGTGCATGAAAAATTTAAGCCTCTTTTCTTATTTAGATATTTATCGAAATAAAAGATTTTTGCATTTTTTGACAAAAAATCTAAAGTTTACAGTGCAAATGTGCACAGGCGAGCTCGAGGACGGCGACGACGTGTTCGTCAGACAGGGAGTAGACGATGTTCTGCCCGTCGCGGCGGGATCTGACCATGCCGCACGCCTTGAGAAGGCGGAGCTGGTGGCTCACGGCACTCTGCGCGCCCCCCACCGCTTCGACGATGTGGAAGACGCACATCTCACCGTGGCGCAGGGCAAACAAGATCTTGAGGCGGGAGGGCTCGGAGATCGCCTTGAACGTTGCAGCAACGCGGGCGACCTCCTCTTCGGGAGGCATGTTTTCGAGAGCGCGCCTTGCTGCCCCCTCGTGCTCGGTCTTATGATCACATTCCATTTCAAATCTCCTATATCAATATATGAATAACTATTCATATATTACTACATCAAAAAACGCTTTGTCAAGCGTTTTTCGGAAATTTCTTATAAATTTTTCGGGGAGCGGAAGGTTTTTCCCTTCAGGTAGGCGAGCGGGCCGCCGGTGTCGAGCGTCAGTTCCTTTGCGAGAAGCCGCTGGCGGGCGGCATGGTATGCCCTGTTCTTCGCGTTGTCGCCGTACTTTTCGTCGCCGACGACGGGGTGGCCGACATAGGCGAGGTGGGCCCTTATCTGGTGGGTCTTGCCCGTGTGGAGGGTGACGAGGAGCAAACTCATCTCCCCGCGCTCCTCCAAAACTTCGTACTCAGTCACGATTTTTTCTCCCCGCCCCGCGGTGTTGAGGCGCACGCGCGCGTCCTTTTCGTCCTTTTGAAGGAAGGCCTCGAGTACCGCATGCCCCCTTTCCATCTTGCCGAACACGAGGGCGAGGTACGTCTTCCCGACTTTTCGCTCGCGGAAGGCGGAGAGAAGTTCTTCCTCGGCGCACTTGGTTTTGGCAAAGATCATCACCCCCTCGGTGTTGCGGTCGAGGCGGTGGATGAAGTAGCACGCGTATCTTTCTTGGAGGGCACAAAAGAGGGCCTCGGAGGAGACGCCGCTCTCCTTATCGACGACGAGCACATTTTCGTCTTCATATAAAATTGTATACGCGCGAAGGGCCTCCTCGGCGGGAGTCAGGTAGAAGGCGACCTCATCGCCCGGAAGAAGGGGAACATTTTCGCCCACCTTTTTGCCGTTGACGCGCACATCCTTGCGCCTCAAGAGGGTGCGAAGGGCCATCGACGCCTGTGCGTATGTTGCGTCGGTGAAATCTTTGAGCGAACTTTTTTCCTGTACGAGAAACTTTTTCACGATTCTTTCCGATGAGCAAACCCCCGATGAGGGGCACGAGGGCGAGGGCGATGTAGACCGCTCCGCCGATGAGGGAGAAGTAGACGGCGTAGGAAAGGAGCAGAGCCGTGACCGTCTGCACGGCGGCATAGAGGATGGCACGGCCCTTGCCCACTTCCCGCGCGGTCGCCGCGATCGCGGAGACGCAGGGGCTGCAGGCGAGGATGAAGACGGCGAAGGCAAACGCGCTTGCCCCCGAATAGGGAAAACTTCCAAAGAGCATGGCGATCGCCCCCGCGACGTTCTCCTTTGCCACAAGGCCCGAGATGGCCGCATAGGCAATGCGCCAATCCCCCATGCCAATGGGCGCGAACAGCCATTTTAGCCCGCCGCAAATTGTGGCCAGCATGCTCTCCTTCGGGTTGCAAAGCTCGAATGAAAAGTTGAAGGAGGAGAGAAGCCATGAGAGGAGAAAGAAGGCGAGGATGACCGTCGCCACCTTTATTATAAACTGTTTTATCTGAAAGAGCAAGGATTTGAGGACGAAAAGCGGGCGCGGAAGCTGGAGCGGGGCGAGTTCGGAAAGGAAGGGCGGCGTACTCTTTTTGAGAAAGAGGGCGACGAGGACGGCGAGGGCGACGCCGAGAAGATACAGAAGGATGACGGCGACGAAGGGGTCGGAAAAGAAGGAGGCGGAAAGGGTGAGGTAGACGGGGAGCTTCGCGCTACAGGAAATGTAGGGAAGGCACAAAATCACCCGCTTTTGCATCGCCCTGTCGTCGAGGCCGCGGGTGGTCGTGACGGCAGCGGCAGTGCAGCCGAAGCCCATCAGAATGGAAAAGACCGCCCGTCCCGAGAGGCCGATCTTCGAAAAAAAGCCGTCGGTGAGAATGGCGAGACGGGAGAGAAGTCCGCTCTCCTCCAAGAGGATCAAAAAAAGATGCAAAAGAGCGATCTGCGGGAGGAAGCAGAGGACGCTCCCGAGGCTTCGCAGGATGCCGTCACGCACGAGGCTTCGCACGATTTCGGAGGGGATACCCTCGGACATGCCCCCCAGCAAATCGGTGAAAAGCCATTCGATGCCCTCCTTCATCATGTCTCCGGGGAGACCCTTTGCGAAGGTGAGAAGGAAGGCGAGAAGGAGCAGAAGGCAGAAAAGGGGCAGGCCGATAAAGCCGTTCAAAAGTAATTTGTCGGCACGCGAGAGACCGCCGCGGGCGGGGCGAAAGGCGTGGGAGAGGTCCCCTTCTTTCACGCTTGCAGGCGGGGCGGAGAGCATGGCGGCAAGAAAGGTTTTGAGCGATTTCTCCTCGGCAAAGCAGACGGGAATGCCGAGGATGGCAGAGAGGCGGGCGGCATCCACCTCGCCCCCGTTGCGCACGAAAGCCCTCCTCTTTGTGAGGACGAGGGCACAGCGGCGGCTATTTTTCGTGAGAGCGGCCATGAGGGGAAGGAAATTAGTCAATCTTCCGCACTCGGCGACAAAGAGCAGGGCGGCCCCTTCGTGCTCCTCTATGTACCTCGAGGCGAACTTCTCCTCGAGGCTCCTCCCGGGGGCGGAATAGATTCCGGGAAGATCGACGAGGGTGACGCGCTTTCCCCCAATATCCGTCTCCTTTTCGAGAGCATCCACCGTGACGCCGTGATAGTTGCCCACATGCGCATGTGCGCGCGCAAGGCGGTTAAAAAGGGTGCTCTTGCCCGCGTTGGGATTGCCGCAGAGGAGGATCATGTCCGCCATACAAACACTCTCTTTGCGACGTCTTTTCCCACTGCCAAACGGCTCCCTGGAGCTTCTATGAGGCACCCATGTCCGAGGAGGAACCTCTTGAGAAGGGTGATTTTTGCCCCGGGGAAGATGCCCAGCGCGTGAAGGCGGTCGCGCGTTTCATCGTCCCCGTCGATTTTCAGGACGACGGCGCGGTCGCCCTTTTTGAGATCGGAGATGTCCATATCCATAAAAAATGCGGACCCGACGCAAAATATGCGCGGACCCGCATTCACATTCGGAAAGTTGCTTACTTCGTCTCGCGGACAGTGCGATTGCCGCGGAGCTTCAACGCCCCGTTCGTGATGATGGGCGAGATGATGAGCCAGATCGCGGCGAGGGCGATGAGCGAGTAGATGATGATGGAACCGACCGCACGCGGGCCCATGAAGATCGCCGAGACGAGGTTGAAGTTGAAGATGCCGAACATTCCCCAGTTGAGCGCCCCGAGGAGCACGAGGATGTAGGCAATGAGATTTGCAATGACCATTTTGTTCCTCCTGCTCTTATCTTGCGCTACTCGGAAATGTTTATACGGAATGCGGTGAGAAATTTTGGGAACGCGTACCCACCCCCTACCCCCTCCTCGGGAGGGGGCAAGAATAAGGTGATGCTTCGACTACGCTCAGCATGACGATATTTAGAACAGTTTGCTGTTTATCAATGTCACTGTTTTCATCCTCGGGATGCTTCGAGGAGGGGCTCTCATGGACATGGTATAGCCGTCTCGGCTCAGCATGACGCGGTACCCCATTGGGAGCTCAACCCTCATCAGTCACGCGAAGCGTGACAGCTTCCCCCATGGATGGGGGAAGCCTTTGCTGCGGTGATGCTTCGACTTCGCTCAGCATGACGAATAATAGGAAAGGCCCGAGCGGCGGTGCCGCTCGGGCCTTCTTGTACCTTGTGTTTGCTTCAAAGGCTTTTATGCCTTATCAGCCTTGTGCGCCTGCAGCATCGCCACCGACATCGGCTTCACCGGTGCCGGGCACGGGTGCGGGCTCTGCCTCCTGCTTTGTGACGGTAACGGTGATCGTATACCCTTGATCGGTTTGACCAAGTGTAAACTCAACAATATAGGTATCTCCGTCCGACGTCACCGTCCAAGTGCCATCGTCATTGGGCGTATAGGTTGCATTCGGTAATTCGGGAGCAGTTGAGCCTTCGACTTTACCCACTTGGAAAATATAAGGAATGTCGAGTTGCGCCTGTCCGTCATCGCCTGCATACAGAGAGTAGAAGTATAGTACTGCATATTGCCTTGTAGAATCCATGACATAATTGGACATATGGCCCTGTGCAAGACCGAAGACATAGTCGTTCTCTGAGGCATCCCAAGAAATAAGAACAAGGAACGTTCCCAAAGTCGAATCCACGACCCAAACGCCGTCTTCGTACATTGTGATGACCGCATCGGGATCAAACACTGCTTCCCCTTGACTTACGATCCCGAAGCCGTAGAGCGAAACAACATCGTGCGCGTCTCCTTCTTCAGACTCATTAACAAGGTAGCCGAGAGCCAATCCGTTGCCAAATCCAACAACGTGTTGATCCGTATACTCTGAAACCGTAATACTGATCCCATATTCCTGTGACGTTGCTACAAGTTCAAATGTTACAACGTATTTTTCTTTGGATCCCGTCTCGACAGACCAGATCCCATTCCCGATTTCTTCGATCGCTGTGATGTCGAAGAGAGATACATCACTGCCATTATATGTCCCCATACCCAAGATGCAAGGAACTTCCAGTTCGGCTCCACTTTGTCCTGTAAGGATAACATATAAGAAATTGACATAGTAGCTTCGTGAATTGTCCAGATACCCAAGCCTATATAGAGGCTCATTCGTAAAGCCGGTGATGGCGCCCGTCGTCTCATCCTCGGTGAGAATGATCCACCAGATTTCCCAATCGTTAAGATCATCCTCTGTTGTCGTATCATAAATCGCCCAAACGATCGTCCCATCGTCCAAGAATTCGGCATGCGCAGGTTCAAGGTAGGTCGGATCGGATCCATCATCCGGTACGGAGAATAAACCTGCAGACATCACAGTCCCCTCAGGAATTTCAAATGCGTCACCGAAGATGGAAGTTTGAATGCTAAGCCCAAGCGTCGATATGCCATCCGCACTATTTCTATCCGAAGATTGTGCCTCAAAGAACTGATAAAGGTTGACGGTATAGACAAGCAAATAAGGAGTTCCCTGGCCTTCTTCCCAAGGGTCAAAATTTGCAGTGACAAGGAAGAACTCAACGCAATACTCGTTATCGTCCGTGGAATCAAGCCAAATGCTATATCTGGAACCATAGTAAATGTTCGTTCCAACCGGCGATTTGAGCGCCTCATCGTATTCTTCTCTCGTTAATATGACTTGGAGATATTCGTCGTTTGTATCAACCGCATCCGTGATGATCATAACCATCTCCCCGGTACCCAAAACATCGCCGATGCCGAAATAACCGAAATCGATTTCACTGTAACCAGCGACATCCTCGATCACATCGTCGTAGAGGAAGTATCCTTGGATCGTGAGAGCATTATTCTCCTCGTTATCGGGATCCCATTTGAGTTCCTTAATGGCGTAGTCGCCGTAGTGGGAGTCGTAGATCGTGAGCACAAACTCCTCGGTGCCATCGCGATTTTCGAGTACCTCGACATAGATATCGAAGCCGCCGACCGTGCTCTCCTGTCCCTCGGCATCCTGATAGGTGATGGTCGCAGACGCATTGAGTTCGGGCGATCCGTCGGGGATGAAGGTGAGAGTGATGTCAAGAGGATCGACGTAACCAAAGAAATCTACCTGACCGCTGATCGAGATCTCCTCGCCCTCAGTCCAACGATAATACTTCTTTTCGTTCCAAGTATAAGTTTTTTCTCCCGCCTTGGGAAGAGAAAGCGTTGCGTGGGAGAAGACCCCCGTATCTTCATCGCGCACATAGACGGTCGCTGTCTCTTCGCCTTCCTCTACAACATAGTAGCCATACAGCTCGCCGTCGATCATCACATAGCTTTCGCCGAATACGATCGAACTTGTGAAGGTGTCGGAGTAGAAGGTAGCGGCATATTTGGAATTGTCGACGCGGTGGAAGCTCTTTGCCGCGACGTCGTAGGAGATAAGATATCTGAAGGCACCGTTGATTTCGCTGATGATCAGATAGTCCTCGTTCACGATCGTCATGACGATCTTGTTATAGATGCCCATCTCGTCGATGTAGTAGCCATCGCCGAAGCCGTCGATATTGAGGACGGAATAGCGGGGGCCGATATAGCTGCCCTCCATGACTTCGTCGGAAAGAACGCAATATACGCCATAGCTCCCCTCATCGTCGAGTTTAACGTTCCAAGTAACTTTCGTCTCCTCCGTCTCGCCAAGCTGAAGGGTGACATCGTAGATCATGTGCAACTCATCGACGACGACCCATTTGCCCGTCGCTTTGACTTCACCCTGATCGTCCTTGAGCTCGACAGTGCCGTCTGCGTTAAAGACGATGATGTGTCCTTCGTATCCTTCGACGGGTTGATAACTCGAATCGACGATACTGTAAGAATCGGCAAATTCCACAGGCTCCTCATAGAGGGCGATGGTATCGCCATCCACCGTGAAGCGGAATTCATTCATCTTATCATCATAGAAGCGGATCTTGCCGTCCTGTTCAAGATTGTAATATCCGCCATAGGTCACACCGTTTTCATCGGTGTATTCCGCCCAGAATGCAAAGCCGTCGAGGAGAAGCTCGGAGCCGTCTGCACCCGTATAGATGCCGTTATGGTCACTATCATAGAGATAATAACTTGCATAGTAGCAGATGAAGTCGAATGCAGCCACATCTTGCGTCCCCTCTGCGGGCGTGAAGGTGTAGATCACATCGCCGAATTCGGTCTCATCTTTCTCTGCATAAGTGCCGTTCACCGCCACGCCATTCTTGGTGTAGACGGCGGAACCGTTCCCGTTAAGGAAGAGCGTTTCCACATAGCTCTGCACGCCCAAACTGTTCTTATAGTAGTAGGTGTGAGGTGCATCCTGCGCGACAACGTAGGTATAGGTTTCGTTGCCTTCGGTATCCGTCGTCTTCGTGACGATGAAGTAGATGTGCATCGGATCTCCCGTTTCGGGATCGTATGTATAGAGATCCAAATACATGAGATCGGCATCTTCATCGAATCCGGTAATGTTGCCTCCGTAAGCGGTGCCGTCCGAATCGACATACAAGCTACCGATGTTTCTCATGCCGAGATCGCCGTACCAAATATATCCGCCCTCACCTTCCTCGGCACCTGCCTCGGAAACTTCGATGCAAGCAAGCTCGTCTTCCACCTCGAAGTAATAGTAGACATCAAGACCTACATTCGCCGTAAGGAAGCCAAGTTTTGTAAAGATAGCATTCCCAGTATACTCTGCGTCCTTTTCCGTCTCAACATAGGTATAGTAGAGAAGCTCTCCGCCGATCTCTTTCACGGTGTAGTAGCCGCTCGCCGCATGCTTGATTTCACGCGATTGCCCACTCACGACAACGGAATAGATCTCCGCACGTTTTGCGCCTTCGGGGATGTTGGAATCTGCGTTCTCTGCATCCTCATAGGGCTCGTCGTAGAGAAGCATGGCAGGATAGTAAAGGTTGGGGTCGCCATATTCGTCAATGTCAAGCATGAGGTATTCCGTAAAGTTACCATACACATTGACCGAGAGAGATTCTCCGTCTTCGTCTATCGTGTAACTATAGAGAAGATTGTTCTTTTCATCATAAATATCGATGATCGTAATGCCAAGCACATCGATCTCACGGGCCCAATAGTAGCACTCTGTCTCTTTTTCACCGACAGTAATGGTGCCGCCGAGAAGAGCGGAGAACCCGGAGAGATTGATCGTAGCTTCTTCCCCGTCCACGGTGGCGGTATAATCTCCAGCGTAGTCGTCTTGCACGACAAAAACGACCTCACCGCTCGTGAGAGGAACTGTCATGACCATAGTACGGCCAAAGTTCCCGCCGAGATCGACTTCGATGAGGTAGAGCCTTTGCGGGCTGCCTTCGTTACCATATATATTATCGATTCTGTATTTGCCCGTAAGATATGTAAGGGAGGAGCCGTAAACGGTGTATTCCGCATTACCGATGCCGTCAAAATAAAGATAAACGTCTTCGTCAATAGAGAAGTAGCCTTCTACACTTATGAACAAGCCTTCGTGATACTCGCCATATACGTTATCGATGAGGGAGAAGGTCTCCTGCCCGTCGACTGTCTGAAGTTTGAAACGATAGACATACTCTTCCGTTTCAAGCACATACACGCCGCGTTCTTCGTCGGGATAGTAGACGCCCTTTTCCTCTACGTTCTTGGTTTCGTCTTTTTCGTCTTTATGGGTATAGGTCGCGTTGGTGGTCCCATCGAGCACAAGGGTCGAAGAAGCGTCGATGGAAGTGGTATTGCCGAGATAAGCACTGTAGCGATGATAGGTGCCTGCGACAGCCTTGCGATCATAACTGAAATATCTGCCGATGATCTTGCCTTCAAGCGGTTCGCCTTCGTCTGGCTCAAACGTAAACGCGTCGCCGTCGCGAACGCCTTCGAATTCCATTCCGCCGCGGACAAGATGGGCGACAGTGTCATCTTCTCCCGAGAAGTAGATGACGTCTTCGCCGCCGTAGAGGTCGGTATAGCCGATATCCCAAACGGCATAGAGTACGATCAGCCCATTGACTGTGATCTCATCGCCCACATCATAGATGATTTCGCCGTCATCGTTTGCCCAGCCAACAAGGCGGCGGACATCGGAGAGATCGAATGCTTCCTCGCCGAGGGCCGCGATCGTGTCGCCATAAGGGAGGTACTCTGCTACACGCTGTTCTTCGTCGTCGCCTTCGATGTTTGCGTAGAATAACACGCTGTAGTGATTTCTCGAAAGGTAGACATTGAAGGCGTAATTCGCCTGAAGTGCGTCGACCGAGAGGGTGCTTTCGGTTTCATCCAAAGCGAAGCCTTCGGGGATAGTGACGGCAGAAGTGACGTCGACGGGATCGAGATAGAAGGCCGAGGCCGAAAGGGTTTTGTCTGCCACATCGGGATAGCTCTCGTCGATGGCCTGCATGTAGATGTTGATCGTATAGCCGGCGTTGTATTTTGCCGTAAGTTCGACGCCATCCTTGGACATGGTGGCCCCGTCCGCGATGGGAGAGCCGTTCAGATACCAGCCTGCGAAGGTGAGACCCGCTGCGGGCGTGGGAGCCTTATCCGCAAGGAATTCCTTGAGGTTTGCGCCCACTTCGACATTGTATTCTGTCGTGGAAAGTGTGCCGCCGCTCCCGACGTCGAGGGTCAATTCGGCCTCGACTTTTTGGCTGCCGCCGCCACCGCCGCTGCCGCTGCCGCCGCCGGTATCAGTGGAATCATTGCCCTTGGCCTTTCCGCAGCCCGCAACGATGCCGCACGTGGCCGCAACGACCATTGCGACGATCATGCCGCCGAGCCACAATTTGCGCGTTTTTTTCATAGTTGCCTCCTTTTAACATTTTATATTATGCGCATAAAAATGCTGAAACTACACTTTTATACGATAATATAAATAAATATATCTTATAATAGCACCCCCCCCCTTGGATGTCAACTTTTTTGAGGGTATTTCAGGAAAAAAATGAAAATTATTTTCAATTGTATTGTGTGGGGTCTCCGGCGCCGCGCCGCCCATCGGGCGGCGCGGCGGCGAGATGAGGACGTAAACACGCGGCGGCGAGATGAGGACGTAAACACGCGGCGGCGAGATGAGGAAGGGAGGGGTGCGGGGGACACCATTGGAAGCACAACCCTCATTCGTCACGCAGGGCGTGACACCTTCCCCCATGGATGGGGGAAGGCTTTTTTGGACTTCGTATGGGGGGATGCTTCGGAGAGGAGCTCACATGGACTGCGTATAGGCAAATCGGCTCAGCATGACGCCAACCCTCATCAGTCCGTAAACGGACAGCTTCCCCCTTTGGAAGGGGGAAGCCTTTTTTTTTCGGACTGCGTAGGAGGGGATCCTTCGAGGATGAGCGCGCCGTGGACTGCGTAATTGCAATTCGGCTCAGGATGACGCGGGCTACCCATTCGCGCATGAACTTTTCTCTCAATACAACGCAGAACATAAAGGGAAACGGCACCGCGAGGCGGTGCCGTTCCTTTAAGGAAATATCAGGAGATCTTCTGTATGCGATATTTTACTTCTTCTTGGGTTTGTCCGTTCTCTTCTTGACTCCCTTGAGCTCGCTGAGGTCGACCTCGGAGAGGTTCTTCTCGTTGGGTTTGATGACGAGGAGAAGGATGATCGCGATGAGGAGGACGGCGGAGACGGCGAAGAGGATGATCGCGGTCGTGTTGTTCTTGATCCAGTTGCTCGAACCGTAGAGGACGTCCGCTTCGTTCGTGATCTCGATGACCTTGTAGGCATGCGCGTTCAGCCCCGGATAGGTGCCGTCGGTGACGGCGATCTCGACGACGTAGTAGCCCACTGCCTGCGGTGTGAAGCTCAGGGAGGATTCGGGATCCCAAGCATAGTCGTTATCCGTGTCATCCCACCTGTCGTCCTTCTCGGTGACGGTGTCGTCGTATTCGCGGATGGCCGCGAGGCGGGAACCGAGCTCGCCGTTTAGATCGATCTCATCCTTGATCTCGTCAAAGAGTTTCACGAGCTCCTCGTAGCTGTAGGCCTTCTGCCCGCTGGCAAGGTCTGTATTCTTAAAGGTATAGAGCTTGTACTCCGTCTCGTACCCCTCGAGGGCGACGATGTCGAAACTCGAGATGGAATAGCTCTGCTTGTTGTAGCCGATGGACTGTTTGCCCGCTTCCTCGATCGTGGGACCGGTGTAGCCGATGTCGAACTCGAATTGGGGGATGCCCTCGATCTCGAAGACGTTGGAGGAGGTCAGGGTGACGAGATCGCCGTCCTCGTCATAATACTTCATCGCGTTGCCGTCGCCGTCCTGTGCGATGACACGGAAGACGTAGTGGCCCACTTTATCCACCTCGAAGCGGAGGTTGTTGTAGCGGAGCGAGGTCGCGGAGGAGGGAGAATCGCCGTCCTCGGCGCCCGGTTTGAAGTAGTAGATGCTGAAGCGGAGGTTGCGGTAGTCGGCGTACTCGCTCCCGATGATGTTCTGAAGGGAGGGAAGATAAAAGTATGCCCCGTCGCCTGCGCTGAGATCTTCGGCGGCATTATCGACCTCATTCTGATAGTCGTTGAGTGCGTTCTTCCCATCCTTGTCCCAATCGGGAGTGTTTACACCCTTGGAGGAGCCCGGATGATCGAGGTCTGCCACCTCTTCGGTCTTGACGCCCAAATACTTCGGGCCGATGGGACCCTTGACCGCTTCGTCAATGCGGTTGACGATGATATAGTCGAAGTAGTTGTTGTGTTCTTCTACTTTCTCATACTCGGAGACTTTTTTGGTGCAGGGCGTTGTCGTCTTGTCGTCGCCCTCCCCCGTGGTGACGGTGCCCGTGCAGGTGGCATCCTGCGAGAGCTTCTCGTGATCGGCGACGGAATAGGCGTAGCCATCTTCCTTATGGTTGGAGCAGTTCGGATCGGAGCAGTTGTAGCCCACGAGCTTCGTATAGTTGTCATCTCCCATCGGTTTGACGACTTCTGCGTCGAGGTCGGCGTACCAGGTGAGGTAGACGTAGGTATCGTTGGCGTCGTTGTAGTCGTGCAATTTGAAGCGGATGGAGACGTAGGCGACTTCGTCCTCATCGTCCGTGGGCAAGAAGTAGGTGCTCGTCGTGCTGAGGGTGGAATAGTCGCTGTCTGTGGGCTTCACATAGTGCTTGTTGCCCTCTGCGGGGGTCTCCCCTTCGGTCTCCCCTTCAACGGGATCGGCCTCCTTTTTCAGCATGTAATATTGACGGGTCACAGTGACAGATTCGTCGCAGACGTCGATCGCCTCATAGGAGAGGGAGAAGCGTTTGCCGAGACGGAAGGAGTAGATCTTCTCGTTGATGACGAGCACGGCGGGCGCATTGTCCTCGATGCGGGGGCCCGTGTGATTGGTTTCATCGGAAAATCCGGCCATGAAGCTCTGACCGTTGAGGTCCTTCATGAAAAGGAACTGCCTGACATCGTCGCAATCTCTGTATTTTTCATCGAGCGCGGAAGCATCGAATCCGGGCATGGTGGCCTCGAACGTCATCGGGAACTGCGGCGTCGAGGAGGAGGTGGAGCGGTACTCCATGAAGTAGCCGCCGATGTTGGTGAAGGTGCCGATTTCCTCTCTTTCCCCTGTCCCTTGGGTGAGAAAAACGGTGAAGTCGCCGGGATTCTCTTCGACTTCTTCGAGTTCGAATTTGAGGTCGGCGGAGAGATCCCCGATGATCGTGGCGGCGTCGGGGTCGTCCACGTCCTCATCCTTGTCGAATTCGGAATTGCGGACGAACACTTTGAGCTGCTTTTCTGCGCCCTCTTCGGCGTCCTCGGGGAGTTTATACTCGAAGTGGAGGGCGTTGGTCGTCTGGCCTTCCTTGGTGACGTTTTCCTCCGCGCTCTGGAAGGTGATGTCGAATTCGTCGAACTGCACCGGGGAGGCGAGATCGAGACCGCAAATGGTGCAGACGTTGACGCCTTCGGTGAGATCATTCTCCCCTTCCGCTTCGCCATAGCCGCAACGGGGGCAGATCTTGTAGACGTTCTCGCCCGCTGTCCTCGTTTCGTAGGAGACGGGGGCGAAGGAGAATTGCATCGTGAAGTGATCGGACTTCCCGGGGTTCATCAAAGTCCCGTCATATTCCGTCTTCTCGCCTGCGGACACGAACCACTTGAGGGCGAGGTCGCGGCGATAGCGGACGCTGCTGCCCGTCTTGAGGGCGAACTGCACATAGGAAGCATTCCCGTCAAATTCGGAGAAATCCACCTCCGCGCCGTCGATATCGTCGAAGATGTCGGTCGGGTCGCTGATCGTCGTCGATGCGGCATGGGCGGTGCGGCCTCCGGGAAGGGCTGCAAGCGCAAAGCCGAGCGTAAAGACGCAGAGAATGGCCAGCGCAAGAATGGTGATCCAACGAAGTTTTGCCTTACTCATAACTTACTCCGATACTTTCGTGCGGGCGTGCGCCCGCATACAATTTCAAATAACTTTTTTATTTTACACAAAATCTCGACCTTCGTCAAGCACAATCGCCCTCTTTCGCGAGAATTTTCATCTTTCCCGCAAAAATAGGCTCAAACGGGGCGGACGGCCGTCTCGATGTCGAACTTCGACCAAGGCTGTCCTCCCTCGGGCGGGGGCGCGATAAAGCGCATCCGCTCCCCCCTCACGGGATGGGTGAAGGAGAGGGAATATGCCCAGAGGGCGAGCTTGCCCTTCTGCGCCCTCTCCCCGCCGTAGCGAAGATCCCCATACACGGGATGGGAGATGCCCGCCATCTGCACGCGGATCTGGTGGCTCCTCCCCGTGTGCAATTCTATTTCGGCGAGGGACAAGTCCCCTTTGCTCTCGAGGATGCGATAGTCGAGCATGGCGAGCTTGGCACCGTCCGTCCCCTGTGTGGAGAGGTAGACGGTGTTGTTGACGGTGTTCTTCTTGAGATAATTTATCAGCCTGCCGCTCTCCTCATCGGGGGTGCCGACGAGGACGGCGAGGTAGCGCTTTTCGAAGTCCCCCGTCTTCATCTGCGCAGAGAGGCGGGATGCCGCCTTGCTCGTCTTGGCAAAGACCATCACGCCGCCCGTGGGACGGTCGAGACGGTGGACGAGGCCCAAATAGACGTTCCCCTTCTTTTCGTACTTCTCGCGGAAATACTCCTTGATGAGATCGAGCATGTTCTCGTCCCCGCTCTCATCCGGGCAGGAGGCGACATTCTGCGGCTTGAGCACGACGATCACATGGTTGTCCTCATAGAGGACGGTGAGTTCATTCATGGATGAAAATTCCTCCTGCACCGCACGGGAGCGGGATGCCCTCCTCCGTCGGAAGGCCCACTTCGTACGCCTCTATTTTGCCCTTTCGCCCCTGCAGAGAGAGGGAGAGGATATTGGATAGCACGGTGGGCTGAAGGCCCGTCGTGTAACTGTTGATGAGAAAGAAGAGCGGATCGTCCGAGAGGAGCTCCGCACAGAGGGAGACGAAGGGAAAAAGCTCGGTCTCGATCTTCCACATCTCCCCGCCGGGACCGCGGCCGTAGGAGGGCGGGTCCATAACGATCGCGTCGTAGCGGTTGCCCCGCCGAAGTTCGCGAAGGACGAACTTCTTACAGTCGTCGACGATGTAGCGGATGCCGCTTTGGATACCCGAGAGACGTGCATTTTCGCCCGCACGCTCCACCATGCCCTTGGCGGCGTCGACATGGGTGACCTCCGCGCCCGCCTTTGCGAGGGCGACGCTCGCCCCGCCCGTGTAGGCGAAGAGGTTCAAAACCTTTACGGGGCGGCCCGCACCCTTCACGAGGGAGGAGGTTTTCTCCCAATTGACGGCCTGTTCTGGGAAGAGGCCCGTGTGCTTGAAGCCCATGGGCTTTATGCGGAAGGTGAGCTCCTTATAGCGGATGTTCCAGCTCTCGGGGAGAGGGCGTTTGAACTCCCAGCCACCGCCCCCCTTGTCGCTCCTGTGATAGACGGCGGAAAGATCGGGGTGGGAGAAGAGGTCGCGCTGTGCCTCCCAGATGACCTGCGGATCGGGACGAAGGAGGGTAAACTCCCCCCAACGTTCGAGCTTATAGCCACCGCCCGTGGCGATGACGGCAAAGTCTTTCCATTCGTCCGCAAGTTTTATCATGTGTCTTATTATAATAGAACGCGCGCGATTTGTAAAGCAAAACGCGCATGAAAGGGAAAAATTTTCCAAAGAGGAGGAAAAGGGGTTGGAATAAAAGGGGCGGGTGGCCTATGGACTTCGTATGGGGGGATGCTTCGACAGGCTCAGCATGACGCGGTTACCCAACCCTCATCAGTCACGCGGAGCGTGACAGCTTCCCCCCTTCGTAAAGGGGGAAGCCCTCGGACTTCGTAGTTCGGGATGCTTCGACAAGCTCAGCATGACGCGGTTTACCCATGGACTTCGTAGTTCGGGATGCTTCGTCAAGCTCAGCATGACGCGGTTATCTGCGGAAGATGAGGACGCTGAAACTGTGCGGGGGAAGGATGGCGGAGCGGGGTGCGGCGGGGGCGACGTCGCGGGCACGGAGCTTTGCGGGCTCCTCCAAAGAGTTGAAGGCGGCAAGGTCGCCCTCCATGCGGATGACGCGGGTGAGGGAACCGAATTCGAAATCCCCCTCCACTTCCGCCTCCACGCTTTCCCCCGAGAGGTTGGCGAGTTTGACGATCGTAAAGACGTCCTGTTCGGAGGCCGAGGCACGGACGAAGTTTTCCTCCGCCTCCGCCTGCACGATGAGGTCGCCCGTATACAGGCTGAAGAGCTTCTGCACGTCGTAGCTCGGCGAGCAGAAGGAAGTGCTGCCGTCAAACCAGATGAGGGCGGGTGTGCGCCGTGCGAAGTTGATGCGGGCAAGAAGAGGCGCGAAGCTCTTGAAGGGTACCATGTCCGCGTTGCGCTCGAGAGAAATGAGACATGCCGCCTCTGCAAGTGCGCCCTGCCAGGTGGCCGACGCGGGGGAAATTTCCCCCTCCTTCGCGGCGGCGGAAAGCTCGAGGAAGCACTTTTTCTGCGGGGGGACGATCTCCTTCATAAGCTCCTCCGCGGGGGCGTGGAGACGCTGCCAGACGAGGTCCCCCTCGCTTGCGGGAAGGACGAGTTTGACATCCCCCATCCGACGGACGCGGGCGGCAAACGCCGACAAAACTTCCTCCGAAACGCCGTCCTCCACCGCGATCCACTTGACGCCGAAGGGGGCGGAATGGCCGAGTTCGTCGCGAAGGCTCCCCCACATCGTGTCCTTGTCGCCGTTGGCAAATTCAACGAGGTCGAGAAGGTCCTGCACGCACGCCTCGAATTCGGGGTCGGAGGCGGGGACATCGGGGAGCATGACCGTCGGGACGGGGTATGCGCCCAAGTATTCGGCAAGGCGGAGGCACTCAAAATAGCCGAGGCCGAGCGTTTGACCGTAGTGGGGCTGCCCTTTGATCGCCCACGGATTGAAGAGCTGGCGCCTTCTCTCCGGCCGCGAGACGGAGTCCTTCCAAGCGTAAGGAGCGAGCGCGCAGCCGGGGATATGGCCGCCGGCAAAGCGCAAAAACTTGGGCTTCATCTCCTTGAGAAGGTCTAAAAGGTCGCGGCGGAAGACGCCTAAAATGGCGTCCTCGGGCATGAGGGAGAAGTCATTGGCGTGTACCATGCCCGCCTTGCGGAGCACAAAAGCGAAATTTACGCCCTCGACGTCCGCGTTGCATTTGAGCTTGAGTTCGTAGTGCGTCCACTTGCCGTTGGGCTTGATCTTCACGCGCTTCACCGCGATGGGCTCTCCCTCCTTCCAGAGGCCCACAAAGGCGCAATCTTTATAGTCATAGGAGCGGACAAAGAAGGTCAGTCTGTACGCGACGCCCTTTTTTACGGTCATCCCGCCATACGCCCTGTTCTGCATGCCCACGCCGTCCGCACCCGCGACGACGCGCATGTAGTGCGGGGCCTCGGCAAAGAGCGGGCGGTCGGTCTTGAGCTTCAGGGCGACGTCTGCGCCCTTCGGCCACGGTTCCCAGCCGTAGGTGCCGCCGGCGGCGACGAGCACCCTGTCCCCGTCCGCCTTGACCTCCTTCGCCTCGAAGTTGCGGTTCTCGAGCATCTCGGCATACAATCCGCCGTCGAAGGCGTAGTTGACGTCCTCGAGGGAGATGCCAAAGCCGCTCTGCTTGGCGGGGATCATGCTGTTTTCGCTGATAAAGACTTTCATAGAAACTCCTTGATGGGTTGGTTGGAATGAGGATGTCGCGGTTTGACCTCACGTCATTCTGAGCGAAGCGAAGAATCCCCTTGATGAAAACGCGGACTTCGTATGGGGGGATGCTTCGAAGATAGGCTCGCGGTTTTCATCCCTCTTGGTCGGCTCAGCATGACGCGGTGTCCCAATGCGGTTTGTTGGCCCGTTTTGGTTACCGTTATTTTATTATCCCGATAATCGGTTCCCGTTAAATCGCATAGCTGCAAACGGACTTCGTATTGGGGGATGCTTCGACAAGCTCAGCATGACGCGGGACGCCCCACCCCCCTACCCCCTCTCCCACGGAGGGGGCAAGCGCTATTCGATTGAATGGGCGATATAGTTTATATGATCGCCGGCGCGCTCAAGGTTGCTCACAAGGCTGATGAAGACGCTCGAGTTCTGCGGCTTGCACTTGCCCTCGTTGAGGCGCTTGATGTGCCGCTCCAGAAGCTCTTTTCGCTCGCGGTCGATCTCGTCCTCGAGGCGGTCCACTTCGGAAAGGGACTTCGGATCGCGGGAGAGGAAGGTGGCGAGGGAGAGCGTATACAGCCTTCGCACATTCTCGAACATCACATTGAGCAGCCCCGAGAATTCCTCCGTGAACTCGAGTTTGTCCTCCACATAGCTGCGGGTGTATTTGGTGAGATTGTCGGCAAGTTCCCCGAGGCGCATGATGTCGCTCAGGACATAGTGCAGCGAGGAGACCATCTTCTCCTCCTCGATGACGAGGGGCGAGACGGACAGCCGAACGAGGTTGGAGACGGCGTTCTTGTTCGAAAGGGCAAGCTCCTCGTTGTGACGGCGCACCTTCTCCGCCGCCTCCGTGTCCTTATTCATAAAGGCGGTGAAGGAGATATCGAGGGTATCCATGGCGTAGGAGAACATCTTGCCCGTCTCCTCATAGAGATAGCCGAGGGCGACGGAGGGCTGGCGGAGCAGTCTCTCGTCGGGGCCCATGATGAGCGGCTCCTCCCCCTTTTTCTCCTTGTCATGCACGCGAACGAGGTGTTCGGCGAGCCAGACGAAGCCCTTTACGAAGGGAAGAAAGAGGAGGGCGCAGGTGACGTTGAAGAGGGTATGGAAGAAGGCGATCTGCATGCCTGCCGCCATGTCGGTATTCCCGAGCGTCATGGAGCCTGCGGGGAAGACGCCCTCGAGGACGGTGCCCGCGAACTCCCTCCACGAGACGAGGAGGATCATGAAGATGACCGCGCCGAAGAGGTTGAACAGAAAGTGGATGAGGGCGGCGCGCTTTGCGTTGGGGCTCGCCCCGAGGGAGGAGATGAGCGCAGTGACGCACGTCCCGATGTTGGAGCCGATGATGATGTAGAGGGCGGCATTCCCCCCTCCGCCGATGGTGAGGCCGGAGGTCGCCATCGTGAGGATGATGGCGTTGACCGCCGTGGAGGACTGCACGAGGGCGGTGATGGCGATGCCGAGAAGGAGCAAAAGGGCTGGATTTTTAATGGCGGTCAGCACCTTCGAGACGGCATCGTATTCGGGGGAACCCTTCTCGAAGGAGAGCGCGCCCGACATGAATTTGAGCCCCACGAAGATGAGCCCGAAGGCGGCGATGACGAGGCCGATGGTCGTGACCTTCTCCCTCTTCGAGAACATCGTCATGAGGATGCCGACGGCGGCGAGCCCCATGAAGAGGACGGTGATGTCCGATCCGCCGATCGCGATGACCCACGCGTTGAGCGTGGTGCCGATGTTTGCCCCCATGATGATAGCGGTCGCCTGAAAGAGGGTCATGATGCCCGCGTTGACGAGGCCGACGACCATGACCGTGGTAAAGGCCGAACTCTGCCCGAGGACGGTGACTGCCGCCCCGATGCCAAGGTTCGCAAACCTGCTCTTCGCCGTCCTGGAGAGCATGCTCTTGAGACGCCCGTGGGCGACTTTCGTCATGTTCTCGGAGAGAAGTTTCATGCCGACGAGGAATGTCCCCATCCCCCCGAAGATCTGCATGATGATTTTAACGATGTCCCATGCTCCCATGTTTGTTTCCCGTCAAAGATTTTGCGCCGCTGTCTCAAGCCCTTTAGTATGTAATAGCGCACAAACAAGGATATTATAACAGGGAATGGGCATTTTTGTCACGCATTTTTCAGTTTTCACGGAAAATTCTCTTGAAACTTCCGAAAAGTTTGCGGGCGCGCCGCAAACGCAGCGCGCCCGAAAGTGACTTAAATATCTTCGGCAAGGCGGTACTTCATGGCAAAGACCTCCTTCGGCTGCCATGTGACATTCTTGAGCGGCCTTCCGCGCGTGTTCGTCGCGTCGATGGGCACATCTTCGGTGCTGATCTCGGACATGGTACCCTCGTCCGTTGTCACGGCGAGCATATACGGCACGGTCACATAGTCGGCAAAGAGGACGCTCTCGCCCTTCAGGGACGCGATCTGCACCCCCTTCCGATAGCGGGCAAGGGGATCGATCCGCGCCGCAATGACGCGCTTCCACCTGCCGCTCGAGATGGCGACGACGATCTCGCCCTCCCCGTCGATCTGTGCGGCAAAGAGCACTTCGTCCCCATCCGAGAGGTTCATCCCCTTCACGCCGCCCGCAACGCGGCCCTGAAGAGGGATATCGTCCTTCTTCGCATTCAGGCACATGCCGCCCTTTGTGACGAAGAAGACGGTCGTTCCCTCCTCCTTTTGGTCGGGTTCGACGTTGACGACGAGGTCGCCCTCATTGAGGCGGATGGCGGCAAAGCAGTTCTTCGAGAGGTTATATTCGCTCCATGCCGTCTTTTTGAGCATGCCCTGCTTGGTGATGAAGAGAAGATCTCCCTCGTCTGCCGCCTTCAGAACGGCGACGGGCGTCTCCCCCTTTTCGGCGTCGTCGAAGAGGTCGGAGAGGGCATAGCCCGTCTCGGTGAACTTCTTGGCGCAGTCCATGCCGAAGATGCGGTAGCAGTTGCCGCGGTCGGAGAAGACGACGGCGAGCTCGTCCGACATCATATTTGCGCACTTTACGGCGACCATGCTCTTCTTCGTGTTCTGTCCGACCGCCTTGCTCGCCCCCGCGAAGTTCTTCTCGGTGACGCACTTGAGCTTGCCGTCTGCCGTGATCATGAAAATGGAGGGAACACCCGGCTCGCGGATGTCCGTGCGCTCGATGTCGGCGTCCGCATCCGTCTCGGCGAGAACGGACTTCCTCGGCGTGCGGTACTTCTTCTTGATGGCGAGGATCTCCTCCTTGACGACCTGGAGCTGCAGCTTGGTGCTACCGACGATGGCGGTGAGCTTTTCGATGAGTTCCTTTAAGGCCTTGAGTTCTTCCTCGAGCTTGAACACTTCGAGCTTGGTGAGGCGGGCGAGGCGCAGATCGAGGATGGCCTGTGCCTGCCGTTCGGAGAGGTCGAAGCGGGCGCGGAGCTTGTCGCGTGCATCGGAGGTGGACTCCGCCCCCTTGATGATTTTTATGACCTCGTCGATGTTGCGCACGGCGACGATGAGGCCCTCTAAGATGTGACAGCGCTCCTTGGCCTGGTTGAGGTCGAAGCGGGTGCGGCGCAAGACGACTTCGCGCTGGAAGTCGACGTAGTGGCGGATGATGTCGAGAAGGCCCATGAGGACGGGCTTGCCGCCCGCGATCGCGACCATGTTGATGCCGAAGGTCACCTCGAGGTCGGTGTATTTATAGAGCGTCTTCATGAGCTTGGGGATGTCGGTATCCCCCCGCACTTCGACGACGGCGCGCATGCCGACGCGGTCGCTCTCGTCCGTGACGCGAAGCACCCCCGCAAGGTCCGCCTTCTTCTCCTCGCGAAGTTCCGCGATCTTCCGAAGGAGGGCGGACTTGTTCACCTGATAGGGAAGTTCGGTGATGACGATAAGCTTCTTGTCTGCCTCCCCCGCCTCCACGCGGATCTTAGCGCGGAGGGTAATGCGGCCCTTGCCCGTCTTATAGGCCTGTACGAGTTCGTTTGCGATGATATATCCCCCCGTCGGGAAGTCGGGGGCGGGGATGTATTTCATCATCCCCTCGAGGGTGATGCGGGGGTTATCGATGTAGGCGACGACGCCGTCGATCGCCTCCCCCAAATTGTGGGGCGGGATGTTGGTCGCAAGGCCCACGGCGATGCCCGAGGCACCGTTCACGAGGAGATTGGGGAATCTCCCGGGGAGCATGTCGGGCTCTTTGAGCGAGTCGTCGAAGTTGAGCGAGAAGGGAACGGTGTTCTTGTCGAGGTCGCGGAGAAGCTCCAAGGCGAGCGGCTCGAGCCTCGCCTCGGTATAGCGCATGGCCGCCGCGGGGTCGCCGTCCACCGAGCCGAAATTGCCGTGCCCGTTGACGAGCGTCTTGCCCATGTTGAAGTCCTGCGCCATGCGGACCATGGCGTCGTAGACGGAGCTGTCCCCATGGGGATGGTACTTGCCCATGCAGTCGCCGACGATGCGCGCAGACTTCTTGTGCGGCTTGTCGGGCGTGAGCCCCATCTCGGACATGGTATAGAGGATCCGCCTCTGGACGGGCTTCAAGCCGTCCTCCACGCGGGGAAGCGCCCTATCTAAAATGACGAACTCCGCATAGGGGAGCATAGACTGGGGAAGCACTTCTTCGAGCGGGGTCACATAGAGATTGCCCGTCGGCTCGACGATCTTTTCAGCCTTCTTCATTGCCGTCCTCCTTCTTGAGCTTTACGCGCTCCATAAAGCTGTCCTGTTTGTTGAAATTCGCATTGCGGGCGAGGAATTCCTTCCTCCCCTCCACCCGGTCGCCCATGAGCGTCGTGATCATGTTCTCGGCGGCGACGGCGTCTTCAAGCGTCACCTGCGTCAGGTTTCGCCGTGCGGGATCGAGGGTGGTCGCCCAGAGCTGTTCGGCACTCATCTCCCCGAGCCCCTTGTAGCGCTGGATGAGGTATCCCCTCCCCACCTTGTCGATCTTCTCCTGCAGTTCGTTGTCGTCGTAGGCGTACTCCTCCACGCTGCCGTTTTGCTTATAAACTTTATAGAGGGGCGGCATGCCGATGTAGACATGCCCCGCCGAGACGAGCGGCCGCATGTAGCGGAAGAAGAAGGTGAGAAGGATGCAGCGGATGTGGAAGCCGTCCTGGTCTGCATCCGAGAGGATGATGACCTTGTGGTAGTTGAGCTTATCGAGGTTGAAGTCGCTCCCGATGCCTGCGCCGAGGGCGGAGATGATGGTGCGGATCTCCTCGTTGGCGAGGACCTGGTCGAGGCGTTTCTTCTCCACGTTCAAGGGCTTGCCGCGGAGGGGCAAAATGGATTGGAACTGCCTCACACGCGCCTGCTTTGCGGTGCCGCCCGCCGAATCCCCCTCGACGATGAAGAGCTCGTTCTGCTCGGGCTTTTTTCCCGAACAGGCGGCGAGCTTGCCGACGAGCATCAAAGAGTCGATACTGTTCTTCGCACGGGCGGTGTCCTTTGCCTGCCGCGCCGCAACGCGCACGCGCGCCGCACCCTGCGCCTTCTTTATGATCTCGTCGAACGCCCTCTTGAATTTGGAGTCGGCGGCAAGGGATTTCAGCCCCTCCACCGTGACGCTCTCGACGGGAGACTTTGCCTCGGGGTTGCCGAGCTTGGTCTTGGTCTGCCCCTCGAACTGCACGTTCTTCATCTTGATGGAGAGCACGGCGGTGAGGCCCTCGCGGAAGTCGTCGCCGAGGAAGTTCGGGTCCTTGTCCTTGAGGAATTTATTGTCCCGCGCGAAGTCGTTGAGCATGCGGGTGAGCCCTCCGCGGAAGCCGATCTCGTGGAAGCCGCCCTCGGGGGTGGGGATGTTGTTGACGAAGGAGAAGAGGCTCTCGGTGAATTCGGAAGTGTGCTGGATGGCGAACTCGACAAGGATGCCGTCGCGCTCCCCTTTATAATAGAGGGGCTTTTGATAGAGTTTGCTCTTGCCCTCGTTCAAAAAGTTTGCAAAGTCGGAGATGCCCCCATCGTAGCGGAAGGTGGTGCTGTAGGGCTGCGTCGCGCCCAAAAGGTCGAGCTGGATGTCCTCCTCCGCCCTGTCCCCCTTGGCCGCCTCGTACTCGTTCTGCGTGATGCGCTCGTCGGTCAGCGTGATGGTCAGCCCGCGGTTGAGAAAGGCGAGCTCCTCGAGACGGTGCTCGACGGTCTCGAGAGAAAATTCCACCGTGGAGAACACGGCCTCGTCGGGCATGAAGTGGACGAAGGTGCCGTGCTTTTTGGTGCGCTGCTTTGTGTTGACGAGCGGCCCCTCTGGCACGCCCGCGATGTATTTCTTCTTCGTATTATCATAGTAGGAGCGGAAGGACATCTCCCACGTCGTCCCCTCGCGCATGACGCGGACTTTCAGCCACTTTGAAAGGGCGTTCGTGACGGAAGCGCCCACGCCGTGCAGGCCGCCCGAGAAGGAGTAGTTGTGTTCGTCGAACTTTCCCCCCGCATGCAGCTGGGTGAAGACGACCTGCACGCCCGAGACCTTGGTCTTGGGGTGGATGTCGGTGGGGATGCCGCGGCCGTTGTCCTCGACGGAGACGCTCCCGTCCTTATAGATGCGCACATCTATTTTGTCCGCAAAGCCGTTTGCGGCCTCGTCGATGGCGTTGTCGACGATCTCCCACAGAATGTGATGGAGACCCTTGGGGCCCGTCGAGCCGATATACATGCCCGGGCGAAGGCGGACGGCGTCCAAACCCTCGAGAATGGTGATGTCGCTCGCATCATAATGCCTGTTTTCCATAGCTACCTCGAAATGTAAAAATTCTTTCCTGTGCAATATCCTGACTTGACAATTTGCCGCATTTGTGCTATACCCAAATTGCGGGACGGGACCGTCTCACAAAAGGAGAATTTTATGGGTAAGAACAATCCCTATGCGGGAACAAAGACGGAGAAAAACCTTTGGGAGGCGTTTGCGGGGGAGAGCCAGGCCCGCAACAAGTATACTTACTTCGCCTCCGTCGCCAAGAAGAACGGCTACGAGCAGATCGCGGAGCTCTTCTTAAAGACGGCGGAAAACGAGAAGGAGCACGCCAAACTCTGGTTCAAGGCTCTCGGCGAGCTCGGCACGACGGAGGAGAATCTCCTCGCCGCCGCAGAGGGCGAAAATGCCGAATGGACGGATATGTATGAGCGCATGGCCCGCGAGGCGGAGGAGGAAGGGTTCACGGCCCTTGCCGCACAGTTCCGCGGCGTCGCCGCCATCGAGAAGGCGCATGAGGAGCGTTACCGTGCCCTTCTTCACAACGTCGAGGAAAAAGCGGTCTTCGAAAAGAGCGGGGTCACCGTCTGGGAATGCCGCAACTGCGGGCACATCGTCGTCGGGACCAAGGCCCCCGAGGTCTGCCCCGTCTGCAACCATCCGCAGGCATTCTTCGAAGTGAAGAAGGAAAATTATTGAGCTCTTTCGCTTTTGGCCGTCCGCCCCGTGCGGACGGTTTTTTTATAGCCTTCCGATGAGGGCGAGGGCCTCGGGAAAGTCCCTTGCGATGTGGCCGCCGAAGGAGGCGCATTTCCCCCTCGGATCGAAGAGGATGAAGTCGACGCAGGCCTCTTTTGCACATACCATGTCCGAGGTGAGGCTGTCACCAAGCCAGACGGCACGGCGCTCTTCGAAGGCGTCGATGTGCGCTTTGACAAAGCTTGCAAACGCCCGCGAAGGCTTGTCCGCGCCCACCTCCTCCGAGATGAAGACGTCTGCGATATACGGGGAAAAGCCCGCTTTTTTTATGTGCGTGCGCTGGATGACCGCCCCGCCGTTGGTCACGATATACACCCTTCCCCGCGCGGAGAGCTCCTTCAAAAACTCTTTTGCGCCCGCAAACGGGAAGCAGATCTCGGGGAAATTGCGCCAATAGTCTTCGGCGATCGCTTCGGCGTCCGCGGCAATTCTTTTCTCTTCGAAGAGGCGGGAAAAGCGTTTTACCTTGAGGCTCTCCCGCGAGATGCCGCCCTTTTCCAAGAGCTGCCAGAGCTCCTCATTTATCTCATGGAAACGGGAAAAAAGGTCCTCGTCCGCATGAACGCCCTTCTCTTCGAGCGTCAAAAAGAAATTTTCCCGCTCCGCCCGCTCGAAGTCGAGGAGGGTGTCGTCCATGTCCAAAAGGAAGATATCCTTCATCTCAATCCTCGACGATCGCGAGCTCGCTGAGGGCGCGCGTGTAGGCGATGTAACGCTCATTCTCGGACATGCCCCTGTCGTAGACCGCCACA
>CANRIO010000008.1 GCA_947630605.1 uncultured Clostridia bacterium
CTGTCGATGAGGCGGGAGGTGAGGATGGCCTTGTCCGAGGCCCTTCCCTCTCTGCGCTTGAAGCCGCCCGGGATCTTGCCGACGGCGTACATCTTCTCTTCATAGTCCACCTGAAGGGGGAAGAAGTCCATGCCCTCGCGGGGCTTTTCGGACATGCAGACGTTGACCATGACGGCCGTCTCGCCGCAGCGGACGACGCAGGAACCGTTGGTCTGTTCGGCATATTTGCCCGTCTCGACGGTGACTTCTCTGCCGCCGATGTCGAATTTGAATTCTCTGTAGCTGGGTGTCATAAAATTTTTCTCCTTTCTGCTCCTTGTTTCTTTGCCCTCCCGCCCCGTGGCGGGAGAAGCGGTTTTCATGAAAAAAGGGCGGAAGAAAACCCGCCCCATTTCAGCTCTTTACTTGCGAAGATCCAACGCTGCGATGACGGCGCGGTAACGCTCGATGTCTTTGGCTTTGAGATAGTCCAAAAGACCGCGGCGGCGACCGACCATCTTCAAAAGTCCGCGGCGGGAGTGATTGTCGTGCTTGTGTTCCTTCAAGTGCTCGTTGAGGTGGTTGATGCGCTCGGTGAGGAGTGCGATCTGCACCTCGGGGGAACCGGTATCACCCTCGTGCTGTGCGAACTTCGCAATGATCTCGTTCTTTTCCATTTGCGTTTATCCTCCTATGGAAAGTATTCGCGTGACGCCAAGAGATGCGTGGAGAGCGCAGTTCCTCGCGTACGTCGACTATTAGAATACCACACTTTGCCCCGCTTGTCAAAGCTTTTTGCCCGCCCCGCACATTTTTCTCAAAAGAATTTTGGATGTCGCGTCATTCCGAGAGGCGGGCGCGTCATTCTGCCCCGCGCGAAGCTTCTATTTGTAGACTAAGCGCGGCACGAGCGCTTTAGCGCGAAGTAGCCGATGGGTGACCCGCGTCATTCTGAGGCGACGGGGATTATAAGAATTTCCGCAAAAGCAACTCTCCGAAGAATCCCCTGATACGAAGTCCGAGTTTTCATCCTCGGGATCCTTCGATCGCTTCGCTCCTCAGGATGACGCGAGTGTTGTGGTAGGCGCGTCATTCTGAGCGTAGCGAAGAATCCCCTCATACGAAGTCCGAGTTTTCATCCTCGGGATGCTTCGGGGACTTTCTCGCGAGGACTGCGTAATTACATGGTCGGCTCAGCATGACGCGGTTGCCCCTCGTGCCGCCCTTCGACGACGATCAGAACGTGCGGGTGGGGCAGCATGACGCGGATGCCCCTCGTGACGCGCTTCGACAATGACGGGCGAAACAGGATGACTCGGAGGCCTTCCGAGCAAAAACGGGCATACCATGTCTGAAAGAGAAGTGTGAAAAAGCAAGACCGCCCGAGGCGGCGCCTCGGGCGGAAAGTGCTTTATTATGATTACTCCTCTACGCTCACCTTCGGGAGCTCGACCTTCTGTCCGCCGTAGGTGATTTTGAAATAAAATGTTGTGTAATTTTCGACAAGGGATGAATAAGCTCTTTGCACAATGTAAAACGATACGATTTTTCCATCCTTAAATTTGATGACACACTGATTTTGCCCCTCTTCAAACATGCCGACCTCCGGCTGGGTCCACACATATCCCCTCTCCTCCTCGCTGTAGCGCAAGCTTTGAGGGTCATCGAGAATTTGAAGGAAGAGCCGAATTGGATATATGCTGAAATCGACCCGGTTAATTAAAGAAATATATTGAAATTCACCTTCGGCCCTTCTCGTGGAAAAAGCACCGTCCCCTTCTCTGATGTAGAAGGTGGAACTTCCGTCATGGAAATCCAGATATCCTTCATAAGCGTCTTCATAAATACCATCGGCATAACTTTGATAAAACTCTGTAGCAAATTTCGTCGTCTGCAAATGTTCCTTTTTGTCTGTGCGGGTAAAGATACCGCAAGCGTTTTGCATATAACCGAATGCTCCGTACTCGATCTTGAAGTTTTCCCCGTTGTCTATGTCGTTCCCGATATCATCGAAAGCTTTTTCTACTGCTTCCGCAAAGCCCGCTTCGGGAAGGATATCCGACTGCAAGGCGCGCACACCGAAGTCGCATTCCTCATCGGAAGGAAGATGCACATCCTGTCCGCCGTAGGTGACGGTCCAGGTATAGGTGATACAGGTATAGGTGAGATCGCTCTCTGAAACCGTATATAATACGCTGACGATCTTTCTGTCCTTAAATTTTACAATAACTTTTACACTTCCATTTTCCCCTTCTTCGGAATAATCTTCCTCATGGACATATCCCCCGTCTTTTTTGCTATAATGATAAAAATCGGATAGATTCCCCATCTCCTCGTCCCAAGTGCCCCAATCTCGAATTCCTGTAGCAATCCCACTATCATCCTCGTAGGGTTCCATGGCCATATACTCTGCGAGACTGGTCCACTCTTTCGGCTTAAAGGCATGAAAACTCCCGTCTGTGACGCAAACATAACCCTGTATTGGGTCAGAAGAAAAATCAATGATGATATCACTTGCGGGAACAATCCGCTCACCATCATTATCTTCCACAGTATCTTCGGACGTTGTCCAACGTTCGATATCACCGTTGCGGGAGACGGTCTGCCCATATCTAATATCCTTAGCCCCTTCTTCCGAAGATTCCCCTTTTACCTCGCATTCGATCTTGATGTTTTCGTCGCTGAGATGGGAAAAGGCCGCCTTCCATGCCTCCTCGAAATTTTCTTCGGGGAGCCGTTCGGAGACGAGTTTGCCTCCTCCGCCGCAGGCGGCCAAGGGCAGAGCGAGACATGCCGTCATTGTAAGCGCAAAACACGATGCCAAAATTTTTTTCATTTTGTTTCTCCTTTGATAATTTTTTTCCTTTTGGGATATATTGATTATAGTCCCCATTTCGGAGACTGTCAAGTGAATGGTTTCTATTTTTGATATTTTTTGCGTGAAATGACCAATCAATTTACATCAAGATTGAAAGATCTGATCGAAGAGAGCGGAAAGATGCAGAAGGATATATGCTCTGACCTGCAAATTTCCAAGCAAAAACTTTCCAAATGGAAAACGGGCTACAATGAACCGAGCATGGACGAGCTCATCATGCTTGCCCTCTACTTTGATGTGACGAGCGACTACCTTTTGGGGCTGGAAGATGAGACGGGCGCAAGGGCCAATTCTCAAAACCGATAAAATTCAACTGTGGGGCGTGCAACCATTGCACGCCCCGCACATTTTTCTCAAAAGAATTTTGGATGTCGCGTCATTCTGAGAGGCGGGCGCGTCATTCTGAGCCGATAACGTGAATAAGACTTTCCGATAAAGATACTCTCCGAAGAATCCCGAAATACGAAGTCCGTGTTGTGGTAGGCGCGTCATTCTGAGCCGATGAGGTTTATAAGAATTTCAGCAAAGCAATTCTGCGAAGAATCCCCCGATACGAAGTCCGATTATAATAAGGCGATGCTTCGACAGGCTCAGCATGACGATATTTTAGAACGGTATATCGTTCATCAAAGTCCGATTTTTCATCCTCGGGATCCTTCGGGGACTTTCTCGCGAGGACTTCGTATAGTCTTGCTCGGCTCAGCATGACGCGGATGCCTCTGTCCTCATTCCGAGGCGAAGCCGAGGGAATCCCCTCCCGATGTGCCATGGTGGGTTCGAGGGGGTCTCCTCCGTGACTTCGTCACGTCGAGATGAGGAGAGAAAAGACGCGGAAGCCCCTCGTACCCTTTCTCACCCGAAGAGGTTGTTCTTCTCTTCGATGAGCTTGGGAAATTTGGCAAGGTAGGTCGGGAGGTCCTTGGGGGAGGCAAGGCGTTCGATGCGGCCCTCGGTAAGAAACACCCGCTTGGAGATGGCGTTTGCGCCGACGGCGAGGTTGTCCGCGCTCTCCTCCATGACGTCCACGTTGTAGACGCAGGCCTTATCGGGCTTTGTCCAGCCGACGTTTTCGTGCGCGCCCGCCATGTATTTTTGGCGGTAGAGATAGTAGGGCGCGTACCCCGCGGCGAAAAGTTTTTCGCGGGAATAGGCGATCATCGCGGACATGCCCCCCTCGGAGAGCGTCTCGGTCTCCTCTTTGAGCTTCGCGCCCTTCTTGAGACAGAGGGTATGCACGGTGATATTTTCGGGGGAAAGCGCGATGGCGGTATCCACGCTGTTTTCGAACTCCTCGAGACTTTCGCCCGTGAGGCCGGCGATGAGGTCGCAGTTCGTATCGAAGCCGTACGGCCGTGCCATTTCGAACGCCCTTACGACGTCCTCGGCGGAGTGCTTTCTGCCGATGGCGGCGAGCGTTCTGTCCGAAAAGCTCTGGGCGTTGATGCAGATGCGTGTCACGCCGTATTTTTTGCACAGATCGAGTTTTTCCTCGGTAAAGACATCCGGCCGCCCCGCTTCGACGGTGTATTCGCAGCCGTTTCCCCTTAAAGGGGCGATCGCCTGAAAGACGCGCTCGAGCTCCTCCGCCTCCAGCACAAAGGGCGTGCCCCCGCCGATGTAGACGGAGCGCAGGTTTTTAATGAGCAGCTTTGCGGCTTTCAACTCCTCTTCGAGGGCGGAAAGGTAGGCGGGCATGAACTTCTTCGTCGCGGCGATAGGCGCGGTGATGAAGGAGCAATAGACGCACTTGGTCGGGCAGAACGGGAGGGATACGAAGAGGTCGCAGTTGCCCTCCTTTCGCTCATAAATGCCCTTTTGCCCCTCCAGAACGCGGGCGGTGAGGGCGATGTTCTCCCTTGAAACGCCGAGCATAGAGAAGAACTTTTCGAACTCCCCTGTCTTTTCCAAAGATGCGTAGGCGAGGCGGGTCGGGCGGATGCCCGTGAGCGATCCCCACGGGAGTTTCCGCGCATATATCGTTGATAAAATGTTGTAGAGGGCGAGCTTGGCGTACCGCTTGATGAGGCTCTTTTTCTCCGTCTCGCTGCGCGAGCTATCCTCATATGCGTAGGGATATTCTCTTCCTTCCACATGAAAAACGCCCGCGAAACGCACGCCGTCCGTCTCGCAGGTGTGTAAAATTTCCAGCGCGTCCGCGCCCTCGAATAGGCGCACGACGTCCATGAGTTCCGGCCCGAGCCATTCCAAGGCGCAAGAGAGCATTTCCTTTCCTCCTCTTCGGCGAATTGCGATGGTACCATGTCCGAGGTTTGACGTTCAAAAACGATGAAAACGCACTTCTCGGAAAGAATTATCAATTGCTCAGACGATGCACATCGATGATCCTTCCGTGCATCTTGAGCTTGCCCATGAACACCTCGGCGTCCTCCCTGCCCATGAGGGTGACGGTGACCTCGACGATGGCGGCGTTGCTCTTGTCGTAGCGGCCGTTGATGGAGGTGATGGAGAGCTTCATATCCGACGTCGCCTGCGAGATCGCGGAGAGCGCGGCCCCCTGCTCCTCGGCATAGACGACGAAGGTCACGCGGAAGCGGGCGTCCCCCGCCTTCTTCACCCATTCCGCGGGCTGAAGGCGTTCGGGGTCGACGTTGCGCATGTTCGCGCAGTCCCGTCTGTGGATGACGACCCCCCTTCCCCGCGTCACGAAGCCGACGATCTCGTCGCCGGGAACGGGCGAACAGCACCCCGCGAAGGAGACGAGAAGGCCTTTGAGCCCCTTGACGGTGACGGTGTCGCTGACGTTCTTTTCCTTAAAGGGGCGAAGTTCGACGGGCTGCGGGACCTCTTTGCGGAAGTAGTCGATGAGTTTGAAGATGACCTGATTGGTGGAGATGGCGCCGTACCCGACGGCGGAGAACATCTCTTCCTGCGTGTCGAAGGAGAGCTTTTGCGAGACGTTTTTGAAGCTGTCCGCGGTGAGCAGCTCCGAGAGGACATACCCCCTCTTTTTGGCCGCTTCCTCGAGCATGGTACGCCCCAATTTGATGTTCTCCTCCTTCGTCTCCTTCTTATAGAACTGCTTGATCTTCGCCTTTGCGGAGGAGGATTTGATGAATTTGAGCCAGTCGCGCGAGGGGCCTTTGCTCGCGGAGGATGTGATGATCTCTACGACGTCGCCGAGGGAGAGGGTGGAACTCAAGGGGACGATCTTCCCGTTCACCTTCGCGCCCGTGCAGTGGTTGCCCACCTCGGAGTGGATGGCGTAGGCGAAATCGACGGGCGTCGCCCCCTCGGGGAGGGAGATGACCTTCCCGCGCGGGGTAAAGACGAGAAGCTCGGAGCTATACAGCTCCTCCTTCACCGTGTTCATGAATTCCTTGGAATCCTTGAACCCGCCCTGAAGTTCCATCATCTCGCGGATCCACGAGATGCGCTGGTCGAGTTTGGTCTCCGAATCGCGGTTTTCCTTATATTTCCAATGCGCGGCGATACCGTACTCCGCCGTACGGTGCATCTCCACCGTGCGGATCTGGATCTCAAACGGCTGGCCGAAGTCGGTGACGACCGTCGTATGGAGGGACTGGTACATGTTGGGCTTGGGGGTCGCGATGTAATCTTTGATACGCCCCGGGACTGGCTTCCACTTCTTGTGGATCTTGCCGAACACTTCGTAGCACTCGTCCACCGTGCTCACGATGACGCGCACGGCGGTGAGGTCGTAGATCTGGTCGAGGGCGAGATTCTTCGCCTTCATCTTCTTATAGATGGAATAGAAGTGCTTGGGACGGCCGAACACCTCCCCCGCGATCTCGCTCTCCGTTAAGATCTCTTTGATCTCCTCGACGACGGAATTGACGAAGCGGTTGCGCTCCTCGAGTTTCTGATGGATGTTCGCGACGAGATAGGCGAACGCCTCGGGGTCGAGATATTTGAGGCAGAGGTCCTCGAGCTCGCACTTGATCTGGCTGATACCCAGCCGCCCCGCGATGGGAGCGTAGATGTCGAGCGTTTCTCTCGCCATCTTCTTCTGCCTCTCGGAGGAGAGATAGGTGAGGGAGCGCATGTTGTGAAGGCGGTCGGCGAGCTTGATGATGATGACGCGGATATCCTTCGCCATCGCGATAAAGATCTTGCGGAAGTTCTCGGCCTCCTCCTCTTCCTCCGACTTGAAGACGATCTTGTCGAGCTTCGTGACCCCCGAGACGAGCGACAAGACCCCGTCGCCGAATTCGCGGCGGATGTCTTCCTCGGTGGCGGGCGTATCCTCGATGACGTCGTGCAAAAAGGCGGCGGAGATGGTCTCGGCGTCGAGGCCTAAATCCACGAGGATCTCGGCGACGGCGCAGGGATGGATGAAGTAGGGCTCGCCCGAGGCCCGCTTCTGGTCCTTATGGGCGGCCTTGGCATAGTCATAGGCGTGGAGCAGCATGTCGCGGTCTGCTCCGGCGTAATTTTCGTAGATCTTCATGAGGATGGCTTCCATCTATCCCTCCTCCCGGCAACGAGAAACTGCCGTATAAATTTCCGAACGCGAAAGTTCCGTCCTGACCCCGCGGCAAATCGTCAGCCTCCCCTCATTGAAGGCGATGAGGCCGAGCTCCTCGAAGACGGCCAGGGCGAAGACGGTCTCGAACATGTCGAAGCCGAGCTGCAATTCCCGCGCGGCCTCCGCGTACCCCATGCCCGTCTCCCGTCCATCAAAGCGGCGGAGCGCGGAAAACACGGCGAGAAGGTCCTCCCGCACGGTCGAGACGCGTTTCATGGCACCCATGTCCGGGAGCTCTATGTTCGAAAAGAGCTGTGCGCTCCCGATTTTCGGAAGTGCGACGGGCCCGTCGAGGACAAAGATCTCGCGATAGGACGAGAGGTCCGCATCGGGTGCGGGCGAGAGGATGACGCAGTTGTCCGCTCCCCGCGAAGCGGGACGGTAGAGGTCGATGTCCAGCCCCTCGAGGGCGGGGAAGTTTTTGAGATTTTTCCGATCGTGCAGAACGGCGCAGGTCCCGTAGGCACAGCGAAGGAGACTTTCCGAGAGCGCAGCGTTCATCTCCTCCGTCGTAAGCGGACGTGCGTCCTTTCGCACTGCGGGCAGAAGGCGGAGGACGTTTTCGAATGCCTCGGCCTCCACGTCCGTCCCGCTCTTTGCGTCGCAAAGGACGGTGCGCACGAACCCCTTCACATATTCCTTCCCCTTGAAAGTGGAGACGTTATATTCAAAGACGATGCTCTTTTTGAGGTCGCTCCTTAAGGCGGCAAGGTCCTTGGCCCCTCCGAAGTAGACGAAGTCCATCCCCCCGATCTTCATCCCGATGTGGGGAGAAAGGGGCTTGATGGGTGCGGCGTCCACCCGCTCCGCCTCCATGCAAAAGAGGGGGCGCTTGTTCCCCATGCCGCAGGGCTCGAGGAGGGTGAGTTCCTTCGCGATCGCGCGGAAGTCCTCCGGCGCCTCCCCCGCGACATAGACGACGGGGACGAAGTCCTCGCGGGAATATTTTTCGCCGATATATTCGTTGAGGGCGCGCTTTAAGGGGTCGAACTCCGCCTCGGAGAGGTTGATGCCCGCCGCCTGTGCGTGGCCGCCGAATTCGGAAATGTGCTCCGAGCAGTTCTTGAGCGCGTCGAAGATATTCACCCGTTCGACGCTGCGTGCACTGCCCTTCAAAACGTCGCCGCGGCGGACAAAAAGCAGGGCGGGGCGGGAGAATTCCTCCGCGATGCGTGCCGCCACGATGCCGACAAAGCCCGCGTTCCAATCCTCGCCCGCGAGCATGACGACGTTGCCGTAGGGCCCCTCTGCCGCGATCTCGGAGAGCACCTGATTATAGAGTTCGTCGCACGACCTTTGCCGCTCCATATTGTATGCGTTGAGGCGGGCGGCAAGCTCAAAGATCTCCTTCTCGTCCTCGCTCGTAAAGAGTTGGAGGGCCGCACGCGCGTCCCCCATTCTCCCCGCCGCATTGATGCGGGGGGCGACGGTAAAGGCGAGCGTCTGCGCGGTGACCTCCCCCTGTTTTCCGAGGAGGGCGGTGAAAGCGGGGCGGGGCATGTCCGCGATGCGGCGCAATCCTTCGGCCACGATGTCACGGTTTTCCCCGAGAAGGGGCACGCTGTCGGCGACCGTCGAGAGGGCGGCGAAATCCACGAGATCGTACGCCTCCCGCCCGATGAGGGCCTGTGCCAATTTGAAGGCGACGCCCGCGCCGCAGAGATTGTCGTAGGGGTAGTCGTCCTTGAGCTTGGGGTTTACGACGATGCAGTCGGGGAGCTCCCCGGGCAGTTCGTGGTGGTCGGTGACGATGACGAACGCCCCCTGCTCCTTGATGTATTCCACCTCCTCCCTGCAGGAGATCCCGCAGTCCACGGTCACGATGAGGTCGGGAAGAAAATCGTCGAAGATGCGGTCGATCGCGGGAATAGACAGCCCGTAGCCATCGCTCCGTTCTGGAACGAAGAGATAGGGCTCGATGCCGAACTTTTTGAGGGCGCGGGAGAGCACGGCGCAAGCGCCGATCCCGTCGGCGTCGTAGTCGCCAAACACCGCCACCCGCCACTCCTCGTCGCGGGCGCGCGTGAGAAGTTCCACCGCCTCGCGCATGCCCTGCATGAGCATGGGAGAGAGGTAGTTCCTCTCGGAGGGGTGCAAAAACTTCCTCGCCTTCTCCGCCGTATCGACGCCGCGGGAGAGGAGGATGCCCGCCGTCACTTCGCTGATGCCGACATCGCGGGCGAGCCCTCTTGCAATATGAAGTTGTTCGGGCGAAAATTCAAATTCGCGGACGAGCTTCTTCATTGTTTTTCCTATCGAAGTTTACAAAAAGGGCGGGATGCTCTCCCGCCCATGCAGTTTGTTTTAGCGGTCACTCCTCAGCTTCGAGTTCCGCCTTCTTCTTTTTACGGACGTAGCCGCCCTTCTTGGAGGCACGCTTCTTGTCGAACGCCTTGCGGATGGGCACGAATATCTTCGGGCCGATGAGAAGGGTGGAATACACGGGAAGGAGGCAGCCCACGATCGCGGGAAGGACGAGGGCACGCGTACCCGCCGCCGCAATGAGCCCGAACACGACGACGATGACAGCGAGCGCGGCCGCGATGAGAACGACGTATTTCCACGCGCCGTCCACCGACTTATCGGCAAGTGCGTCCGCGGCAAGGCCCGCGTTTTCGGGATCCTTGGTGTTTTTACGGATGTGGATGGAGAGCACCGTCCAGACGGCAACGGAGGCAAACGCCGCGATCGCCGCATAGAGAAGGGGTGCGAACCCATAGACGGGAATGCGGGTGAGGGCAAAGAATGCCGCCGTGAAGAGCGCGTCGTGCGCCGCCACTGCGAGGCCCGCCACACCGCAGCTCACGCCGAAGCGGATGGTGAGATAGATGAGGGCGACGATCGCACCGACGGCGATCCCGATCGCACCGCGCCATGCCGCCTTCTTGAGGGCGAGATTTTCGCTCGCATGCCATGTGACATATTCCACGCCTTCGCTGATGGGCGAACCGGCCTGTGCCTTGACAAATCCTTCGATGCCGGTGACGGCTGCTTCGAGTTTGTCATCTGCGGTCTTCGACGGGAAGGTGTAGCGCACGGTCTTCGACTGGCCGCTTGCGTTCAAATCGTTTGAAGTGAGCGCGCCGTTCTCGAAGGTCGTCTTCTCGGCATACGTGAGGCCATTGTCCTTTAAGATCTTTTCGACATTCTCCTCGAGATAGACGGAGGCATCCTTTTCGGCCTCCCCCGTCCCGACCGTTCCGTTGACGACGGTCGTGCCGTAGGAAACGTCGATGAATTTTGCCGCGGGCCTATCCTTTGCGGTGTTGAAGCCGAGCAGGGCGTATAAGATGATGCCCGCGACGATGATGACAGAGGAGATCGCCGCAAAGAGGGCGAACAGCTTGTTGGATCTGAGCTTATTCATCTTCGATTTCCTCCCTCTTGAAGTTGCAGAACTTGCCTTTGTTCTTCGCAAACGACATCAGGCATGCCCAGTGGAAGCGGCCGACGGCGAGCGAGCACAGGCCGGAGAGCACCGTGGCAAGGCCGAGCGTGAAGGCGAAGATCGCGAGCTGGCCCATCGCGATAAAGTAGGTGACGAAGGAGATGAGCGCGAGAATGATGTGCGCGTCGAAGATCCCCCAGAAAGTCTTCTTGTAACCGTTCTTGACGGAGGTCGAGATCGTCTTGCCCTGCGCGTATTCCTTCTTCGCATTCTCATAGACGATCATCGTCGAGACGGAATGAAGGAGCATGCCGAAGAGCACGGCGAGGAAGGTCTCGATCCCGATGTGCAGGAACGGGATGCCCCATACGAGCAAGATCATCGGAAGCAGATAGATGAGGAAGCTGTAGAGGTGTGCGGCGCCGAGGCCGTGGTAGCGGACGAAGAAGAAGACGATCATCGCAAGCGCCAACACGCCGAATGCGACATAGCAGAGCGTGAGGGCGAGGTCCCCGAAGAGGGCGCTCCTCTCAAACACTTCACCGACGGAGAAGGAGAAAGAGACCTCCCCGCCGTTCAGGGCGTTGTTGAGCGCATATGCCGTCGCCTTTGCCGTTGCCGCCGTGTAGTTTCCGCTGATGTAGAGGGTGCCCTGGTCGATCTGCTGCCTCGCGGTCAGCGCGATCATGGGCTCGTCCCCCACATAGAAGTAGACATAGCTGGAGCCCGAAGCTTCCGCCGTCCAACCCTTGACGATCTCGCGGCCCGCCTTGGTGAAGCGGACTGCAACGGAGGGGGTGCCGCCGTTGGAGACATAGTAGACGGACTTCACATAGTCGTGAATGGTCTCGTTCTTGTCCTCGTCGAAGTTGATGCCCGTGGCGTCCTCTTCGCTTGCACCGTACTTGAGGTCGAACCCGCCGACGCGGCCGAGGGCGTTGAAGACGCCCGCCTGCGATGCGGTGTTGCCGAAGTTGGGCAAGAAGATCTCGACGGAGTAGCCGTCGCGGACGTCCACGCGGGAGTTCTCATAGCCGAGCTCGCGGACGCTGTTCCTGATGGAAGCGACTGCGCTGTCGAACTCTTTCGCGAACTGCCCGTCGACGACGAGTTTGTTGTCGACGACCGAGGCGATGCCCTGATCCTTTTCGTCCTCCGCGCCGTACTCGCCGAGCTTGAAGTAGAGCGAACCCGACTTCTTGTAGCCGGTCGTGTATTCCTCGACGGCAGCCTCGGCGTCCTCTTTTTCCTCCTCGGACGCCGCTTCCAAAGCGGCACGGCGAGCGTCGAGCTCGTCCTCATAGGCATCCTTGGAGAGCACGCCTTCGGGATAATAGACGACGGTATAGCCGCCGCCCACATACGTCTCGTTGCCGTACGCGTAGTCGCCCGACTCGTCCGCCTTGCCGGCAAGGGAATAACTGTTGCCGAGCAGAGCGTCCTTCTGCGTCCTTCTTAAAATGGAGCGAAATCCCTGATACCCGCCATAGTTGAAGGAGACTGCGCACATAAAGCACAGACCCGCCAGCACGATGGAAACGAGCGTGAGGAATAACGCCGATTTTACTTTGCTCATTCGCCTCCTCCTGTAAAGCCGCCCCATACATCCGTCTTGAAAATCGCGGGGACGGCAAACCGATCAACTTCCGTGTTTTTCCGCATGCGGGAAAACACCACTCTCATCATTATATAGGAAATGCGCGCGCACGTCAAGCCGAAATGCGCCGCTTCTCCCAATTTTCTTGATTTTTCTTTTATTTTTCGCGCGCCTTCCGCTCCGCGAGCACATGCATCGCGCACTCGACGCGCTTTTTCATCATCGCGCAGGTCATCTCATAGGGCTCGTCGATGTCCCCGCAATAGTGGTAATTGTTCGCGTTGCACCCGCCCGAGCAGATGAATTTCGCAAAACAATCGCCGCACTTCTTCCGCGTGAAGAGACAGCTCTTTGCAAACTTCTCGCGGAGGACAGGGTCGAGCTTCCCCTCGAAGACATTGCCCATCTTAAAATCTTTATCCCCCGCAAACTGATGACAGGGATAGATGTCACCGTTCGGGACGACGGAGAAATACTCGTTCCCCGCGCCGCACGCCGACACCCGCTTATGCAGGCAGGGCCCGCCCTCGAGGTCGATGTGGAAGTGGAAGAATAAAAACCCTCTCCCCTCCGCCTCGCGCTTGATGTATTCGTCGCAGAGCTTTTCGTACTCCCTTTCGATGACGGGGAGATGCTCCTCTTTGATCTGAAGTTCGGGGATGTCCGTGACGACGGGCTCCATGGAGATGGAATCGAATCCCTCGTCCGCAAGGAAGAGAACGTCCTTGGAAAAGTCGAGGTTCTTGGCCGTGAAGGTGCCGCGGACATAGTAGTGCTTGTCCCCGCGGATGCTGACGAACTTTTTGATCTTCTCGATGACGGCGTCGAAACTTCCCTTGCCGTTTACCGTCTTTCTGACGGCGTCGTGCACTTCCCGCCTTCCGTCGAGGGAGAGGACGACATTCTCCATTTCGTCGTTCAGAAACTTGATGACATCATCGTTCAGAAGCAGGCCGTTGGTGGTCGTCGTGAAGAGGAACTTCTTCCCGAGCTTTGCCGCCTCCTCCTTCGCATAATACACCGTCCTTTTGACGACGTCGAAATTCATGAGCGGTTCGCCGCCGAAGAAGTCCACCTCCAGAACTTTGCGCTTGCCGCTGTTTTTCAGGAGAAAATCGATGGCGGCCTTCGCGGTCTCGAAGGACATGACCTCGCGCACGGAATGGTACGCCCCCTCGTCCGCAAAGCAATATTTGCAGCGGAGGTTGCAGTCGTGCGAGACGTGGAGGCAGAGCGCCTTCACCTCATTTGACTTTATCGGGCGTGCCTCCGTCTCGGGGGCATTCAGAAGCCCCTCCCTTTCGAGACCGGCGATCTGGGCGAGCTCTTCGTCCGTCATCTCCACGGGTTCCCCCGAGAAATAGCGGGCGGTCTTTTCGTCGCAGGTGTGCAGGGCGCCGCTGCCCGTATCGTAGAGATAATAGGTATCGTGATAGCTGAAAACGTGGACCATGGCTTTTTCATCTAACGGGAAAAAGCGACGCAATGCGCCGCTTTTCGGTGACGGTAAAAGGGGTTACTTCTGCTCGTCGATCTTCTGCTCGCGGGTGACGCGTTCGCAGGATTGATTGCCGACGGTGCAGCTCGTCTTGCAGGCGGACTGGCAGGTGCTTCTGCACTCGCCGCAGCCCGTGACTTTCTTCTCTTGGGGTTTCGCGATCGTCTTGATCATAGTATTTCTCCTTCGCTCTTTTTCCCCATTATACAACGTGCGCGCGCAATTTGCAAGCGTTTTACCTCGTTTCCTTGCGAATTTTCACGCCGAGCATCCCTCCGAGTGCCCCGAGTGCGGCCGAGAAGAGCAGTTCGAGCGGGAAAAAAGCGGTCACATGGAAGCCGCCGATGGCGCCGAAGAGGAGCATCGTGAGAAGGCAGGAGAGCACGCCCGCCGCCGCGCCCTTGAAAACGGCCCGCCCGATGTGGATGAAGATGAGGGAGGAGAGGAATGCGCCCACCCCCTTCAAGATCCAATTCACGGCCGTGACGACGGACTGTGCGGGCGCATACGCCTTCACGATGACGGCAAAGATCGCCGCGGATATGAGCATGAAAACCGTGCAGGCGACGGCCGCAAATGCAACTTCGGTCGCCGCCTTTTTGAAACCTGTCTGCATAGAAAAACCCTCCGCAAGTGTAACCTATGCGGAGGGATGTGCGTTTATGCCAATGCCTTATTCCGTCTTATCGTCCTCGTCCCCGGAAGGCTCCTCTGCGGGTTCTTCTACGGGCTCTTCCTCGGGAAGGGGCGCGATCTCCTCAAAGGGTTCCTCGGGTTCTTCCTTCGGCTCCTCCTTGGGCTCTTCCTTGGGCTCTTCCTTCGCTTCCGTGACAGGTTCCTTTGCGGAAGTTTGTGCCGATCTCTGGGCGAGCTTTTCCGCCTCCGCCTGTTCGCGGGCGATCTGCGTCGGGCCCTTCGCGTCTGTCTGGTAGATGGATTCCTTGGCGAGTTTGAAGTAGCTCTTGCCCGCGGTCTCGCTGCCCGTCTCGATGACGACGGTGTCGTCGTCGCACACTTCCACGACCACGCCGCAGAGCCCGCCCGCCGACTTCACCTTGTTGCCGGGACGGATGGCCTCGATCTGTTCGACATATTCCTTCTGGCGGGACTTATTCTTCCTCCCGGAGAAGACGAACCAGACGATGAGAAGGACGACGAACACGGCGAGGATGATGAACACGCCGTATTTGGAGAAGAAGTTCCCCGAGGCCTGCTTGTTATAAGTCACCGCGCCTATCGTGAGGACGCCGTCCTTGATCTGGCCGGTCACATCGGCGGCACCATCTTGTTTGAAGGTGATCGTGTTTGTGGTTTCGTCATAGGTGTAGGTCCCGCTCTCATCGGCGCCATGCGTCCATGTGTTCTTGTCTTTCAGCTCATAGACATCGGAGGCGGTAGAGGAGTTGACATACTTGCCCGTGATGCCCGTCTCGCCGCAAGCCGCCAGAGAGAGGAGGCAGACAAGGAGTGCGAGGAGCGTCAAAAGGACGGGGAAGAACTTTCTTTTCATGTTTTTCATAGATTTTTTATTCCTTTCCAGAAGGGTTTTCTCAAACATCATACAAATTTTTCTTGCTTTTGGCAAGCGATTTCGGGGTGGTTTTTGCGATTCACGCACTTTTCACGTGCGAAGTTTGCGTTTTTATGGGGTATTTTCCCCCTGCTTTTTATAAAATTCTGCCGCGAACTCTCTGACATATCCGCCGAGGATGCTCTCGCGCAGTCCCCGCATGAGGCGGTGAAGGTAGGCAATGTTGTGCAAAGAGAGCAACATCCCCCCCATCATCTCCCCCACGTTGACGACGTGGCGGAGATAGGCCTTGGTGTAGTTCTTGCAGGTGTAGCAGTCGCATTCGGGATCGAGGGGGGAGAAGTCCTCCTTATACTTTCCGTTGCGGACGACGACCTTCCCCCTTGAGGTGAGGGCGGTGCCGTTGCGGGCGACGCGGGTGGCGAGCACGCAGTCGAACATGTCCACGCCGCGCAGCACCCCCTCGACAAGGCAGTCGGGCGAGCCCACCCCCATGAGGTAGCGGGGGACGTCGGTGGGAAGTTTTGGCTGCAAGAAGTCGAGCAGTTCATACATGAGGGACTTGGGTTCCCCCACCGACAGCCCGCCGATGGCGATGCCGTGCTTCACATAGGGAAGGCAGCGGGCAAGGCTCTCCTCGCGGAGGTCTTTGTAGAAGTTCCCCTGCACGATGGGGAAGAGCGCCTGATGGGGCACATCGTGGACATGGTAGCACCGTTCGAGCCAGCGGGAGGTGCGCTCCATGGCGATCTCGGCCTCCTTGTGGGTGTAGCCGTACTCCGAGCACTGGTCGAATGCCATGATGATATCCGCCCCTAAGTTGTGCTCGATCTCCATCGCCTTCTCGGGTGTAAAGGTGTGATAGCTCCCGTCCACGTGGGAGGAAAAGGTCACCCCGTCGTCTGTAATTTTATTGAGCTTTGCAAGCGAAAAGACCTGAAATCCGCCGCTGTCCGTGAGGATGGGTCTGTCCCAATTCATGAACTTATGCAGTCCCCCCGCCCGCTTTACGAGTTCGTCCCCGGGGCGCATATAGAGGTGGTAGGTGTTGGAGAGGATGATCTGCGAGCCGATCTCCTTGAGGTCGCGGGGAAGCATGCCCTTGACGGTCGCCTGCGTGCCGACGGGCATATAGACGGGCGTCTCGATGTCGCCGTGCGGCGTATGGAAGATCCCCGCCCGCGCCCCCGTCTCCGGGTCCGTCTTGATGAGTTCAAAAGAAAAATATTCGTTGTTCATGATGATTCCTTCTGTGCCGCAAAATATCGTCAATGTGTGAGTCGGTCCGTGCAGTGGTGAGCGCGTCATTCTGAGGCGATAACGCGCATAAGACTTTCCGACGGGGCAACTCTCCGAAGAATCCCCTGATACGAAGTCCGTGTTTTCATCCTCGGGATGCTTCGAGGAATTTCTCGCGAGGACTATGTAAAAGCCTATTCGGCTCAGCATGACGCTCTATAAGAACGAGCACGCGTCGCCGAACCTTTACGGGAAACAGGATTGCTTGTTTTTAGAAACGAGCAAGACAAGGAGAGCGCGTAAACGACGAAGGGAGCGTACTATGACGTACGTGACCGAGGAGTGCGCAAGCTCGACGCCGTATTGCGAAGTTTATAAGAACAAGCAAGCGTCGCCGAAGGAGAAGAAGCGGTAACGCTCCTTCACGGCGATCTTGTAGATGTGCAAAATTTCTTCGCGGGAGCAGAGGCAGGAGACGAGCATGAGAAGCGTACTCTCGGGCAGGTGAAAATTGGTGATGAGCGCGTCCACGCACTTCATCTTATAGGGAGGGTACAAGAAGATGCTCGTCTCCCCCTTCCCCGCGTGAACGAGGCCACCCATGTCCGCGACCGACTCGAGCGTGCGCACCGAAGTCGTCCCCACGCAGATGACGCGCCGCCCCTCTTTTTTTGCGCGGTTGATGGCAAAGGCGGCCTCCTCGGAGACCTCGTAGTATTCGCTGTGCATGACGTGGCTCTCGACGTCCTCCACTTTGACGGGGCGGAATGTACCGAGCCCCACATGCAGGAGGACTTCGACGACTTCGACGCCCTTCTCCTTGATTTTTTGCAAAAGTTCGGGGGTGAAGTGCAGCCCCGCGGTTGGAGCTGCCGCCGAGCCGTTTTCCTTGGAATATACCGTCTGATAGCGTTCGGGATCGGCGAGTTTTTCGTGGATATAGGGGGGAAGCGGCATACTGCCCGCGCGGGAGAGGACGTCCTCGAAGGTGCCCTCAAAGTAAAATTTCACATGCCGCTCGCCCGTCTCGGTCACGGAGAGCACTTCGAGGGAGAGTTCGTCGTTTACGAGAAGTTTCGTGCCCGCCCTGCACTTCTTCCCCGGCTTTACAAGCACCTCCCATGTGTCGAGGTCGAGGCGTTTCAGGAGCAAAACCTCCACCCTTCCCCCCGACATGGTATGGGCAAAGAGCCTCGCGGGGAGCACGCGGGTGCGATTCACGACGAGCACGTCGCCCGCTTTCAGATAGTCCGCAATATCGCGGAAAATTTTGTGCTCGATCTCCTTTGTATCCCTGTGATAGACCAAAAGCCGCGACGAATCGCGCGGCTCGGCAGGGGTCTGGGCAATGAGCTCTTCGGGGAGATCGTAGTAAAAATCCGAGGTCTTCATCTGTCGTCCTTGTCAAATACGCTCATCTGGCGGCGCACCGCCTCGGGCATCTTCATGCCCATATGCTCGTAGCCCCCTTTAAGACACACCCTTCCGCGCGGGGTGCGGGCGATGAATCCGAGCTGCAGAAGGTAGGGTTCATAGATATCCTCGATGGTGCCGACGTCCTCGTTGATGGTCGCGGCGAGGGTGTCCAGTCCCGCGGGACCGCCGTTGAACTTCTCGATGAGGGCGCGAAGGAGGTTCCTGTCCGTCTCATCGAGGCCGAGTTCGTCGATCTCCATGCGGCGGAGCGCCTCCATGGCGTCCCGCTTTCCGACCGCACTGCTCCCCATCACGGCGGAGAAGTCGCGCACACGCTTTAGTAGCCTGTTGGCAATGCGCGGGGTGCCGCGCGACCTTCTCGCGATCTCATATGCCCCCTCTGCCTCGATGGAGATGCCCAGCGTCCTTGCCGAGCGGTCGACGATGCGCTTGAGCTCTTCGGGGGTATACATATCCAAGCGGCACATGATGCCGAAGCGGTCGCGAAGGGGCGAGGAGAGCATGCCCGCCCGCGTCGTCGCCCCGATGAGGGTGAAGCGTTTCAAAGAGAAGCGGATGTTGCGTGCGGAAGGGCCTTTGCCCACGATGATGTCGAGGGCGTAGTCCTCCATGGCGGAATATAAAATTTCCTCCACCTGATGGTTGAGACGGTGGATCTCGTCGATGAAGAGAATGTCCCCCTCGTTGAGGTTGGTGAGGATTGCCGCGAGGTCGCCCGACCGCTCGATGGCAGGCCCGCTCGTGACTTTTATCTGCGTGCCCATCGTGTTGGCGATGATGTGGGCGAGCGTCGTCTTGCCGAGGCCGGGAGGACCGTATAAAAGGACGTGGTCCAACGCCTCCCCGCGCGCCTTTGCCGCGGCGATATAGACGGCGAGATTCTCCTTCACCTTGTCCTGTCCGACGTATTCCTCCATCGTCTTGGGGCGAAGGATGTTCTCCTCGATGTCATAGTCGCTCTTGGTACTCGAGAGAAGTCTCCCCTCTTCGAATGTATCGTCGTCGTCAAACATACTGCTCTCCTATGCTGCTTACATTCCCCGCAGGGCTGCGGAGATGATCTCCTCCACCGTCTTCGCGCCGCCGCTCTTGGCGCGGGCGACCGCCTGCGCGCTCTCCTGTTTTGTAAATCCCAACCCCATGAGAGCGGAAACTGCGTCGTCATCCTCGGACATGGTAGGCACGGAGACCCTCCCGCCCACCGTTTCGCTACCCAAGAGCTCGTCCGCAGAGATCTTCCCGTGGAGCTCTAAGATGATGCGCTCGGCAAGCTTTTTGCCCACCCCCTTCGCCGCGGCCAGCCGCTTTGCATCCGCCATGGCGATGGCCTCGGAGACCTCGTGCGGCCGCATGGAGGAGAGGATGGCGATGGCCATCTTTGCCCCCACGCCCTGCACCGAGGTGAGGCGCAAAAAGAGATCCTTTTCGGCGGGGTCGACGAAGCCGAAGAGGGTGAACCCGTCCTCCTTCACCTGCAGATAGGTGTAGACCTCGCCCTCTTCGCCCGCTCTCACGCCCGAGAGGCGCGAAAAGGCCGCGCCCGAACAGACGACCTCGTACCCCACGCCGCCCACTTCCATGAGCACATAATCAGGAGAAATGTATTTAACTTTACCTTTCAAATAACCAATCATAATCTAACCTTTATTTTGAAACGCGTCATTCTGAGGAGACCCCTACAAATGTGCTTTGCTACATTGAGAGGGGATTCCCTCGCCCGCTTCGCGGGCTCGGAATGAGGGTTGGGTCACCACGTCATTTCTGCTCGCGCAAGTATTCAGAAGCCCAACCCTCATCAGTCACCTGCGGTGACAGCTTCCCCCTTCATAAGGGGGAAGCCCTTACTTCACGCCGAAGAGGCTTGAAAACCTGCTCGTGAAGGCGTGGCAGAGGGCGACGGCGAGGGCGTCGGCGGCGTCGTCGGGACGGGGAATGGCGGAAAGGCGCAGGTGCGACTGCACGCACTTTTGCATCTGGATCTTGTCGGCACCCCCCCAGCCCGTGAGGGCCTGTTTGATCTGGTTGGGGGTATATTCGAAAATTCTCCCGCAACGCTTGTTGCAGGTGAGCAGCATCACCCCGCGCGCATGGGCGACGGCGATGCCCGTCGTCACGTTCTTGGAGAAGAAGAGTTCCTCCATCGCCGCCTCTTCGGGGTGGAATTTATCGAAGAGCGCGTTGACCCCCTCCTCCAGAATGCACAGGCGGACGGCAAAATTTTCGCTCGCGGGCGTCTTGACTACGCCGAAGTCCACGGGGGAGCAGTTCCCGCGCGCGTCCTTCTCGATGACGCCGTACCCCATCGTGCCGTAGCCGGGGTCAAGCCCTAAAATTATCATACATTTATTTTACTTGAAAGCGGACCTCCTGTCAAGGGAAAAGTGCTTTTTCGGCGCGATTTGCCCGCTTTCCCTTGCAATCGGGGAAAATCTATGGTAAACTCTATCATGTAATTTCCTTTCCGAGAGGCAACTATGAAAATTCTTGTCACGGGCGGAGCGGGCTATATCGGGAGCCACACCGCCGTCGAACTTCTTGAGGCGGGGCACGAGGTCATCGTCGTCGACAACCTCTGCAATGCGAGCAGAAAGGCATTGGAGCGCGTGGAAAAGATCGCGGGGAAAAAAGTCATCTTCTATGAAAATGACGTCCGTGACCGCGCCGCGATGGAGCTCATCTTCACCGCACACGACATCGATTGGGTCATCCACTTCGCCGGGCTCAAGGCGGTGGGCGAGAGCGTGCGCGAGCCGCTGAAATATTACGACAACAACCTCTCCTGCACCCTCGTCCTCCTCGAGACCATGCAAAAATTCGACGTGAAGAACATCGTCTTCTCCTCCTCGGCAACGGTATACGGCGACCCCGCCGAGCTTCCGCTCAGGGAGACGAGCAAGCTCAATGCTCCCTCCAACCCCTATGGCATGACCAAGCTCATGCAGGAAAACATCCTTCAAGACCTCTATGCGTCGGACAAGAGCTGGAGCGTGGTGCTCCTCCGCTACTTCAACCCCGTGGGCGCGCATGAGAGCGGGCTCATCGGCGAGGACCCCAACGGCATTCCCAACAACCTCATGCCCTATGTGGCGCAGGTCGCGAGCGGAAAGCTGGAAAAAATCAGGGTGTTTGGCGACGATTACGAGACCCCCGACGGGACGGGCGTGCGCGACTACATCCATGTCGTCGACCTTGCGAAGGGGCACACTGCCGCCATAGAAAAGTGCAATATGCCCGGCGTGCACATCTACAATCTCGGCACGGGGAGAGGGTACAGCGTCTTTGAGATGATCCACGCCTTCGAGAAGGCATGCGGAAAGAACCTTCCCTATGAGGTGACGGAAAGGAGAGCGGGAGACCTTCCCATCTATTACGGCTCCCCCGAGAAGGCGGAAAAGGAGCTTGGCTGGCATGCGGAGCGCGACATCCTCGAGATGTGCCGCGACCAATGGAATTGGCAAAAAAACAACCCGAACGGGTACGAAAATTAAAGAGGATGCCGTCATCTATGGCGGCATTTTTTCTTGTCCTCTTCCGTCGTCCGCCCTTTTTTGCGCAGATAGGTTGACAAAGGGCGATCTCTATTGTAAAATAATATGGAAACCATCATCATGAAGGCAGTTATGGAAGAGAGAAAAAAGCCCCGCGTTCTCGTCGCCTATGTGGAGGCGGGGATGGGACACATCGTCAGTGCGCAGGCGATCTCCGAGGCACTGAAGAAAAACTACAGCGAGAGCATCGAGGTCATCGACCGCTATATCCTCCGTGACAGCGACGACCCCATCCTCAAAAAGTACGAGACCTATCTCGTGCACAACGTTCAAATGTGCTCGAAATATCCCGCATTCGGGGATATCCAGATCTCCTCCATGCACCTCTTCGGGGCGCAGAACACCCTGAAGTTCGTGCACAGCACCGTCTTCGCCGCACAGATGCAGGCGACCATGCGCGAATATGAGAAGTTTTCGCCGGATGCGATCGTCTGCACGCACTACTTCCTTCTGCATGCGGCAGTGAAGTATAAGCTGCAAGTGGACCCCAAGGTCGTCGTCATCGCCTACTGCCCCGACAACAACGTCCACGGCTGGTGGGACAACCGCGCGGACGTCATCTACACCAACAATCCGCTCGCGACCAAACAGGCCTACGAGCTGAAATTCCCCAACGGCCATGTGCGGGAAGCCTTCTACCCCACCCGCTCGGAGGTGGTGGAATCCAACGAGACGAAGGAATATTACCGCAAAAAGTTCGGCATCCCCCTCGACAAATTCACCGTCGTGGTGGCGGACGGGGTGTATGCCAAGGCGAAGGCGAAGAGCGTGTGCAAGGAGCTCATGAAGTCGGACATGCCCCTCACCATTTGCCTCCTCGCCGGCAAGAACGACGCCCTCAGGGCGGAATTCGAGGAACGGGCGAAGCACACAAAACCCAACATCACCCTCCTCGCCTACGGCTTCTTGAAGGACGCCCCCCAGCTGTACGGCGCATGCGACCTCTTCATCACGAAGGCGGGACCCAACGCCATTTTAGACAGCGTGATGATGAACACCCCGCTCATCATCGACTACTGCGCCTCCCCCATCGAGCGCGCCACGAAGAAGCTTTTCTCCAAACACTACCAATGCGGCTATTACACGACAAGGCCGCGCCGCATCCGCAAGTATGTGGAGTGCTTCATCCAAAACCCCGAAGAACTCGAGAAGATCAGAAAGCCGCTCGCCTACTTCGACAAGACAAAGAACGGCGCGGGGAAGATCGCCGACGACATCGCCGACCTCTTGCAGAACAGCGACGAGCGCATGATGCGCATCCTGCACGAGGAGGAGATCGCCGTCTCCAAGCTCTTCGAACAGGCGAAGGAGAAAAAGGAGGAGCGGGCAAGGCGGAAGATCGAGGCGATCGAAGCGTCTCTTTCCGCAAAGACGGAAAATGCGGACGGCGATGCCAAGAAAAAACTCGAAGAAGATGCGCAAAGACGCATTTCCGCCGTGAAGCAGCGCACCGCGCGGGAAGTTGCGAAGATCTCCAAAAAGGAGAAAAAGATCGCCGGGAAGGTCTACAGCGGCACGGCGAGCAAGTACGTCGCGAAGACGATCGCAGACGAGAGATGATTTTTACAAGAACGCCTCCCTTTTCGGGAGGCTTTTTTGCTTTCGGCAAAATTCCCGCACTTCAAACAAAATTTGTTTGTTTCCCGTCGGGCGGAAGGGCATAGGATAGGGGCAAAGAGGTCAATATGCAACTTTCAAATCTCATCGGAAAACAAATACTCTCCCCCGCGGGCGAGGCCTACGGCTATGTCTTGGCTGCCCGTCCCACGAAGGACCTTTCCAAACTCTCCTCCCTCATTGCGGTGGACGGCGAAGAGGAGGAATTCTGCATCCCCGCCCGCGCGATCCTCTCCGTCGACGACGCCGTGATCGCGGGAAGGACGCGCATCGAAACCCCCACGGGCATCCCCTCCCCCATCGGGCGGGAGGTGTTCTCCTATACGGGGGAATACCTCGGCGCGGTGTGCGACCTGCTGCTCGGCGACGGGTCGGAGGCCATCCTCGTCGTCACAAGAGACGGCGTGCGGACGACGGCGGCCGCGGCATGTGCCATCTTCGGGGAACACATCGTCCTCTACCTCGACAGGGAGGCGCGGGATGCGGCGGCAAAGAGCGGCGGCAAGAAGAGACCTTCCCTCCCCCGTGCCGCCGTGCAAAGAGAGCTTGCGCAAAGGTCGGAGCTCCCGCCCGCAAAAAGGGAAAATACCCCGCCGAAGCAGAGCATTCCCATAGAAAGCGGGCCACCCATGTCCGAGGAAGGCGTTGCCGCAAAGCCCCCTCAAAGTGAACAAGAGACGAGAAACGAAGCACCCATGTCCGAGGAGAAGCCGAAGGATCCGAATGCAGTCCGCCTGTTGAACAATACCAACCTTTTGGGCAGGACGGTGAAGCGGAGCGTCTTCGACAACTTCGGAAGGCCCGTCGCCCTCGCGGGGGAGCGCATCACGCCCGCCCACCTCGCCCGCGCCCGCCTTGCGGGACGGCTGCTCGCCCTGACCGTCAATACCCTCACGCTGTTTTGATGCGAAGCGCCGCGAAGATCATCTCCCCGCGGCGCATTTTTTACATTCTGTTCAAAGTTTGTATTTTGCCGTCATCTTGAGAATGGACGCGAGGCAATCCCCCAGCGCGTTCATCTCCCCCTCGGTGAGCATCCCGCTCCCGTACCGATCGAGGGCAGACGAGAGGGCCTCCGTCTCCAACCGGTCCCCGGGCGTGAGGGCGCATTTTTTCAGCCGTGCGAGGAGTTCCTCGGCATATTTTAACTGCATCCCCCGCTCTTTTGCGGAGGAGACGGGCGCCTCCTCCTCGAACTTGCACACCTTCGGCGGGGAGAGAGCCGCTCGCTCTTTTGGCAAATTTTCCTTGGGATGGGCGGCAAATTTTTCATACATCCGCTCCTCCCGCGACCGCCTTTTGCGCTTTTTCCGACCCTTTCCCGGAATGAAATAGACAAACCTCAGGAGGGCGGCAAAGGCCGAATAGAGGCCGAGAAAGGCGAAGGAGGCGGCGAGGCTTTCTCTGCAGCAGAGAAGGGTGAAGGCGGCCCCGCCGAGGGCGACCGCGACATAGGGGTACGCGCCCCTCCCGCCCAAGAAGTAGGTGGAGAGGGCAAAGGCGGCAAGGACCGCGGGATAGAGAAGAAGCGGCACCCAGAGGGGGACCGCCGCAAGAACGGATAGGACGGCTTCGAATGCTTCCATGACAAACTCCCACTCGAGGATAGCCCATTTTCCCCCTCGAACCGAGAGTTTTCATGCCGCATTTTGTCGAAATTTGTCACATGGGGATCTCTTCGCCGCTCGCGATGTTGATGATGACCGCGCCCACCCGCTCTTCGGGGATGTGCATGGTCTTTGCGACCGCCTTCCTGTAGAGGGCGATCTGCGGGGCGTAGTGGGTGCGGATGCCCTCCGCCGAGCGGGAGGAAAACTTATAGTCGACGACGGTGTAACTTCCCTCCCCCTCCTCGACAAGAAGGTCGATCGCGCCCTGAAAGATGACCTCTTCGCCCGCGCCCTCTTTGTAAAAGGCGTCTGCGGGAAGGGAGACGAGGAACTGCCTCTCCCGCCAGACCCTTTTCCCTTCGAGGGCGGCAAGGCGGGGAATGGCCAAAATTGCTTTGAGGTGCTCCTCCCTCAAAAGGGCGAGCGTCTCCTGCGGCAAAACGTTATCGCTCCGCATGCGGGCAAGCTCTTCCCCCGCGTCTGCGCCGAAGCGGACATGCTCCAAAAAGGCGTGATAGGCGAGGCCCGTCTCGGTGGAAAAGGCCTCACCCATGTCCGCTATGAGATTCTCTTTCTCCTCGTCGTCGCGGACATGGTACCCCTTTCGCTCCTCTGCTTCCTGCACGTCGCGGATGAGGCTCGTCGCCGAACTCTTGACGGGGAGAAGGGTGGCTCCCATGTGCGGATAGGGAGAGAGGGCGGCGCAAATTTTCTCCCTGTCGGCGGGATCGGCTTCGAGGATCTTCTCCCCCTTTCCCTCCCCGCTTTCCCCCTCTTCGAGGGGCGGGGCGAGGAGGGAGAGCAACTTCTCCCGCGGGATAAACTCGGACATCTTTCTGGCGCGGTCGGGGAAATATCTGAGGTTCTCCATCCCATCCCCCTCCGTCTCGCTCTCGAAGATGAGGTGCAAACGGTACATCGCGCGCGTCATTGCGACATAGAGAAGGTTCCTCTCCCCCTCGATCTGCTCCTGCCGCATGCGGATGTAGGCGGCGCGGCGGGTGAGCGTCTCGAAGCGGACTTTGGCGGCAAGGTCGAAGCTCCTCGGCGCGATGCCGAGTTCCTCCGTCCACATGAGCTCGTCATAATCGATGGCGTGGAAGGTGCTGTCGAGGTCCACCGTGATGACGACGGGGAACTCGAGCCCCTTCGCGTTGTGCATCGTAAGCATGCGCACCGCCCCCTCTCCGCCGCTCTCGGTGAATTCGATAGTATTGTCGGCGTCCTCGATGCGGCGCAAAAATGTGTGGATGCTTCCCGCCCCCGCGCTCTCAGAAATGAGGCGGCGAACACGGGCCATGGCGGCATTCCCCCCACCCATGCCCGCGATCTGCGCTTCAATTCCGTCCGCAAGGAGGATGGTGAGCATCTCGGACGCGCTCTTTTGGCGGGAGAGCATGCGCAGCCTTTCCGCCCTTTCGAAGAAGGCGGAGACCTTCTTTGCGAGCGGGTCGCCCGAGTACCGCTTGTCCGAAGAAACCTTCTTTGCCGCCGTGCGGAAGTTACAGCCGTAGAGGTGCATATTCATCGCCATGAGGCGGATGCGGGCGAGTTCGCTCTCGCAAAATCCCCCGATCGCGGAGAGCATGGCGGAGGCGAGCGGGATGTCCTGCTCGCCGTTGTCGAGGAAGGAGAGCCAGTCGAGGAGCAGGCGCACCTCGAAGAAATCGCAGATGTTGACGCCCGCCGCCGAGGTGACGGGGATGCCGTGGGAAGAAAGCTCTCGCACGATCGCGCCCGCGGTGGCCGTGTTTTTACGCACGAGGATGGCGATATCCGAGAATCCCGTCTCCCGCTCCGTGCCCGTCTCCACGTCGAACCAACGCTTTGCGGGCTTTCCGCGCAGGCCGCACTCCTCCTCGATGATCGCGCGCACCTTCCTTGCGACCGCATTCGGGGTCTCATCCTCCTTTGCCGAGGCGACGCTGTAGATCCCGCGCTCTCCCCCTTCCACCCTCTGTTTTTCGGCAGTGTGCACAAGCACTTCCCCCGCATGTTCGCCGTAGCGATCCCCGCCCTCCATGGGGACATAGCCCTCCAATGCGGCGGTAAAGACGGTGTTCACGGCGTCGAGGATGCCCTTTGCGGAGCGGAAATTCCTGTCGAGGGGAAGCGCCCCGCCGCAGGCCTCTTCCATTTTGGTAAAGTAGGCCGTCCGGCTCCCGCGGAAGCCGTAGATCGCCTGTTTCTTGTCCCCCACGACGAAGAGTTCCTCCCCTGTGAGTACCTTTAAGATCTCCCCCTGCATGGGGTTGACGTCCTGATATTCGTCCACGAAGATGAAGCGGTAGCTCCCGCGGACGGCCCGCGCGGCCTCCTCGTTGTGTAAAACGGCGAGGGCGAGATGCTCGAGGTCGCCGTAGTCGAGGACACCCTCCTCCCTCTTGAGGCGGGAATACTCCTCGTCGTACATGAGGGTGAGCTTGGCGAGCGAGGCGGCGCGCATATAACTGTCCGCAAAGTGCGCAAATTCCGCCCTCCAGTCGGGCTCCGCGAGATACTCTTTGCACAGTTCCCGCAGCTGCTTGGCGAGGGCCTGCGTCTCGTCGAAGACGCGTAGCGTCTCGGGCGGATCGCTTTTGTTCCTGCTCGGACTGCGCGGAACGCTCTCTTTTGCATTCGCATAGAAGGAAAACAGGTCCTCCGACGCGGAGAGCTTCTCCGCCCTCTCGATGACCGTATCGAGAAATCCCTTCAAGCGCGGCGCATGTTTTTCGACATGTTCTTTGAGCAAAACGGCCTTGTCTGAAAGCTGTGCCGCATACCCTTTTCTGTCCTCCGCAATGAGGGAGAGCGCCTTCCACAGTTCCTCTTTCGCGGGGTCTTTTTCTCCCTCGAAGAAGGAAGACGGGGCACCCATGTCCGAGATATCCCATGCAGGGAGCGTGCGCTCCGAGCAGGCGAGAAGCTTCTCCCTGTAGCCGTCGACGTTGCGCAACTTTTTGTAGATTCGGAGCACCGTCTTTCTTAAGGTCGCGTCCTTTTTCTTGCGGAAATAGACGGCGAGAAGGTCGGAAAACCACTCCTCGCCCCCCTCATATGCCTCGTCAAAGGCGAGTTCGAGGGCACGGGCGGAGAGCGCTCTCGCCTCCGAGAGGTCGCCGTCGACGATGCGGAAGCGCGGATCCGCGCCCACGAGATAGAAATAGGTGCGCACCAGCCTTCCGCAGAAGGAGTGGATGGTGCTGATATCGGCAAGGGGAAGATCCTCGAGCTGCCGTTTGAGGCGGGCGCGTTCCTCCCCCGAGGAGGTGCGGTACGCCTCGGTGAGCTTCTTCCTCGCACGGTCGCGCATCTGGGCGGCCGCCTTGCTCGTAAAAGTGACGGCGAGGATCTCCTTGACGCTCGCCTCCCCGCTCCGCAGGATGGAGAGGAACCGCTCGATCATGACGTGCGTCTTTCCGCTCCCCGCCGAGGCGGAGACGATGACCCTTCCGCGGGATCCGATCGCGTTTTGCTGTTGCACTGTCAGACTCATTGCTCTTCCTCCTTTCGCGCGATCGCGGCGATCTCTTTACACTTGATGTTTCTTTCCGTGCGGAAAGTCCCAGAGAAGGCGCACATGCCCTTGAGGGCGCAGTATTTGCATTCCCCCTCATAGGGCGAAGGGCGGACATTGCCCGCGCGCATCTCCCTTTCCGCCCCCTTTGCGACGAGGACGCCGTAGCGCAAAAAGGCGTCGAAGTCCTCGCGGGAGAGCCCCTTCTCCGAACCCGCGCCGTCGAAGAAATCGCTCTTCCCGCCGCCGCAGGTGGTATCCATGTCCGCGATCACCTCGGGATCGTTGCAGAAAAATCCCTTCATGCGGTACTTGCCCGCGCTGTCCGTTTCCCCCGTAAATTCGTCGGCCGCGGGGAAGTAGAATGCCCCCGCAGGTTGCGCCCCCTCCGCCGACGCGGCGAGAAGGTAGAGCTCGAGCTGGAGCTTTCTTCCCGTATAATAGGCGATGGCTTTGTCGTCGAAACTACCCGTCTTGTAGTCGATGATGCGGATGCGGTCCTGTGCCCCGTCGATGCGGTCCGCCTTCCCGAAGAGGGAGAGCTCCGGAAGCCTTACCTCCGCCTCCGCCGCCCTGACGGAGAAATTGGACCCCGCGAGCTGGCGGTATGCGGCACAGGCGACCGCCGCCGCCTCGTTTTCCAGCCGCAATGCGGTGTATCCCCCCGCTTTCGTGTCCCCGAGGGTGGCAAAACGGGGCGAGGAGAGAAGGTCCTTTGCCTGTTCATGCGCAAAAGCGGCACAGCCTTCTTCATTCTCAAATTCGTTGAATTTTTTTGCAACGCGCTCCAAAACGGCATGCACAAAGGTGCCCGCGTCCCCCGAGTCGAGGACGGACCGCGTCTTTTCCCGCTCCTCGAGGTGCAGGGCACGCTCGGCAAAACTTCTGTAGGGGCAGGCGAAATAGTCCTCTAAAAGCGTGGGCGAAATATCCCCCGAGAAGTAGAGCTGAGCGGCCTCTTCCACATTCTCCTTATCTGCCTGAAAACGCAGCCTGTCAGGATAAACGGGCGTACCATGTCCGAAGTATCCCCCTTCGAAAACCTCTTTCAAGGCGAGATAGGGCCGAATGCTCTCCTCCCCCTTTTGCCCCTCCTTCGCCCTCTCGCATGCCGAAAGGTATGCGAGGAGCGCGGGCTCCTCTTCGCAGCAGTCATAGGGGAAGAGCCTGCCCACCTTGCGGGGGCGGAGCACCTCTTTGATATAGGAGAAGATCTCGCTCGGCACCGTCTCGTCGTTCCCCTCGCTCGCGGGGCAGCTGAGATACAGCTCCCCGGAAAAGGAGAGAAGGTTGAGGGCGAGCGACTCCCTCGAGCGGGCGTTGACGACGGCGATGGCGGGCTCGATCTCCACTTTGAGCGTCTTGAGCTTTTCGATCTCGCCGTCCGTGATGACGGCCGTGTCATCCGTGACTATGGGGAGATGATCGGTGAGGCCCGCGCAGAAGAGATAGGGTGCGCGGCAAAGCCTGCTCTCGGTGATATCCCCGACGAAGACGGCGTCCGCCCTGCGGGGGAACATCGAGATCTCGAGGGCCTCCAGCCCGCTCCGAAGGAGGACGGCAAAGGCGCGGGCGGTGTACTTTTTCTCCCCCGCGATCTCCTCCGTCTCGCGGAGCACTTCCTCAAAGCGCGCCGTGTTCAAGAAGTTCTGTTCCTCGGGGGAGGCCGTCTTTGCGATCCCCTCCGTGATCTTTTCCTCGTTGACGAGGGCGCGGAGGCTGCGAAGGCCCTTTGCAAAGCCCGCGGCGCTATCTTCCCGCTTGAAGAGGTCGAGAAGGGCGCACATCTTCTCCCTTGCCTTTCCGAGCTTTGTCGCGTCCGCGCCCTTGAGGGCAGCCTCCTTCAAGGGCCTTCTCGCGGCACCGCGGTATCCCCCGAATTTTGCGAGATAATTGCGGTAAGTCCCGTCGTCGCCGAAATAGACGGAGGAGGCGACGTCATCCGCCTCGTCGGGGGTGGGTCCGCCCGAGACCGCGGCGAGCACATCGAGGGCAAAGGTGCAGAAGGGGTGCTCGGAAAACTTCCGCTTGCGGTCTGCATAAAAGGGGATATGGTAGCTCTCAAACGCCTTTAAGGCGGGGAGGAAATAGCTCTCGCTCCCCACGAGAAGGGCCATATCGCGGTAGCGCGCCCCCTCGGCGGCCTTGCGCCTTATGAGTGCGGCGACGGTCGCGATCTCCTCCGTCTCATCCGAGGCGGAGAAGGCGAATACTTTCTCGGCATCCACCGCATCCCCCTTGATATCATGCGAAAAGAGGGCGTCTCGCAAAATGGCGGCCTCGCCCGAAAGGGAGGAGGCAAGCTGTATCTTCTCGACCGGTCCCCCTTCCTCGGCGACACGGGCAAAGGCGGAAGCGGCCTCGTTCGTATAAAAGACCTCTCTCCCGGCAAGGAAGATGCCCGTCACAAAAAGGCCGCGAGAGATGGCGGCGCGCACCCCTTCGAGGGCCTGCCGCGTGAACGATCTGAAGGCGAAGAACACGACATGGGTGCCCTCTGCAACGTCCGAGGCGATTTTTTCGGGAAGAAGCGCGAGGTAGCCGTTCTCATCGAGAAGGCCGTGTTCGCGCAGAAATTTTTGATATTCTTCGAAGATGAGGGCGAGGTCGCAGAGCTTATAGGAAAGGACGCCCTGCGTCTCCTCCGCACTCGCGCGAAGCATGGCGGGAGAAACGCGGGAGGCGGAGAGCTGGGCGATCGTCTCGTAGACGGCCTGCGCCGCATTTTCGCCGAAGCACTTCAGCTCCCCCTTGTGCGCAGAGAGAAGGGCAGAGATCTCGAGCACCGACCCGTGTTTGGAGAGCACGCGCTCCTCCCCCTTCAAAAAGCGGGCGAAGGTCGTCACTTCCGAAAGAAAGGTCCCCCCGACCTCCTTTAAGACGGCGCGCTCGGCAAGGAGGGTAAGCCTGTCCTCGCAGAAAACAAGCGTTCTTTCCCCCCGTTTTTCGTGTTCCGCGACTTCCCCGCCGAGCGCCTTCAAGGCGTCGTCGAGCGTGGGTGCGCCCAAAATTTTCGTCATGGCAACATACCTCTTGCGGATATTATATCATAAACCGCAAAAAAATCCTTGCTGTTTGCGTGTTTTATTTTTACAAATACAAATTTTTGTGTTATAATGGGAAAAACGAGGTAACTTTGATGAAACTGAAAAGAATCGCGCCCTTCTTTACCCTCCTTCTCCCCCTCGCCCTTCTCTCGGCGTGCGGCGGGACGGCCGAACTCGACCTGCATGCCAATTGGTATGTGGACGAGACCAACCACCAACTCATCAAACAAGAGACGGAGACGCTCACCTATGACGTGACCTACGAGCCCGGCAAAGCGGCAGATCCATTTGCCGCATTCGAATATGAGACAGGGACCTACACCACCATCCTGCAAGAGCGGGCGTCGCTCGCGGGCGAGGCCGACTGGGCGACGGGCACGGGCTATATCTATGAGACCCACCTTACCATCAGCGGGAGCTATAAGATCGTCGGCGGCGAGAAGACATCCTTCACGGATACGATCGATTCGAGGGTCTCCTTCGCAAGCGTCGGCGAGATGCTTCGCCCCATCAAGAGCGAAAAAATATTCCACACGACCAGCCAGACAGAGTCGCGCGGGACGACGCTCGTGACCTATGATTACAGCTATACGGCGACCTATAACGAAAAGCTCAGCGAGACGGAGATCAAGATCAAAGATCTTCGCGAGAATGTGAGCGAAGAGGACAAGCTCGACTTCGAAAAGAAGATGAAGCTCAAGGGGAGCGGGACCTTCCTCGACAACGAACAGATCCTCCTCGCCCTCCGTGCGATCGATGTCTCGGCGGGCTTCAGCTTCCGCACGGTCAACCCCGTCACCCGCGAGCGCGTAAGCGTCACGTTGGTCTCCGCCGCAAAGCAGGGAAGTTATTCAGGCACCTTCGTGCGCAACGGGGTGGAGCAGGATGAGACCGCTCTCCAGACCAGCACCTTTGCGATCGGCTACACCTCCAAAAAGTCGGGCATGACGCAGGCCCTCGTCTATGCGAGCCCCTCGGAGAAGAAATACCGCAACGCCCTCCTCGAGATGCAGACGACCTCCCCCGACGGGAACGGCACCTTCACCTATAGGCTGAAAAAACTCGAAACTTTCGATCAATGACCAAATCATGATAAAACGCCGCCGGCCATGCAGAGCCGACGGCGATTTTTTTATGCAAAAATTACTCTCCGTCCTCCTCGTAGACGGAGGCCTTCAGGATGCCGATGTAGGGAAGATTGCGATAATATTCCCTGTAATCGAGGCCATAGCCCACGACGAATTCGTCCTCGATGTAGAAGCAGTTGTAGTCGGGAGCGATGTCATACACCCGCCGCGAGGACTTGTTGAGAAGGGTCGCGATCTTGATGGAGGCCGCGCCGCGCTCCGTGAGCAGCGCCTTCAGATTGGAGAGCGTGAAGCCGCTGTCGATGATGTCCTCGACGATGAGAACGTCCCTTCCCTCCACATCGTTGTCGAGGTCCTTTTTTATCTTGAGTTTGCCCGATGAAACGGTGCCCGACCCGTAGGAGGAGACCACCATGAAGTCGAGGTCGATGGGCATGGAGAGGTGACGGATGATGTCCGAAAAGAACAGGATCGCCCCCTTGAGGATGCCGACGACGAGGGGGTTCTTCCCCTGATAGTCGCGGTTGATCGCCTCGGCGATCTCCTTCACCCGAGACCGTATCTGCTCCTCCGTGATGAGGATGCGTTCGCAATCGTTGTCCATATATTTCCTCCTTGGATGTCTCTATGCAAAGATGGTAAAAACGCGCTTGGAGCTCTCTGTCACCTTCACGCTGTCGGCGATCTCCACGCCGACGACGACGAGGACTTCGCTGCCGCTTGCGATGAGGGGAAGCTGTCTCGAAAGCCGCGCGGGGATCTTTCGGTCGGTCAAGAACTTTTTGAGCGTCTTCCTTCGGGCATGGTATGGGGTAATTTCGTCTCCCTCCCTTCTCGTGCGTACGATGCAGCCCGCGGGGAATGCGTCGGGGTCCACCCACAGACCGCCCTCTTTCCTCCCCTCCTCCATGCGGAAGGGAAGCTCCTCCCCCTCCTTCGGGGGAAAGGAGACAGGCGGAAATCCCCCCGTCTTCTCCGCCGCAAAGACGATGTCGTTCCCTTCCCGAATGGCGATGCGCTCTTTCCCCTCCCCGTCCGTAAAGTGCACCCGCCTTCCGCCCTGAAGGGTGCGAAGAGCGCAGATATTGTCGATATCCGCCCGCGTATAGTCGCGTTTCTTCATGCAGATGAGGCAGGCGCGGCGGAAGAGCACGTCGCAAAGATCGACTGGAACATGCGCCTCGCCCGCGACTTCCTCAATGTGCCCCTTGGCAAGGCCTGAAAGAAAGGCGTCCTCCTCGGCGGCCAGCGCGGCGAATTCGAGAAGGTGCCCCATCGCCCCCTCGTGGATGCCCTCGAAGGCGGGAAGCACATTTTTGCGGATATAGTTGCGCGTAAAAGTTTGGTCTTCGTTGGTCGAATCGCAGACATGGTATAGCCCGTTTTCGTCTGCATACGCCTCGATCTCCGAACGGGTGCACGAGAGTAGGGGCCTTATGATGCCGCCGTACTCCGAGATCGCCCGCATGCCCCCAAGGCCCGTCCCGCGTGCCAGACGAAAGAGAATGGTCTCGGCGGCGTCATCCGCATGGTGCGCCGTCGCGACGAGATCGGCTTCATTCTCTTGCAAAAGGGCAAAAAACGCGTCATATCGCACTTTTCGCGCCGTCTCCTCGATGCTGCTTCCCCGCCGCTTTGCAAGAGATACGACGTCCGCACGGACAACTTTTAAGGGAATTTCCCAGCTCTTGCACAGTTTTTCGCAAAAAAACATATCGCGCAAACTCTCCTCTCCGCGGATGCCGTGTTCGATGTGCACGGCGGAAAGCGTGATACCCATGTCCGAAGCCTGGGCCTTAAAAGCGTGCAAAAGGCATACCGAATCGACGCCCCCCGAGAGGGCGACGCACACCCGCTTTCCCCGATATTTTTCCGCCGAAAAGAGTTTCATCAATGTGATTGTACCATTTTTTTATACAAAATGCAAGAAATTTTCCCCTCATATCCTCTGTCGGCGCTGTGACATTTGCCCCCGAATATGGTAGAATATTTAAGAAGGATACCATGGAAGACGAACGCATCATACAACTCTTCTTTGCACGCGACGAGCTTGCCCTCTCCGCGCTCAAGGAAAAATACGGCGGGACCTTCGGGAGGATCGCCCTCAACATCACCCACTCCGCGCCCGATGCGGAGGAGGTGCTCTCCGATGCCTATCTCGGCGTTTGGCGGTCGATCCCGCCCGCCCGTCCCAGCCCTCTTTTTTCCTATGTCGCAAAAATCGTCCGCAATCTTGCTTGCAAGAAGCTCCGTTACAACGTGGCTGCAAAGCGGAGCGGTGTGCCCCTTCCCCTCTGTGAGCTCGAGGAAATTTTGCCCTCTGCGTTGGGTACGGAGGCGGACTTCGACGAAAAGGAACTCGCCCGCCTCATCAACTTGTTTCTTTCCGAGCTCGAAAAGCCCATGCGCATCGCCTTTGTCAGAAGATACTTCTATGCAGACCCCATAAAGGACATCGCCGCCGCGCTCCGCATGCGGGCGCACACGCTCACCGTCCGCCTTTCCCGCACGCGGGAAAAGCTCGCCGACTTTCTCAAAAAGGAGGGAATCAGGGTATGAACGACAAACTTTTCGACATCCTCTCCGAAATCGACCCAAAGTTTATCGAAGAGGCCGCGGAGCTTTCTCCCGTGCCGAGAAGACGCCCCGCGAAGAAGGCCATCCTCTCCGCCGTCGTCGCGGCCGCGCTCGCCGTTGCGATCGTCCCCACCGCCATTCTCGTCTCAAAGAAGAATACCGCCGTGGAGCAACCTCCCACCGTCGACACGCCCGATGACCCGCCTACACCCGACGATCCGCCTACTCCCGATGATCCGCCCACGCCGCCCCCTCACGAGGGACTTGACCCGCCCTCTGCGGGCTCGCCCATGAGCCTCGGCGAGGTGCGCACCCTCCCCACGGGCACAGAGGTTTCCTACCTCGAAAAGACGGACCATTCCATCACGATCCATGTGACGAAGGCGGACGCAGGGGCCGTGTACCTGCGCCTTACGGGGAGCAACGGTTCCGAGATGTATTACGCCTCCACCGAGCCCCAATATGTGGGCCAGGGCGAGTGCGTGCAGGACGGCCTGAGCACAACGGTGAACGGGAAGAAGGGGGACATCCCCTCCGCTCCCGGCGAGTATACCGTCGTCATCGACTACACGCCGATGCGGGAAAAGTGCCGCTCCCTCGACTATCTGTATACCTCCTTCGGTGCATTCTTCCTGTAAACAACAATTCACAGGAACCTCATGTCTTATTTTGATAAATATCGAAATAAGATATTTTTTGCCATTTTTTATCGAATTTTACATCATTTTGACAAAATATAAGAAATCGTGCCGTCGGACAAACTTCTCCCCGAAGCATCTCCTATACCTCAAGTTCTATGATGCGGCAATGCCTTTTTATAAGAAAGCGGCGCCCTGCTTTCTTTGCAGTGCGCCGCATTATTTATTTCAAACTGAATGTTCTCTTTACACGCTCTTCACGGCGCCCGCAAAGATGGTGTTGTCGTAGCGGTCGGTGATGAGGAATGCGAAGGAGCGGTCGAGGGAGAAGTCGGCATAGACGGGGGTGTATTCGTCGGGTGCACCCGCGCCGGGGGCGGGCATGACGGTGGCCGCCGCGCCCTCGATCCCGCGAAGGTCCACTTTGAGCTTCGCCACATGCCTAACGCTGCTGCAGTGCGCGCCCTCCGAATCCAGAAGGGAAGAGAAGTCGCACTCCGCCCCGAACAGGGACCGGATGCCCATTCCCTTTAAGATCTCCTCGAAGTCCTCGTCGCAACGAGCCTCGAATGCGGGAAGAAGCAGGCGGGTGAGGTAGCGGGTCCTCGTCGCATCGTCTCTGCCGCCGAAGTCCTTCGTCCCGTTGACGAGGGCGATGTTTTCGGGCGTGAAGATCTCCTCGACCTTCTTGCCCGCATCTGGAAGGAGCACCTTGAACTGATAACCGTTGTACGTCTTCGCATAGAAGTAGCTGAAATTCTCGCCGCGCGCCACACGTCCTTCGACATATTCCGTCTGCATGCGCTTGACGCTCTTTGTCGTTCCGTCCGCGAGGAGGAAGGCCTTCGCCTCGCTCTCGCCGAGCTCCGCGCCCACTTCATTCCAGATATCCTTGAGATAGAGAGTATTGACGAGGGCGAACACGGTGCTCTCGGGGAGCATGAAGCTCTGGTCGATGAGCCCCTTCGTCTGCTCCTTTATAAAGTCGCGCACGGCCTTATTTGCGGCCGCATTGTCCATAAGAAAGTCCGCCGAATAGCTCGTGCAGTAGAAGTTCTTCGAAAGGTTTTTGAGGCTCTCATCGCGGACATGGGTGGCCGATGTTTTGTCTACCCAGATGGAATTGGCGAGCTGCGCACACCCCATCGTCCGCCCCTCTTGTGCCCCGCCGATGAGACGATAGTAAGAGGAATAATTGGAATTCAATGCGCCCTCCGTCGTATAGAGTGCTAAGAGGAGTTCCTCCCGCGTGGCCCCTCCCGCACAGGCGGAGGCCGTCGCGAGCGCGGTGTAGACGGAGGCGGGCGAAAGCACAAAATTTTCATCATTTGCCGCAGAAAAAGTGCCGATTGCACGCGCGGAAAGCTCCTCCGAGAACCTTTCGACACTTGCAAGATAGGCGTCGAAGTCATCGGACCTGATACTGTTATAAGAGACGGGATCGGCGTGCACCGCCTTTGCGAGGAGCTGCGCTTTCCCATCCGTCGGGACCTCGCCGCCCTGCCCGCTTTGGCCGTTATTTTTATCCTCTTCTTTGCCGCCTTGATCATCGGTTTTATCGCCCTGATCTGCGACATGCCCCCCTTGTCCGTCGTCTTGGCCGCCCTGCTCGCCGCCGCCGACGGGGTCCTCGGCAGGCATCTTCGCCCCGTCGAGATCGCACAGTCCGTCGCCGTTCAAATCGACATGGCGGTGCCCTTCTCCCAAATTCTCTTGATGCCCCACGCTGCAACCGCCGAGCAGACTTGCCGCCAGAAGCGCCCCGCTCACGAGGGCGAGAACGCGCACAGCCTTCTTCATTGAGATCACCTTCCTTGCAAAATTGCGGATCTTTTCCGCTTCATACATATTCTACCTTTGCGGCCCGGAAATGTCACAGCCCGCCCTTCCCTATTTAGATAAAGGCCGAGGGAAAAATGAAAGAAAATCGCTTCCGATAAAAAATTTATCATGAGGGTGCAAAAACGATTGACAATTGCCGCGGTATCCGTTACAATAAATAAGCTATCCGATGGGATAGAATATCGCGGGGTAGAGCAGCCAGGTAGCTCGTCGGGCTCATAACCCGGAGGTCGCAGGTCCGAATCCTGCCCCCGCAACCACTTATGGCGATGTAGCTTAGTTGGTTAGAGCGATCGGTTCATACCCGATAGGTCAGCGGTTCGACTCCACTCATCGCT
>CANRIO010000009.1 GCA_947630605.1 uncultured Clostridia bacterium
GGGTTCACGGACGATGGCGCGGCCAAGAGATACGCGCTGGCGCTGGCCGCCCGACATTTCCTTGGGCTTCCTGCCGAGGTAATCGGTGATGCCGAGGATCTCGGCCGCCTCTTTTACGCGGCGGTTGATCTCTTCGCGCGGCATCTTGCGGAGCCTGAGGCCGAATGCGATGTTCTCGAAAACGGTCATGTGCGGATAGAGGGCGTAGTTCTGGAACACCATTGCGATGTCCCTGTCCTTCGGCTCGACGTCGTTGACGACGAGATCGCCGATCTTGAGTTCGCCCGCGGTGATGTCCTCGAGGCCAGCGATCATGCGGAGGGTCGTGGATTTCCCGCATCCGGAGGGGCCGACAAAGACGATGAATTCCTTATCCTCGATATCCATCGTGAAGTCGTTGACAGCCTTCACACCGTTGGGATACACCTTGTAGATGTGTTTCAAGCTTAAACTTGCCATGATTTTTTTCCTTCCCTGATGATTTATTTTGGGTTATTCAAGCGGAACGCTTCAGGCGTAGACCGCGATGGAGTATGCGGGGAGCGACGTCGCCGTGGCCGTACCTGCGGGGCAGAGTGCCTTCTGGAAGGTGGTCCCTGTGGGCGCGCTCACTGTCTTGTTGCCGTTTGTGAAATTGATGACGATATACACCGTCTGACTATTCCAAGTCTTTTTGATGGTGAGGAGACCGCCGTTATTGGAGACCTTCGAGGGAGTGCCGCGGATGATCGCGGGGAACGCATTGCGGAGGTTGTTCGCCGCCTGATAGTAGCGGAGAATGCTCGCCTCATCTGCAATCTGCTGCAGGGCCCCCGTGACACCTGAGTAGTTGGTCTTGTAAACCTCCCCATCTTCCGCAACAATCTTGGGCGGTTTGCTTGTGTCCCAAAGGAAGCCCATGCGCCTTTCTTCATCCGATTGCGACATTGTACGGATCCCACGCATCGCAATTTCATCGCCGTAGTAGGAGAAGGTGTTGCCCGTGTACATCTGTAAAAGCCCATAGGCAAACTTGATCTTTGTGGCGTTGCGGGCAAAGAGCTTATCTCCGATGCGGTCGGTATCGTGTTGATCGAGGAAAGGTGCGGGGATCTTGCCGTTGGCCCCACTGATCATGTTCTGCATAGAGTTGAAATAATTATCCGCCTTCGCCTGCGCCTGTGAACCGTTCGGAACAACAGTGTTCACGGCGTCTCCGATCGTGCCATTGTGCCAGGGATTTTGATTGGCATTACTGTTCCCGGGGAAATATCCGTCCTCAAACCAGAAATAGCTGCTCGCATTCGTACTCTTGCAGTAATTGTCGGTACCATCCGTACCGCCGCGGCCGGAGTAGACCTCGCCGATCACATAGATATCGGGGTTGTACTTCTTTGCCTCGGAGACGACCCAGTTAACAAATTCCATGTTCTTTTGGGTCTTCGTCGCAACATTGCTCTCCTCGGAGAAATAATCCTTCACGGCATCGAGACGAATGCCGTCGATGTGATGGTCGTCCACCCACAGCTTGATGACCTCGGCGAGCTTGGCTTTGACCTTCGGCTCGGCAAGGTTGAGATCGGGCATACCGCCGTAGTACTGCGAGCACTCGAACCACAAACCATCGCGCTGTTCCCAGTTGCTCGTAGTGGGACGTGTCCTGCTGAAATGATAGAAGTTGTAATACTCGCTCGAGGTATTGTTACTCTTCCGCGCGGCAAGCGCTTGGTTCCACCACGAGCATCCACTGTCCGAAGTGTGGTTGAAAGCCAAATCGCAGATGACCTTGATGCCGATGGAATGAGCCTTTTCGATGAGCTCATCGAAATCGGCAAACGTACCGTAGGCGGGATAGATCTTGAAGTAATCCTTCGCCCCATAGCCGTACTGTCTCGGCCAAGAATCGACGATGGGCGTCAGCCAAATGCCCGTGTAGCCCATGCTGCGGATGTAGGGAAGACGGGAAGTGATGCCCTTGAGGTCGCCGACATTGTCGCCATTGGAGTCGCAATAGGACTGCACACCGATCTCGTAGAAGGTCCCGTAGTTGTCGTCGACATACTGTTCGGGAAGGAGCCCGTCCGTCGGAACATAGTAATTTTTGTCGCCGAAGGTATAGGCCCCGGTGGTGGGGTCGAACGGCTTGAGCTCGGAATCGCCACCGTTGTCGTCACCGTCACCGTTGCCGTTGCCGTTGTCGTCACCTGTGCCGTTATTATTGCCGCCGCCCATAGGCTCGCCGCCGTTGTCACAGATGCCATCGCCATTCCGGTCGATGTGATCATGGCTGCCTTCACCGCCGCCACCACCGCCGCCGCATCCGCTCAGGACGCAGACGAGCGACAACATGGATGCAACCGTAAGAGATGTTAAGATTTTGAATAACTTTTTCATGTTTTACCTCTTTCTCCCCGTAATTTATGCAAGGATCGCGATGCCGTAGGCGGGGATCTTGAGAGACGTGCCGTCTCCCTTGACAGAGCCGGATACGCAAATGCCCTGTTTGAGCGTGAGCGCACTGCCGAGATCCGTCACAGTTTCTGTCTTATTGGAGAAGTTGACCGCGATCGTAATCGTCTCTTCCTTATAGGTCTTGGTAAAGACGAGGACGTTTTCGTTTGCATTTGCCACGCGTTCGGGCGTTCCGCGCATGAGGGCGGGGAAGGCGTTGCGCGCATTGTTGCAGAGCTTGTAGTAGTTGAGAATGCTTCCCTTATCCTTGAGCTGCTTTTCCACACTCGGGAAGACGTAGTAATTGCTTAATGCATCACCTTGGATCTTTGTCGCGGTTTTCAAGCTTTGAGGATACATAACGGGGATCTTATCCGACCAATACATTCCAACGCGGACGTATTCATCAGCTCCGCCGGAACTGCTACTTCTGCCGATCGCGCCGATCTCGTCGCCATAGTAGGTGAAGTTGCTACCAGAATAGAGGGACAAAAGCCCATAGGCGAACTTGATCTTGTTCTCGTCGCGCGTCATGGTGCCGGCAATCCTGCCGACATCGTGATTGCCGAGGAAGGGCGTTGGAACGCATCCGTGTGCTTTATCGCTGACAGTCGCGAAGCTGCTAAAATAGCTGCTTGCCGCACTCGCAGGCTTGGGATCGAGCCTATGCATCGCCGAATTAACCGTACTGACGACGTAACTCGAGGCTCCATTCTGTGCCACCTGGAAATCAAAGAAAGATGCGCCGCCAGAACCCTCGAAGAAATCGGAGATGTCACTTTCGCCCGACCATACTTCGCCGACGATGAAGGACTCGGCGTTCGGATCTTCGGAATGTACGGTCTTGTAGGCGGCGTCCGCCGTCTGCTTTACCCATTTGGTGAATTCCGCACTCTTTTTGTTGTCGCCCTCATAAAAGTGTAGCGCAGCATCAAGGCGGAAGCCGTCCACTTTTTCAGTCTTGATCCAAAATTCTATGATGTCCTTCAAGTCAGCGCGAAGATCTTTGCAGTCGAGGTTGAGGTCGGGCATGGCTTGGTCGAACTGAGCCTCGGCATACACATCGGGGTTTCTGCTATACTGGCGATACGTCTTGCCGGGATGATCTTTTATCGTCGAGAAATTATAGTAATTCGCGTATTTGCTCGTCGTGTCGCCGACGCGATATGCAGCGAGTCCATCTTTGAACCACTGATGATTGTTGGACGAATGGTTAAGAACAAGATCAATGATGATCTTGATGCCGAGGGAATGTGCCCTTTCTACGAGCTCGTCGAAATCCTCCATCGTGCCGTAGTAGGGATTTACATCCTTGTAGTCCGTCACATCATAGCCGTGATAGCTTCCTGTGGGATTGATGGGCATGAGCCAAATGCCCGTATAGCCCATGTCGCGAACATATTGAAGTTTCTCGGTCACGCCCTTGAAATCGCCGATGCCGTTTCCGTCGGAGTCGTAAAAAGAGCGAACAAAGATCTCGTAGTAGTTATCGTACTGATCTTCGATGATATTTTCCTCAAGGAGATCTACGGAACCACCACCGCATGCGGCAAGCGGAAGAGCGAAGACAAGTGAAAGCAACAATGCAGAAAAGATTTTTGCAATCTTCTTCATATCTTACCCCTTTACACTGCCGCCCGTGACACCCTCCACATAGTACCTCTGCAGGATAAAGAAGAGAATGGTGATGGGAAGGGAGACGACGACTGCTGCCGCGCAGAAACGCTGGAATCCATCATTATATTTTGCGAGGGATTCGCGCTGGATCATATCGCGGAGACCTACGGCAACGTTCCAATACTTTGGACTGCCGTTTGCGATAAGCGATGCAAACATGTACTCGCCCCAAGGCCCCATGAAGGAAGTAAGAATGGTGTAAATGATGATGGGCTTGGAGAGCGGCAAGATGATTTTGAAGAAGATGGTCTGTCTGTTTGCGCCGTCTATTCGCGCCGCCTCGTCCAGAGACTTCGGAATGGTGTCGAAGAAGCCTTTACAGATATAGTAACCCATACAAGAACTTCCAACATAGACGAGGATGAGACCGACGATACTCATATCCTGTGTGAGACCGATGAGCTGAAGCAGGAAATACATGGCCGTCATGGACATGAATCCGGGGAACATCCCGAGGATGAGCATGGCGTTCATGAGGGGCTTCCTCATCTTGAAACGCATACGGGAGAGCGCGTAGCTCGTAACGAGGACGATGACCGTCTGGATAACGGTGACCACGACCGCGATGAGAAACGTCCTGCCGTACCAATTCAAGAAGTTATAATCCCCTGTCGAAATCGGCTTGTTCGCCTTGCTCAGACCTTGATTCTTGAAAAGGCGAATATAGTTGCCGAAAGTCCACTTCTTGGGGAAGAAATACCTCGTCATGATACCAGGCTCCCCTCTCAGCGATTGCAGGAGCAGATACACATACGGAAACAACCAGATCACGCTGATCGCAACGAGGATCACGTAGATGACGGCATTCGTACTGCGTTCCACCGCTTTTTTGCTGCGCATTTTTTTCTGTTTCACGGAATTAGCCATTACATGAAATCCTCCTCGTTCTTGACTGCTTTGGAGCGGTTATACACGATGAGCGAGATGACCGCCGTCAGGACGAACATCATGATACTGATGACGGAAGCAATACCGTATTGCTTCTTATCCTGTATCAATTTATACAGCCACGTGATTAGAAGGTCGGTTTCGCCCGCGCCTCCGGATCCTCCGGCTGCCATTGAAGGACCGCCGCCTGTCAATAGATAGATGACGCCGAAATTGTTGATGTTTCCGACAAAGTTGCTGATGAGCGACGGCGTCGTAACATGCAACACATAGGGAAGGGTGATCTTGAAATACATGCGCACGGGGCCCGCACCATCGATCCTTGCGGATTCATAGAGGTCGGCGGGGATATTCATGAGGATGCCCGTCACCATGAGCATGGTAAACGGAATACCCACCCAGATGTTGACAACGATGACTGTCACTTTTGCAAGAACGGGATCTGTCAGGAATGGAATCGACGTCCCGAATAGCATGTTCAGCGCGCCTTCATCGGCAAGCATTTGGCTCATAAGAAGGAGGGAGACGAATTGAGGAACAGCGATCGTCATGATGAGAACTGTTCTCCAAAGCTTCTTGAGCTTGATCCCCTTCTTATTGATCATGATCGCCACGATCATGCCGAGAATGTAGTTGGTGAAGGTCGCAAAAATCGCCCAGATGACTGTCCAAAGAAGGAGCTTCCCAAATACACGCCCGAAGTCAGTTCCACCCGAGAGACCACCGGCAAACAGCGATTTGAAATTCGCCCAACCTACCCAATCAAAGGTCTTGTTGGGGGGCATATGCTGCATGTCGTAATTCGTAAATGCCACAAAGACCATGAAAATGATCGGGAAAATCGTGAAAATGACAAGTCCGATCAAGGGGCCTGCAAGAAGCGTCTTGTGATATTGCGCGTCGGCGAGCGCATTGAGATCTTCCTTCGCCGTCGTGAGGTGCTGGTTGGCCTCCACATATTGTTGCACGGCATATGCCGCCTTGATGTTGGCATACCATGCATAGACAAATGCGATAATGAAAATCATCGTGAGGATGCCGTACAACAAAATCAGCAAACTGTTATCTCCGACGACGGTGGGCAGTCTTTCACCTGTAACGGGATCCTCTCCGCCCTGTATGGTGTCGCGCACCCCCAGAGAGCCAAACATACTTAGTTGCGCAGCGCCAAATGCGACCATGTATATGATAAATAAAATTTCAAACACAAGGAACAAGAGCCCGCGCATGATCTGTTTTCTTGAAAATTGCGAAAACCCCATGACAAGGAAGGACATCCTCGTCTTCCAATCGCCATGGCGCGCCGCATTCCAAAGTGTTAAGAAAAACCTCTTGACGGAGTTGTAGATTTTGCGTGCAAATTTTGGAATCCACACGGTAAAAATGCTCAAAAATGCAACCGGAAGCTTTTTGAGAAATTGGAGGAAGTTATAACAAAACTTCTGCCATCCACTCATTCCCAGATAGTCCAGCTGCGAGACTGTCTTTGCCATGATTAACCTCCGCATATCTTAGATATGGGGCAAAGCGAGCTTTGCCCCATATCATAACTTTAATGGATTTGATTCAATTAGTTGGTTTTGGTTGCCGCATTCTTCAATGCCGTTACATATTGTTCAATACGAGTCTGAAGTTCCGTAGCGGTACCTGTGAATGTCTTGAGGAATGTGCCGAGGGAATCACCTTCGGACCAGTAGTTGTCGGGCATCGCGATTTGGACGACAGAGTGGGTCTGCTGCTGCATGAACGCAGAGATTGCCTTGTTCGCCTTAACCTTATCGAGAGCAGCAACTGCGGTGCTTGCGGGGCAAATGCTGTTATCGTCGAATCTCTTCTCCTGCATCTTATCGGAAGCAAGGAAAGCAGCGAGTTTGTGCGCTTCATTTACATGCTTGCTATAGCTGTTGACGCCATAGAGCTTGCCGCCCGCGAAGGAGTACCAAGGATAGGTCTCGCCATCGAGTGAGCTCGTCCAGTCGGGAAGGATGGTAGCTTCATACTTGTCGCCCCATGCGTTCTTGATGTCATCCGCCTTCCAGGTGCCGCGAACGATCGCACCAACTTCCTCGGAGCTAAGGTAGCTATCGATAACATCATCCGCACCGACAACGACGGTTGAGTCATGAAGGAGATCCGCAACTTCCTGGGAACCAAGCTGGCCATAGGTGTATTCGCTTTCAGGTGCCTTCTGATCGAAATTAACTTGGACTTCTTTAATGATGGTCCCGTCAGTCTCGTCACGGACAAGGTCATAGGTGCCTCCCGCACCGAAGGTAAAGGAGTTCACATACCAGGAATTGGTGATCTCAACGATAAACTTCACTTTCTTTGCCTTGCAAGCATCGAGCACGCCCTTGACGGTCTTCGCTTGCTCTGCGGACACAACGTCGCTCTTATAGTAAAGGAAGAAGCCATTGTCTGCAGAGTAAGGATAGCCATAATATTTGCTCCCGAGCTTACCAAAATCGATGGTCGATTGCGCCATACGAGACTGCAAAGCAGTGACGTCTGCAGAAGTAAGCGGAGAAAGAGCGCCGATGGCATAGAGGTTTGCGACTTGGTCGTTCGCCCAAGCAAAGACGTCAGCACCCGACTGAGGGTCATTCGACATCTGGGAGAAAGCTTGGTCCTCACCGCAGACACCCACGCCAATCGAAAGATTGATATCGGGGTTCTCCTCTTTGAAAAGCTTAACCATCTCTTTCAAGGATTCCTGTTGTGCCGCAGGCCCCCACACTGTAAGGTCTGTCTTGCCGCCGCATCCTGCGAAGCCGGCAAGGCTCGTGGCCGCAAGAGCACCACATGCAATCAGAGCAATAAAACGTTTTCTCATCTAAAATCACCTCCATTTTTATTTTTATCATTTCGATAAAAGATGAGACATATTTTTCGGGGTTCCCCCGTAAATACCGATGGTCTGCGCCCGAAGAGGCGCTTGTCCCTCCTCAGTTTGTACCCGTTAAAAAGTCGAAATCGCACGAATTTTGTGAAAATCGTGCCGAAAATCACGGGATTTTTGTGAGAAGTTCCAACTATTTGTCAATATTATACACCCGCTTTGAGCGAATTGCAAGTGTTTTCAAGAATTTTTTTACAGAGTTTGAAAAATCTCTCCTCGTAAAACGGCGGCTCCAATTCGCGGGCGAGACGGTGGAGGGAAGATTGATGCGCGCCTCCTCCCCCATTGTGAGGAGATCCCACATGGGAATAAGGACGGTGTTCGCCCTTGACGCGTATGCAAGGCGGATGACGCTCCTCGTCATGGCGACAGAGGAGGACGTGTAAACTTTGACGCCGAGCTTCTCCCCCTGCGAGAGGAGATCGCGGACGAAGTTCTCTCTTTCCCGATCATTCAGGCCGTCGATATAGCCACGAAGGGGCATATTGTCGTGTGTGCCCGTGTAGGCGACGAAGTTTTCGGTGCAGAGGGCGGGCTTGTGCTCGTTGTCGGGAGAGCCGTCGAAGGCGAACTCCATGATCTTCATGCCGGGATAGCCGACGAATTTCATCAATCTTCTCACGCCGTCGTCGATGACGCCGAGGTCCTCCGCGACGATGTTGTAGCCGAGCTTGTCCTTGAAAAGCGCCTCCTTGGGCCCGTCCACCCATTCGCCGATGCGGGCGTTCTTTGCGCCGTAGGGAATGGAATAATAGCGGTCGAAGCCGCGGAAATGGTCGATGCGGAGAATGTCGAAGAGCTTCAGATTGTCCTCGATGCGGGCATTCCACCACGAGAAGTTGTCCTTCTTCATCCCCTCCCAATCGTAGACGGGGTTGCCCCAGAGCTGGCCGTCGTCCGAGAAGGCGTCGGGCGGGCAGCCCGCGACTGCGGCGGGCGTCCGATGCTCGTCCACACGGAAGATCTTGTCGCCGTACTTCCACATCTCCACGCTGTCGTAGGCGAGGTAGAGCGGGATGTCCCCCATGATCTGAATGCCGCGTTCATGGGCGTAAGTTTGCACGGCGTGCCACTGTTTGAGGAAGATAAACTGCGTGAAGTGCCAGAAGAGGATCTCCTCTTTTTCCTCACGCTCAAAGGCGGCGACCGTCTCCTCGTTATAAGTCTTATACGGCTCGTCCCATTCTATCCAAGCCCTGTGGCCGAACTTTTCCTTGAGGGCCATGAAGAGGGCGAAATCGGCGTACTCTCCCCTTTCGACGAAATCGTAAAATTCCTTCGTGCGGGGAAAGCGGGAGAAGGCCTTCTTCAAAAGGTCTATCTTGTGGTAGAACTGCTTGCCGTAGTCGACGCGGCGGGGATCGCCCTTGAGGTCCGCCTCTCCGATCTCTTTTTTGGTGAGAAGTTTCTCCTCCGCCAAGCTCTCGAGGTCGATGAAATAGTAGTTGAGTGCATTGGACGAACAGGACTGATAGGGGCTGTCGCCATAGTTCGTGGGATTGAGCGGCAAGACCTGCCAGATGCTCTGATGCGTTTCAAAGAGAAAATCGAGAAAGGCAAAGGCGTCCTTCCCGAGCGTTCCGATCCCCTCTTCGGAAGGAAGCGACGAGATCGGCATCAATATCCCGCATACCCTTTTTTGTTCCATTGAGAAATCCTCCTCACACGGGGCTCATATTCTTTCAGGCCCAAACGAAATTATATCATATTTCCATATTCTGTCAAGGGGGGTTTGCAAAAAATTAACAGGAAGTGTCAGCATTTTTCGGAGGAAGAGCACAATTTGGAAAGACGTGAAAGAATTTTTTGATAAATTTTAATTGTATAATAAAAGGTATACACGCGAGAATGCAGGAAAGAAGGCTTTAACCGAGGCTTTCGAGGACGCGGAGAGCGTTCTTACAGGCGATCTTTTCGGCGATGCGCGTGCCGAAATTTTTCTCGAGATCATCGAGAAATCGGGGGACGGAGGCGGCGTTCGGAAGATAGGGATTCGGGGGTGCGCCGTCGAAATCCGAGCCGAGGGCAAGGACGTCCTCCCCGCCGACACGCAGAATGTGCTTTGCATGGGCAAGAAGAGCGGCCCTCTGGCCCTGTTCGCTCCTGTCGCCGGAGAGGAATTTATGATAGAAATTGAGGCCCACGACGCCGCCGCACGCGGCGATCTCGCGGATACCCTCGTCGGGGAGGTTGCGGGTGTGAAAATGCACGGCGCGGGCGTTGGAATGGCTGGCGACGAGGGGGAAGTTTTTTGCCCTGCAGATCGCGGCCGTCTCGTAAAGGAGGCGGTCGTTCCCGTGGGAGACGTCGGGGAGCATCCTGAGCTCGCACATGCGCTCCACGCAGGCCTGCCCGAAGAAAGAAAGGCCACCCATGTCCGAGGGTGTGGTGTGCGGAAAGCCGATTTCGTTGGGGAAATTCCAGGTGAGCGTCATCATGCGCACCCCGCGGAGATACAGCCTCTCGAGCTTTGCAAGGCTCCCCTCTGCCGCCCCGCCCTCTTCCACCGTCAAAAGTGCGCAAATGCCCTCTTCTTTGATGTCGGAGAAGCGTTTGACGGGAAAATAGTTTTCTTTTTCGCACATCGCATCGAAGCGGTCGCAAAGAAAAAGGGCGCGTTCGAAACGATTATTTCTCCCCTCGAGAAAGGCCGCAAAGCATTGGAGGAGGCAGCCGCCCTTCTCCAAAAGGGGCCTTGATACCTGAAAGACGCCCTCACGTTTGGTGAGAGCGTCCGTGTGCAGATCGATGTATTTCATCCCTTGTAGAACAGCCGAACGATGCAACCGAGCATTCTCGGGAGCTTGAAGCAGACGATCATACAACCTCCTCGTTGATGATAAGGAGCACGCATCCCTCCTGTACTTTGAGCGAAAAAACCTCGCCCGTCGTGAGATTGGAGATGCCGCGCGTGGAACCGTAGCAAAGCCTCAGGTCGACGGGAGCGTACTTGAGGCCCCTCAGTTCCATGATATGCGCCTTCCCGCCGAAAGGCAACAGGGAAATGGTCTGCCCCGCTTTGCATGGGAAGGCGTGCTTGCCTTCGCCGAGAAGGAAGATCTCCGCGCCGTTCGTCCGAAGGAGGGCGGAAGTAGCTCCCGCTTTTATCGCCTTATGGAGAAGATGCAGATTGCCGAGAAAGTGGTCCTCCCTTCCCCCGCCTCCGCCATAGAAGACGAAATCGGTGGCACCCATGTCCAAGGCACGGCGCACGGCAAGCTCGCCGTCCGTCTCATCCTTTTCGGAGGGGAACCTCTCGATGGGCGCGGGATAAGGCGTCTCGGAAAGGGAGTCGAAGTCGCCCAAATTCTCGTCGATGCGCACTCTGTTCTTTGCCCATGAGTATGCGCCGTCGCAACAGATGACGTAGGCGTTTTGGGCGAGAATCTCCCCTTGATAGGGCTCGCCGTTCAAAAGAATAAGAAAGGTTTTCCGCTCGGCGCTCATCCGCGGAGCCTCGATATGGTAGCTCTTTTATCGGGAGAGGAGAAGATCGCGCTACCCGCGACGATGACGTTTGCCCCCGCCGCGATGACCTCTTTTACATTCCCCTCGCCGATGCCGCCGTCCACTTCGATGTCGAGATCGGGGCGGCCGATGCTCTCGGCGCGGGCGCGGAGGGCGCGAATTTTCTGGAGAGACTCGGGAATGAATTTCTGCCCGGCGTAGCCGGGGTGGACGCTCATCACAAGGACCATGTCCGCGATCTCCATGGCGGAAAAGAGTTCTTCCGCCGCCGTCTCGGGGTTTATGACGGCGCAGGCCTTCACGCCCAAACTTTGAATTTTTTTCAGGAGCGGGAGCAAATTTTTGCCGCACGCCTCGACATGGACGGAGATGATGTCCGCGCCCGCCTTTACAAACTCCTCGATGTGGGTCTCGGGGTGGAGGGTCATGAGGTGGCAGTCGAGGGGAAGGTTTGTGTGCGGGCGGATCGCCCCGACGGCCTGCGCACCAAATGTGATGGGCGGCACGAAATTCCCATCCATGACGTCGCAATGGATGAGGTCGGCGCCGCACCTTTCGAGAAGGGCGGCCTCCTCGCCGAGCTTTGCAAAGTCGGCAGACAGAATGGACGGCGCGATTTTGATGTTCATAGTGGCCTCCTTGCGCTCGATCGGTCAAAGAAATTAAAAAATAAGCTTCCTGAGATCCATGCGCGTATAACAAAAACGCAAAACATTGATGTGCTTCTCTTCTTCCATGATCTCATAGACCAATACATAATTGTCCACGAGAACATGACGAACTTTTTCATCCGTTATAAGAAAGATTTTGCAATCGGCAGAAGAATAGGGAAAGGTGCAAATCATCCCGAGAGCATAGTTCAACTTGTCCAAAAGATCGACCGCGGCCTTTCCATTGCAAAGAGTTTCGGATATGTAAGCAATGACCGCATCAAGTTCTTTTTCCGCAAGCGGCGAAAAACTGAAGCTATACTTGCTTTCCATATTTCTCTCTTAAATTCTTGAGTACGGTAGGACCGTCCAGGAGTTCCCCACGGTCTGCCTGAGCCTTGCTCTCCATGATTTTTGTATACATCTCGACTTGAGCAAGCCTCTGTTCATAAGTTCTCATGCTCATGACGACCATATCGCCATAACCGTTTTTTGTGACAAAAATCGGCTCATCGATCGCATTGCACATCTCGGAAATTTTCGTCGTATCCCTCAAATCCCGAATGGGAATGATCTGTGACATATTTCACCTCCATCAAATTCTATGTTATTGTGGTATTATTATAGCATAATTATGCGACGCTGTCAAGAAAAAATAAAAATTTATTCCTCTTTTGAGATGTATTTTGCTCTGAGTTGGCCGCAGGCGCCGCCGATGTCGGAGCCCATGCTGCGGCGGAGGGTGGCGGAGATGCCGCGGGCGGTCAAGGCCTTCAGAAAGGCCTGTGCGGTGCGCTCGTCCGTTCCCTTCAAGTTGCGCTCTCTGACGGGGTTGAGGCGAATGAGATTGACGTGGCAGGGCCTCCCCTTCAGAAGGGTCGCGAGCGCTTCCGCATGTACCATGTCCGCGTTCTCCCCTTCGATAAGGCTGTATTCGAAGATGTAGCGGCGGCCCGTCTTTTCGAAGTAATAGGCGCAGGCGTCCAAGATCTCCGCGATCGTATATTTATTTGCGATGGGCATCGTGCGGCGGCGCTCCTCGTCCGTGACGGCGTGCAGGGAGACGGTGAGATTGAGGGGGATGTTCTCCCCGGCAAAGCGCCTCATCTCGGGCACGAGCCCCGAGGTGGATAGGGAGATATTGCGCGCGCTCACATGGAGGCCGCCTTCCGCGGTGAGATTGCGCAAGAACTTGACGACATTTGCGTAGTTGTCGAAGGGTTCGCCGCTCCCCATGAGGACGACGTTTGTGACCGCTCTCTCTTTGAGCGTGCCCCACTCTTGTCTGTTGACGGCCGCAATCTCGCCCAAAATTTCCCCCGCGGTGAGGTCGCGGACCCTGCCGCCGAGCGTGGAGGCGCAGAATTTGCACCCCATGCGGCAGCCGACCTGCGTGGAGACGCATTGCGTGTTGCCGTAGTCGTAGTGCATGAGGACGCCCTCGATGAGGTTCCCGTCGGAAAGCTCGAAGAGGTACTTCTTCGTGCCGTCCTTGGAAAGAAACGTCTCCTTGATTTTGACGGGTTCGTCCTCGTATGTCTCGAGAAGATGTGCGCGAAGATCGTAGGGAATGGGAAGCTCGGAGAGCTTTTTCCCCTGCATCAGGCCCTCGAAGATCTGCTTTGCGCGGAAAGCCTTCTCGCCCGCGGAAAGGACGAGCGCGGAGAGCTCTTCGAGGCTGAGATCTTGCAGGACGGCTTTCATAGATTTCTCCTCAGTTTTGCGATGTAAAAGCCCGCAGCAAATGCCCTGTCGGGCAAAAATTGAAGGCCGAAGGCGGCCTTCTCGTGGGCAAGCGGGGAGGAAATTTCCTCGGCGGAAAAGTCCGGGTGCGTTTGAAGAAAGGTAGCTATCATGCCGTCGTTCTCCTCGGGGAGAATGGAACAGGTCGCATAGTAGATGGCCCCGCCCGCCTTCACATAGCGGGAACCATTCGCGAGGATCGCGCTTTGCAACGCCTTGAGCTCGGACATGGTGCCCTCGTTTTTCCTCAAAGGGAGGTCGGGATTCTCCGCGACGGTGCCGAGCCCCGAGCAGGGGACGTCGCACAGGACCGCATCGAATTTTTGCTCCCAAGCGGGGTCGAAGGCGGTGGCGTCCCTTTGCAGAACGTCGATATTCTTCGCGCCCATGCGGCGGACATAGCTCTCTATCAGAGCGACGCGGTGCGGGTGCAGTTCGCACGCCGTGACGCGGGCGCACTTTTCGGCAAGAAGGACAGACTTTCCGCCGGGGGCGGCGCAGGCGTCGAGGAGATGTTCGCAGGGGGTGATCGCCTCGCAGACGGCGACGGAACCCACCGATTGGAAGGTATAGTCCCCCCTATCGAACCCCTCGTCCCGCGTGAAATTTTTGAAAATTTTCACGCTTTCGAAGGGCGTATCTTCATGGGGAAGGGCGGCGTATCTTTCCATCCCGCGCACGAAGCGCACACTCACGCCGTGGCTCTTTGCGAGCACGATGTCCCGTACGCGGTCGCCGTACTTCTCGCGGAGGGCCTTGATCGCAAAGAGCGGAAAGTTGCTTAAAATTGCAAGTCCCTCGTCCCCTTCGGGCAAAGTGACGTTCCCTTTTTTGAAGGCGCGAAGGGCGGCATTGACAAAGCCCGCCGCCCCGCCTTTTCCGATATGCCGCGCAAGCAATACGGCCTCGTTGACGGCAACGGGGGTACCATGTCCGCGAACAGCATGGCGGCAAGCGCAATTTTGAGGATGAGGCGAACGCTCTCCTGCGGCTTTTTCTTGGCGATACTCGCGACGCACAGGTTGAGATAGGCGTCGTTTTCGAGCACGGCGTAAGAGAGCCTTACCGTGCGCCCCTTCTCCCCTGCGGGGAGGGCGGAGAGGGCAAGCTTCAAATGCGCCCCGCCGCGGTACACCTTGGAGAGTACTTCATACGGTTCGAGGAATATCAAATTGCATCCCCTTTGTAAGTTTTCTGCCGTTCAGAAAGTCGCGTGCGGACATCCGCCGCCCGCCCGCGGGCTGAAGTTCCAAGATGCGCACGGCACCCTTGCCACACTTGATAACAAGCCCCTCCTTCGGGGAGGCTTCGATGACCGTCCCGGCGGGGGCGGACTCTTCGCACGAGGCCTCCTCCGCAAACCAAAAATTCAGGGTGAGGTCCCCCACATTCGCGTAGGCGAAGGGGGCGGGCGAGAGGCCGCGGATGAGGCAGGAGACCTCGCGGGAGCTCTTCGAAAAGTCCACTTCCGTGCGCTGTACCTTTTTGCAGACGAAGCCCTCGCCCTGCTTCCGGAGCGGATAGTCCCCCCTTTCGATGAGGGGAAGGGCAGAGGTGATGAGCTCGGCACCAAGGCGTGAGAGACGGTCGGAGAGCGTGCCGCAATCGTCGCTGTCGTAGATGGGACAGCGTTCAAAAAGGAGGATGTCCCCCGTGTCCAGCCCGAGTTCGGTCTTCATGATGGTGACGCCCGTCTCGCGGCAGCCGTCGATGATGGCGCGGGCAATGGGGGCCGCGCCGCGGTAGGCGGGAAGGAGGGAGGCGTGGATGTTCCACACCCCCAAGGGGAAGAGGTCCAAGACTTCCTGCGTGAGGATCTGGCCGTAGGCGCAGGTGACCATGAGGTCGGCTTGCAAAGCGGCGAGAGCGGAAAAGTCGCTCCTTAGCTTTTCGGGTTGAAGAACGGGAAGACCGAGGCGCAAGGCCTCCTCCTTGACGGGAGAGGGCGTTAAAATTCCCTTCCTCCCCTGCGGCTTATCGGGCTGGGTGAGGACGGCGACGACCTCATATCCCCCATCCATGACCGCGGTGAGGGGTTCCAAAGCAAATTCGGGCGTGCCCGCAAAGACGATTCTCATTCAGTCCTCCGCGTCGCGGACGTTCTCCGCCTTGTCGGTATAGAGAATGCCGTCCAAATGGTCGAGCTCATGGCAGACGGCGCGGGCAAAGAAGTCGCGGGCGACGAGGGAATATTTATCCCCCTTCCTGTCCTGGAAAATAATTTTCACCTTGGAGGGGCGGACGACGGTGCCCGCCTTGCCGCGGACGGAGAGGCACCCCTCGGGCCCCCTCTGTTCCCCCTTCTGCCATACGAAGATGGGGTTGATGAATTCGAAGTAGCCCTCTTCGACGCTGACGATGACGGCGCGGATGGGAACGCCCACCTGCGGAGCGGCGAGCCCCGCCCCGTCGGCGGCCTCCAACGTCTCCTTCATGTCGTCGAGAAGGGAGGAGAGCGCGCTGTCGAACCGCTTCACGCTCTCGCATTTTTTGCGGAGGACGGGGTCCCCCACCTGTACGATCTCACGGATCATAATACCACCTTTCAGCTCAGATTGCCGGGGTTTTCCTCGACATAGACGAGCACATTTTTATAAGTTGTCTCCGCGCAGGCGTCATAGATACTTTGGAGAAGGTCGCTCCCTCCCGCAAGGCGCATGAGGACCTGATAGCGGAATTTATTCTGGATGCGCTTGATGGGCGCGTGCATGCGGTTGAAGAAGAGAAATTCCCCGGTGTGGGCGGCGTAGAGCGATTGGAGCTTCTGATAGACTTCGCGGAGCGCCTCGAGGGTCTCCCTTTCCTCCTCGCCCGTGACCATGACGCGGACGATCTTCGCAAAGGGCGGAAAGCTCATCGCCTCCCGCATGGCGATCTCGTGGGCGTAGAAGCCCGCATAGTCGTAAGTTGCCGCAAAGCGGAGGATATAGTTGTCGGGGTCGTAGGTCTGCAGGACGACTTCGCCCGCCTCCGTCCCCCTTCCGCTCCTGCCCGCGACCTGCGTGACGAGCTGGAAGGTGCGCTCCCCGCTGCGATAGTCGGGGAAGTGCAAACTCATATCCGCGTCGAGGATGCCGACGAGCGTGACCTCGGGGAAGTCGTGCCCCTTTGCTACCATCTGCGTGCCGACGAGGATGTCCGCCTTGTGCTCCGAAAACTGCTTCAAGATCTTGAAGTGGCCCTCTTTTCCCCCCGTCGTATCCATATCCATGCGGAGGATGTTGGCCGAAGGGTAGAGCTTTTTGAGCTCTCCGACGACGCGCTGGGTGCCCGTTCCGACATAGCCGATGTGCTTGCCCCCGCACTGCGGACAGGCGGTGAGCATGTGATAGCGTGCCCCGCAATAGTGGCATTTGAGGCAGTCCTCCTCGCTGTGATAGGTGAGGGAGACGTCGCAATTTTCACACTTTGCGACATAGCCGCAGTCTCGGCACATGACCGTCTGCGAATAGCCCCGACGGTTGAGGAAGAGGATGGCCTGCCTGTGCTCCGCAAGGCAATTTTGCAGCTTTTCGCGAAGCTCCGCGGAGAAGGCCGAGGGGTTGCCGCGGCGCACTTCCCGCCGCATATCGACGATATGTACCTCGGGCATGGGGCGGGCGTTGATCCTGTCGGGGAGGGTGATGAGTTCGAATTCCCCCTCCTTTGCGCGGCGGTAGGTCTCCACCGAGGGCGTCGCGCTCCCGAGGACGAGCTTGCACCCGTTGCGCTTTGCCCGGAGGAGGGCGATGTCGAAGGTGTTGTAGCGCGGGGAACTCTCGGAGGAGTAACTTCCGTCGTGTTCCTCGTCGATGACGATGACGCCCACATTTTCAACGGGGGCGAAGATGGCGGAGCGTGCACCGATGGCGATGCGGGCATCCCCTTCGCGCAGACGCATCCACTCGTCGAACTTCTCCCCCGGGGTGAGGCCGCTGTGCAAAATGGCCGCCTTGCTTTTGAAGCGGGCGCGGAGCTGGAAGAGCATCTGCGGCGTCAGGGAGATCTCGGGGACGAGGAAGATCGCCGTCTTGCCCTCTTTCAAAGCTTCTGCGATGAGGGTGAGATAGACCTCCGTCTTGCCGCTCCCCGTCACGCCGTGGAGAAGAGAGACCGTCTTCTTCGTCTCATGCACCCTTTTGACCGCCATCGCCTGTGCGGGGGTGAGCTCCTTGGGGGCATTCTCGCCCGAGCTTCCCGTGTAGGGGTCGCGGAAGACGCGGCGCCTCTCGGCAACGACCGCGCCCTTTTCCTCGAGCGCTTTTAGGGCGGAGCCGAATTTTTCGCGGAGAAGGGCGGAGTCCTGCTCGCCGTTTTCCTCCAAAAAGGAGATGAGGGCGAGCTGCTGCCTTGCGCGGGGAGGAACGGGCGGGAGATCGCCCGAAAGGCGGTAGAAGGTGCGGTATCGTATCCCCACCTTCCCCGTCCGCATCTCGGAGGGAAGGAAGAGGCGCAAAGAAAGCGCCATGGGCACGCGGTAGCGCGCGGCGATGCGTCTTGCGAGGGAGAGCGATTCCTCCGTGAGAACGGGAAAATCCTCCGCGGCGCGAAGGATGCGTTTGATCTTATCTTGGGGAACGGAGGTCTCCTCTTTGACACGCATGACGAAGCCCGTCGTCACCCCCTTCCCGAAGGGGACGGCGACGCGCATGCCCGCTTTGATATCCTCTTCGCAGGCATAATCGAATATCTTATCGACATCGCTGTGGGCGACGTCTACGATGACTTCGGCATACATCTTACTACCCGTTCATGAAAAAACTGCCCCGGCGATGGGCGGGGCGGTTTTTCAGTCTCTGGAGGCCACGAACTTGCCGTTCATGATCTCGTTGCAGGCGACGACGATCTCCTTTTGTTTGCCGGGGAGTTCCGTCGCACCCGTGGACTGCATCTGCTCTATGATCTGCCGCGTCCGCTTTGCGACCACGATGCACAGTTCATAGCGCGAGATGGGATCCTCGTTCGTGCCGAGTTTTCTGATGAGGGCATCCACCGAAGGTTCGTTGATCATATCTTCACCTCAATCTTTGTTGATTTCTTTCTCTATGATGGAGAGGAGCTCCTCTGTCGCCCTCTCCAAATCGTCGTTGACGACGACGTAGTCGTAGCTGTCGCGCTGGCCGAGTTCGTATTCCGCACGGCTGAGGCGGTAGGAGGCTGCCTCCACCGTCGTCTTGTCCCTCCCCACGAGCCGGGCGCAAAGTTCCTCCTTGGAGGGCGGAGCGATGAGGATGAGGATGGTCTTCTCGGGGAAGAGTTTTTTGCAGTTTGCCCCGCCGACGACGTCGATCTCCAGGATGACCGACTTCTCTTTTAGCTGTTCCTTCACGAAGGGGAAGGGGGTGCCGTAGAAGTTCCCGAAATGTTCGTCCGCCTCGAGAAATTCCCCCCGCTGCATACGGGCGAGAAATTCCTCGCGGGAGAGGAAGAAGTACTCCCTTCCGTCCACCTCGCCGGGACGGGGAGAGCGGGTGGTGCAGGAGACGGATTCGATGAGCCGATCGTCCCGCTCGAGGAGGCGGTCGACGAGCGTCCCCTTGCCGACACCCGAGGGCCCGGAAATGACAAAAAGCAAGTTTCTCATACGTTATTCCAAATTCTGGATCTGTTCCCGAACTTTTTCGATCTCGTTCTTCATGTCGAGTGCGCACTTTGTGATCTCGCGGTCATTGGACTTCGAACAGATGGTGTTGCACTCGCGGTTGAATTCCTGAATGAGGAAGTCCATCTTGCGGCCCACGATCTCCTCCTTTGCGATGAGGCGGAACTCCTCGATGTGGGATGAAAGGCGGGTGAGCTCCTCGTCGATGTTGCATTTATCCGCATAGACGGCGGCTTCCGTCAGGATGCGCCCCTCCTCCACCTTTCCGTCGAGGTACTCGCTGATGCGGGCAAGGAGCTTTTCGCGGTACTCCTCCGCGACATGGGGTGCCCGAAGGGCGATCTTCTCGCGCAGGCGTGCGATTTCGTCCACGCGGGTGAGGAGGTCTATTTTGAGCCGTTCCCCCTCTGCAAGGCGCATCGCCCTGTGCGAAGAGAGGGCAAGGCCCAAGGCCTCTTTGAATGCTTTGGTCAAGGCCTCGTCTGCGAACGGGGCCTCTTCGTCCTCGCGGACGACGTCGCTCTGCCGCATGAGGAAGGAGAGCGTCACATCGTCTTCGAGCTTCGGGAAGGCCTCTTTGAGGCTGCTTGCCGCCTGCATATAGGCGCGGGCGAGGGGCAGATCGACGGAGAGCTTCTTCTCGCGTTCGCGCTTGTCGGAAAGGGTGACGAAGATGTCCACATGGCCGCGGGAAACGCTCTCCCGCACCATGCCGCGGACGAGGTCTTCGAGCCCCAAAAAGATGCGCGGGCACTTGAGGGCGAGGTCCAAGAAGCGGTTGTTGACCGATTTTACCTCGACGGTCAGCTCGATGCCGCCCGCCTTGTATTCCCCTTTTCCGTAGCCCGTCATGCTCAACATAAACTTTCTACCTCTTTCGTTGAGTTATTATACCACACGCGCGCGCACAAAGTCAAACGTTTCACCGAAATTCACATAAGATTTATGCGTTCAACATCTTGAAAAATTCTTCCTCGCCGATGACGGGGATGCCGAGGGAGGCGGCCTTCTGAAGTTTGCTCCCCGCCTTCTCGCCGGCGATGACGAGCGTCGTCTTCTGCGAGACGCTGCTCTGGCACACGCCGCCCAGCTCTTCGATGCGTTTTTGCGCCTCTGTCCGCGACATGGTACCAAGAGAGCCCGTCAGGACGACGTTTTGACCCGCAAAGACGCCGACGGAAATTTTTTCTTTTACGAAGGGCCAAACGCCCACTTCTTCGAGGCGGGCAAGCTCTTTTTTGTTCTCCTCGTCGGCAAAATATGCGAGGACGGAGCGGGCGGTCACATCGCCGATGTCGTCCATTCCGACGAGCTCCTCATAGGTGAGGGCGGCGACATTTTCCACGCTGCCGAGGCTCGCGAGGTCACGGGCGGCGACGCGGCCGATGCCCTCGATGCCGATGGCGTAGAGGAAGGCGTCGAGCGGGATGTGCTTGCTCTTTTCGATGGCGGAAAGGAGGTTTTGGATCTTCTTCTCGCCGAAGCCCTCGAAGGGCTTGCCGAGGACGTCGTAAAAGCTCTCGGGGGTGAGAAGGTAGAGGTCGGAGAAGCGCTTCACCCGCCCCTTCTCGAACAGAAATTGCAGCGTCGCCTCGCTCATGCCGTCGACGTCGGCGGCGTTTTTCGAACAATAGTGTGTGAGTTTTTGCACGACGCGGGGCGGGCAGTCCGCATTGGGACAGAAGAGATTGGCCCCCACCTCGCGGACGGGACTTCCGCAATAGGGGCAAACGGACGGCTTTTCGACGGGGGTCGCGCCCTCCACATGGGAGACGGCGCCCAAAATCTCGGGGATGACCTCGTTGGAGCGGCGGACGAGGATGCGGGAGCCCACCTTCACATCCTTGCGCGTGAGGTCGCCGAAGTTGTTGAGGGTGGCGCGGCGGACGGTCGCGCCCGCGAGCTCGACGGGTTCGATCTCCGCGAGGGGGGTGAGTTTCCCCGTCCTGCCCACCTGCCAGAACACTTTCTTCACGGTAGACTCCGCTTCCTCCGCCTCGAATTTATAGGCGATCGCCCAGCGCGGAAACTTGTCGGTGGCACCCATGTCCGCACGGATGCCCTCTTCGTTGACTTTTATGACTGCGCCGTCGGTGAGGTAGTCGATGCGGCGTCTCTCCACTTCGATCTCGTCCACGGCCTCCTTCACGGCCTCGGGAGTTTTACAAATTTTGAAGAAGGGATAGACCTTGAAGCCCTCGCGTTGCAGAAATTCCCGCGCTTCGATCTGGGAAGAGACAGCCCCTTCGCTCATATAATTGATGTCATAGAAGAGGATCTCGGGATTCCTCGTCGCCGTCATCTTGGGGTCGAGGTTGCGGATCGCCCCGGCTGCCGCGTTGCGGGCATTCTTGAGGGGTTCGTCGGGGTGGGCGGCGTTGTATTTTTCGAGGGCGGAGAGGCGGATGACCGCTTCCCCCCGCACTTCGAGGGTACCCTTATAGGAGATCCTGAGGGGAAAACTTCTCACGGTGAGCACCTGCGCGGTGACGTCCTCCCCCTCCACACCGTTGCCGCGGGTGGTGGCGCGGACGAATTCTCCCCCCTCATAGGTGAGGCAGACGGTGAGGCCGTCGTACTTATATTCCACGGTATATGTGGCGTCTCCCGCCTTTTTGACGCGGGTGAAGAAGGCGTCGAGCTCGTCCTCCGAGACCGCCTTGTCGAGGCTGTAGAGGCGGGCGATGTGCGCATGCCGCGCAAACCCCTTGACGGGTTCGCCCCCCACCCTCCGCGTGGGAGAGTCGGCGAGAACCAGCCCCGTCTCCCGCTCAAGCTCTTTGAGTTCGTCATAGAGGCGGTCGTATTCCCTGTCGGGGACGCTCGGGGCGTCGAGGACATAGTACTCGTATGCCCATTTGTTGAGCGTTTCGATGAGTGCGCGCATGCGCTCCATATCCTTCATATCCTACTCCTTCTCCCCAGCGGGGATGGGCACTATGATAAAATTTCCAGCGGGGCGAGAGCGGCCGCGAGGTCCTTGTTCCCCACCGAGGGGAAGTGGACGGTGATGATGAGATTCTTATCCTGTCCGCGCATGGCGATGACCGTTCCCTCGCCGAAGCGGGCATGCTTCACGCGCGCTCCGACGGTGTAGCCCGAAGTGTCGCGCCGCGGCGTTTCTTTGGGGGGCATCGCGGACATGGGTGTGCGAGAGAAGCTCACGGGCGGCTTTTTCTCGCCACCGAATGCGACGAAGGCATCCTCCTCTTTTCTCTCAGATGCGCGCCCGACGCGGCGGGCCGCATAGTCGAGCCCACGGCCGTAGCCGAAGTTGACGCGCACGCCTCCCGCCTCGTAGCCGCCCTGATAGCGGCCGTAGCCCGTGCGGCCGCGGGGAAGATCGAGAAGGCCGTCGAGTTCCTCCACGAAGCGCGAACGCGCGGTCGGCTCCCGCCTTCCATAGAGATAACGGCTCTGGGACCTTGTGAGAAATAGTTTCTCGCGGGCACGCGTGATGGCGACGTACATGAGCCGACGTTCCTCTTCGAGACCGTCCCGCTCCTCGAGGGCGCGGGAGGTCGGCATGACGTTTTCCTCCAGCCCCACCAAAAAGACGCAGCGGAATTCGAGGCCCTTGACGGAATGGATGGTGGCGATGGTCACATAGTCGCCGTCGTCCATCTCGTCGGTGTCGGAAAAGAGGCTGATCTGCTGGAGATATTCCGAGAGGGAGGCGTCGCCGTTCATGCGCACATATTCGTCGACGGAGTTCTTGAATTCGTCGAGGTTGGCACGCTTGGCCGCGCCTTCGTCCGTGCCGTCATCGTACTGTTCGTACATGCCGGAAGTCTTGAGAATGTGGTCGACGAGGGCGTCGACGGGGAGCGTCTGCGAGAGGGCGACGAGCTCTTTTATGTAGTTTCCGAATTCCTTCAATTTCCCCTTCGCGGCGGAATTCAGGGGGAGCATGTCCGCGTCGAGCACTGCATCATAGACGGAGACGTCCTCCCTTTCCGCATAGTCGAAGAGGGCCTGCACCGTCTTGTCGCCGATGCCGCGGCGGGGCACATTGACGATGCGAAGGCAGGCCTCGCTGTCGAAGGGGTTGGAGACGAGGCGAAGGTAGGCGAGGAAATCTTTGATCTCCTTGCGCTCGAAGAATTTGAAGCCGCCGAACACCTTGTAGGAAATGCCGTACTTGGTGAATTCCTGCTCGAAGGCGCGCGTCAGGGCGTTGATGCGCATGAGGACGGCGATGTCGGAGAGTTTATACCCTTGGTAGCGGAGTTCGGAGATGGTACGGGCGCAGTAGAGGGCTTCGCCTAACTCCTCGTCCGCCTCGAAGTAGACGGGCCGCTCCCCCTTGGGGGCCTCCGTCCAGAGCTTCTTCCCCTTGCGGTGGGAATTGTGCGAGATGGAGGCGTTGGCAAGTTCGAGGATGGCCCCCGTCGAGCGGTAGTTGCGCTCGAGCTTATACACCTTTGCCGCGGGGAAACTCTTCTCGAAACTCAGGATATTCTCGATCTGCGCCCCCCGCCAGCCGTAGATGCTCTGGTCGTCGTCGCCGACGGCGAAGATGTTCCCGTGGACGGTGGAGAGCAATTTGATGATGTCGAACTGCACGGCGTTGGTGTCCTGAAATTCGTCGACGTGGATGTAATAAAACCGCCCGGAGAGATAGGAGCGGGCGTCCTCGTCCTCGCGGAGGAGGGCGCGGGCCTCGGTGAGCAGGTCGTCGAAGTCGAGGGCGTTGTAGGCCTTAAGATGCGCGTCGTACCTCTGGTAGATCTTCATCGACGCTTCGATGTTGCGCTCGTAGCGGTATTTTCTCCCGTACTCCTCGGCGGAAAGGCCGAGCATCTTGGCATTGGAGATGTGGAACTTCGCGGACTTCAAGATGCCCTCGTCGTCATAGCCGCATTCTTTATACGCCTGTTTGATGACGGCGTTGCGCTCCTGTTCGGAGTAGATGGAAAAGTTCTCCTTGAGCCCCCGCCTCTCCGCATAGAGGCGGAGAATTTTTACGCACATGGAATGGATGGTGCACACCCACATGCGCCCCGTGTCCATCATGCGGCCGAGGCGCTCCTTCATCTCGCCCGCCGCCTTGTTCGTGAAGGTGATGGCGAGGATGTTCGCGGGGGAGACGTCCTTCTCCGTGACGAGGTATTCGATGCGGGAAGTGAGGACGCGCGTCTTGCCGCTTCCCGCCCCCGCGAGCACCAAAACCGCGCCCTCGGTATCGAGGACGGGCAGACGCTGTTCGCTGTTTAACTCTTCCAAAAGTTCCATACCCTTTTATTATAGCATAAAGGGCTCTTCATTTCAAGTGTTGAACGCTCCTTTTTGGCGAGATTTCGCACCGTAAATGGTGCCCTCCCGCCGCGGAGACCCTTGTCATTTCCGCTCGAATTCATACTCTCGCTTGAAGCGTTTGAGGGCGGCAAGGTACCTTTCGGACAGCTCTAAATTGTACCGCTGCTTCTCGGCATAGGAGAGCGTCGCATAGTATTCCCTGTCGGTGAGCCTTCCGATCGCATCCGAAACTTCCCCCTCGGTAAGGAGCATCGTCTTGACTTTTTCGTAAAATTCATCGGGCGTCTCCCCCTTGATACTGGACGCCACCTTCTCCTGAAAGTACCGCTCGAGCTTGCTCTCGTTGATGCCCTGCTCTTTTGCATAGCTGCGCTCGGAGGCGAGCTTTTCCTCGCACTCCTTCCAGAAGCCCTTCTTCATCCGCCGCTTCGCCTCTTTTGCAAGTGCTTTCAGACTGCGTTCCATGTTCTTGCTCCTTTTCCCTCTTTCCGACTTTTTTCGCACAAAAAAATCCGTAACTTCCGTTACGGACCTTTCGTTAATTTCTGCTTCTCTTTCTTGCCGCTTCCGACTTCTTGCGCTTCTTCACGGAGGGCTTCTCGTAGAACTCCTTCTTGCGGAGATCACCGATGATGCCGTCGCGCGAGCACTTTCTCTTGAACCTGCGGAGCGCGGATTCGAGATTCTCGTTTTCGCCGACCCTGATCGTGGACATATTCAACCCTCCTTCGCCGAAGCACTTATTTCTATGTTATTATAGCAGAGTGCACCTTTGCTTGTCAATGATTTTTTGCCCCTTTCGGAAAATTTTTACAAAGCAAAACGCCCTCTTGAGAGGGCGCCTTGTCGATCGCTGTTTGCCGTGGAAATTATTTCACGGGATCGGGAGCCTTTTCGCCTCCGCTTACGCCTTCGCCTTCGAAGCTGATAATTTCCTCAATGTCTTTGTAACTTGAAAGGTCGGTGGGCGCCTTGACCTTTTCCGTCGTCTTTTCGACTGAGAGGGAGAGGCTCAAAGAACCGCTGCCCGAGATGATGAAGGTCTCATCCTCGCCGCTGAAGTCCAAAGTCATGGAGGTGACACCGACGTTGAGATCGAGGCCGACCTGCTTGAGATCGTTGTTCGAATCGAGCTGCAGATACACTTCGACCGTCTGCTTCGAGAATTTGACACTGTCAAGCATGGTCATGAAGAGATCGTCTTCCTCTTCGGCAGCATACTCTTCGCTCCGTGCGAAGCTGTAAATGCCCTTGATGAGGTCGACGAGCTGGAAGCTCACCTTGACTTTGAGGCCGTTCGACGCATCGAAGTAGACCTTGCCGCCGAGCTCCTTCACCATCAAAAGGATGCTGCCGAGATTATACATGCTGGCGGGACCTTCTGCGACGACCTGCTGCGCGGAATATGTGCTTACTATTCTTGAACCGCCCATGTTGACGAAGAACTTGTTCGCGCCATCAAAGAGCCCGCCCTTGCCGATGAGGTCCTGTTCAGCTTCCTCACCGAACGTATACTTGGCAGTCTTGAGCTCGGCATAGAGCTTTGCATCGTCCTCGCCAACAACGGTGTAGACGTTCGTTTCGACATTCGCCTTGACGTCGGTGGTCGGAGCTGTTCCGGTCTTGGGAAGCTCGGGACGATCCACATCGGTATCGTCACTATCCACATCGGTATCGTTGTCGCGATCCATCATCGTGAGGAGATATTTCAAATATTCCACGCCGTATGTAGGGCCCTTGCCCTCGAGGGAGGCCTTCGCGCTGCCCGTTCCCTCAAAAGAAGTCCCCTCATCCGAATTGTAGGCGACGTTTACGAGATAGCTGAGCTCTTCGCCGAGTTTCGCCTGGATGGGCCATACGACATCGCCGATGGTGAGGTCGATTTTGCCGTCGACATCGAGCTTTTCCTGCGCCTTTGCGCCGACGCTCCACTGGTCTTGGTTGCTGCCGACGAGGGCGGTCATCAGATCGATCGAACCGGCCTTATTGGTGATATCTTGCTCTGTCGCCTCGGCGTAGTTGCCTTCGATCTTGCCGTCGCTGCCGCTGTTGCCATTGTTGTTATTATTGTTGTTGTTCGTGCCGCATGCGCATACGCCGACGAGTGCGCCCGCCATCATGACAGAGGCGAGCATGAGTGAAAGTTTTTTCATAATAACCTCCTGTAATTTGAGATCGTTCTCTCATTGAAAGTATTTTATGCTTCTCAAAATTTTTTGTCAAGGAAATTGCACGGTCATTCGTGAATTTTTTCACAAATCCTTCACGCGGCCACCGCGCTGAATGCAAAGACGACCCGCTCGCTCTTGAGCGCGGAAAGAGCATTCAGCCCCGTCATAGCCATCGTGCCATTCTCTTTATTGTAGGGCAGTGCGTTGAAATAATTGTAAGGATTTTCCCCGCCGAAAAGTTCTCCCCAGGAGAAGACGGCCGTCACGTTGATCGTGCCGCCGCCCGCGGGAGCGACCTCCACGGGGAGGACCATGTCCGCGTTTATGGATGCAAGGCCGATGTCCGTCCCGTTGACATAGAGGTGCGGAAGGGCGAGGCAGGGCAGGAGTTTCTCAAGCCCTTCGATCGAGAGGGTAAGCGCGGCGAGGTCGCCCGTGTAGGTGAGTTCGAAGGATACGGAAAGGTCCTCCCGCGGATCGCCGGTATACTTGAGCCAATCCGAAGCGGACGGCTCTTGCCCCTTGGGGGGAGCAAAGTATATAGTGCCGTCCTTTACGGAGAAAGTGAAGGAAGAGAGGCCGTCGGCCTTTGCGGACGCTTCGATGATGACGTGCGAAGCCTCCTCTTTAGGCGGCGTAGCAGAGCCTATCGTTGTAGAGATGGGGATGACGTAGGGATAGCTTGCAAGATCTTTGGGGGCGACGGCCTTTTTGCTTGAGGCGATGAGGGCGAGACGGCCCTTCATGGAGAGCGTGCCGCCCGCTTCGGAGGTCTCCTCCAAAGAGGCCTGAAGGTTCAAATCGAAGCCGAGCTTTTTGAACATGCCCCCCTCATCGAAGGCGAAGTAGGCGTCGACGGTGTCCTTTGTAAGGACAAAATTATCCGCTCCGATGCGGCTTCCGATGAACTGCAAAACTTCGCCGAGGAAGAATTTTGCATCCAGGGAAACCTTGGCGCGCACGCCCTCGGAGGCATCCAAAAAGACCTTCGCGCCGTATTGCGTGCAAAGCATTTCGAGGAGTTCGGCGAGCGAGCCCGCCTCTTCCATCCATTGGAAAGAGGGGAAGCTCTCTTCGTCCAGACCGCCGAAAAGACCTTCAAAGAGGACCTCCAATTCATTGCCGTCGGGGGTCCTTCCGCCCGCAAGATGATTTTCATCATTTACATTCAGCGTGTCGAATTTTGCATAGAGATCATCTCTGTCGTTATATAGTTTGACGCCCACATCATAGGAGGGCGCGGGCTGCTCGAGCTCCCATTTCTCATCGGGGGCCTTCGCAAGCAGGTTGAATTTTGCGGTGCCGCTCCCCTTCATATCCTCCTTGGAGAAGTTGAGGACATAGTCGAAAGAGCCACTCCCCTCGACATTTCTGTCTATGATCATGGGTGACCGCACTTCGCGGAGAACGATCTTGGCGTCGAGGGCGACCGAGAGCTCCATCCCCCATTTCCAATCCTCCTTCTCTCTATCGCCGAAGGACTTTTTGAGGTCGATGTCGCCTGCCGCGTTCTCGATCTGCTCCCGGCCCGCCGCCTCCGTTTGGAAGTTGCCTTCGACCTTCCCCGTATTTTTTGAACCCGTGGCTCCCTTGCCGCATGCGCAGATGCCCATCAGGGCCCCCGACAGCATGAAAACTGCCAAAATCACAGCCGTTCTTCTCATGTTTCCTCCATGGGGGAAATTCCCCCCTTGTGTCGTTAATACTATTTTAGAAGAAGATGGGAGAATTGTCAACGGAATGCATCGCCATTCATGAAAAAATCATGGCGGATTGGATGAATGCTCTTATGGAAAAGTTTGCGGGGGAAGGCATTTTTTGAGGTATGTCTCGGACATGGTATGGGGTTTTTTGTCTGGACTGCGTATGAGGAGATGCTTCGACAGGCTACTTCGGGGCGATGCCCCTCGTGCCGACCTTCGATGACGATCAGAACGTGCGGTCGGGGCAGCATGACGCGGGGGTCACATTCTCATTCCGAACGAAGTGAGGGAATCCCTACGTAAGCGATAAGGCCTCATGGGTTTGTAGGGGTCTCCTCCGCCGCGATAGAGTCGTACTTCGCCTTCGGCTCGTGCGCCGCTATCGCGGCGTCGAGATGAGGGAAAAATGAGGATGACGCGGGGAAATTCTTATCATAAAAATTCATGACGGGGGAGGAGAAAAATTTCGGGCGGGAAAAGTTGCTTTTTCACAAAATTATGATATAATAAATGTAATATTGTTTTGAGAGAATATTATGAGTTATCTATCCTTGAAAAACGTGGGGAAGCGGTACAGTGCGGGGACGGTGTTCGTTGACGCCCTGAAAGACGTTTCCTTCGACCTTGAGAACGGCGAGTTCGTCGTCGTGCTCGGCTCCTCGGGTGCGGGAAAGACTACCCTTTTGAACCTTCTCGGCGGCATGGACACGGCCACCGAGGGAGAGATCGAAGTGGACGGGAAGGTCATCACCGCCTTGGATCGCAAGGGGCTCACCGAATACAGGAGAAACGACGTGGGGTTCGTCTTTCAATTCTACAACCTCATGCCCAATCTCACCGCGCTCGAGAACGTGGAGATCGCCATCGAGATCTGCAAGAATGCTTTGGATCCCAAGGATATCCTCGGAAAAGTCGGCCTCGAAGAGCGGATGGGGAACTTCCCTGCCCAGCTCTCGGGGGGCGAACAGCAGCGCGTCTCCATTGCCCGCGCCGTCGCCAAGAATCCCAAGCTCCTCCTCTGCGACGAGCCCACGGGTGCCCTTGACTACGAGACGGGCAAGAAAATTTTGAAACTTCTCTATGACCTCTCGCGTGAACAGAGGCGGCTCGTCATCATCGTGACGCACAATGCGGCCTTAAAAGACATGGCGGACAAGGTCATCCATATCAAGAGCGGGGCGATCGAGCGCATCGAGGCGAACGAGCATCCTATCCCCATTGAGGAGATCGAGTGGTGAAAACGTATCTTAAGACATTCGCGCGCATGTTCAAACGGCATGCGACCCGCCTCATCTCCGTCTTCCTCATGGTGGTGCTCTCCGTCGGGTTCTCGGCGGGCATCGGCATGGCGACGGACAAGATGCGCTACGCCTTCGACAAGATCTACCGCGGGCAAAATTTGAGCGACATCATCATACAGGGGCGGGAGGACATCTTCGAAAAGAAGGAAGAAGTCGAAGCCCTCGGCTACGACGTTGAAACGGGCAGCTATCTCGACTTTGCCCATGGGACCTATCTGGGCATCGTGAACTTCGATAAGACGGGCGACGGCGTGACGCGCATCTACCTCTCTCCCGAGGGGGAAGAATGGCAGCAAAACCTTCTTCGGACGATCGACGAGGCACCCATGCCCGAGGATGCCCCCGCAGGAAGCATCCCCATTGCCGTGGAGCGTGCGACTTCCCAGCTCAAGGAATACGCCCTCGGCGAGAAGATCACGGCGACCATTTCTATTCCCGGCGCGGAGAGCTTCGAGGTAAACTTTATCGTGACGAAGATCGTGGAAAACCCCCTCCACCTCGCCGTTCGGCGGGATCCGAGCAGCATAGAAATTGGGGGCGAAGAGGGCGGCTATCAAAACCTTGAGAGCATCCTCTACCTCGACCGGATGACGTTGCCCGTTCCGGAAAATGTGACCATCCCCGAGAGCGTGGGCAAGTTCATCCCGATGCAGGACGGCGAGATCCGCTTCAGCGCATTCTGCACCGCCTCCCTCTACGTTTCCGTTCCCGCGCTGAAGGAGCGGGGCGGCGTCGGGGGCGAACTCTTCGACGGCGGCTATGAGAGCCGTCTGAAGGCGGCAAAGAGCGAGATCGGGGACGTCTTCGAAGAGGAACTCGGCGGCGAGGCGCCGACGGTCGGTATTCTCACGCTACACGAGAATTTTACATACGAATCCTACTTCAACTATGCGGACAAGGTCGAGATGATCGGCTATGTCCTCATGGTCGTGTTCGTGCTCGTCACCCTCCTCGTGGTGCTCTCGACGATGACCCGTCTTCTCGATGAGGAGCGGTCGCAGATCGCCTGCCTGATGACGCTCGGCTATTCCCCCGCAAGGATCCTTTCGAAGTATCTCCTCTTCGCCCTCGTGGGCACCCTCATCGGCGCGGTCGGGGGATACTTTGCCTCCCTCGGGCTCGCATATGTCATCTTCGTGAATTTCAAATGGAACTACACCATGCCCGCCTTCCCCATGGAGGGGCCGGTCGCGTTCTTTTTGATCGTGGCGAGCATCATCCTCGTCGCAACGCTCACGGCGACGCTCATCGCGGGGCTGAAGATGACGAAGCGGCGGCCCGCTGCCCTCCTTCGCCCCAAGTCGCCGCGGCCGGGGAAGAAGGTCATATTCGAACGCATCCCCGCACTTTGGCGGCGCATTTCCTTCAAGATGAAGTCCACACTGCGCAACGTCCTCCGCTTCAAGACGCGGTTTATCATGACCGTCGTCTCCGTCATGGCCTCGACGGGACTCGTGGTCGCGGGGCTCGCCGTGCTCGACTGCTGCATTTTCCAAAGCATCGGAACGACCGCGATGATCGTCGTCGCCATCGTCGTGCTCGTATTCGCCGCCCTTCTGAACGCCGTCGTCATTTACACATTGACGAATATCAACATCTCGGAGCGGGAACGTGAGCTCGCCACCCTCATGGTGCTCGGCTACCACGACAAGGAGGTGACGCTCTACGTCTACCGCGAGATCTACATCACGAGTGCGATCGGGATCGTGTTCGGCATTCCCTTCGGGGCCATCCTGTGCGCCTTTATCTTCTCGCTCATGACGCTCGGCTCGCTCGGCGCGGTCAACTTCTATGTCTGGCTCGTCGCCCCCGTGATGTCGCTTGCCTTCACCTTCCTTGCGACCCTGCTTCTTCGGCGGAAGATCGTCAAGATCGACATGAACGCCTCCCTGAAGGCAATGGAGTAAATAGAAAAGAGAACTTAAAGCAGGGCGGGTGCCATGTGGCACCCGCCCTGCTTTAAGATTTTATGGAGATTGGATGAACGGGATTGAATAAGACCCTCATCAGTCACCCGTTGGGTGACAGCTTCCCCCATAGATGGGGGAAGCCTTGCGGACTTCGTATGAGGGGATGCTTCGACAAGCTACTTCGTGCCGAAAGTCGGCACTCGAGCCGACCTTAGATAAATAATAGAAGCCTCGGTTGGGCCAGCATGACGCGGGGGTCAGTCTTTTTTTCTGTGTTCGTCGGGCTTTTGGTGGCACATGGAGCAACCGGCACAGCAGCCGTTGCAGCCGTCGCAGGAGCTCTTGCCCTGCAGTTTGCGCCGAATGGAGAAGGCGGCGACGGCGACGACGAAGCCCGCCGCGGCGATGATGATGAGGATCTCCCACCAAGTCATAGTTTATTCTCCTTTTCGTCCGAGGAAATTGCGGCCTCTTCGAGGGATTCACCTTCGGACATGGGTACCTCGTTTTTCTTCACGGGGTGCTTTTTGTTCCAGAACACGATGCCTGTGATCCCCGCCGCAACGACGGCCAAAATGGGGAACAGGGTCCACCACCAGCTGCCGATGAGGTAGATCGCTGCGGAGACGAAGTAGGAGGTCGCCACCCAGAAGAGAAGCGTCCATTTGAACTTCCCCTCGGGAAGTTCTGCCCTCGCCGTAGCGCATGCCGCAAAGCAGGGAATGGTGAGCATATTGAAGGCGATGAAGGACAGGAGTGCGGGAATGGTGACGCCCGTCTGCTCGATAAGAAACATGACTTCCGTCACGCCCTCCTCGGTGGCCTCGAACCCGACGCCCGCGCCCGCCGCAAGCGTTGCGCAGAGGACGGAGAAGGTCGCGATGACGTTTTCCTTCGCAACAAGGCCCGTGATGGCGGCGACGGCGAACACCCAACCTGCCGCTCTTCCGAGCTGAGAGCCGAAGCCGAGCGGGGTGAAGATGGGCTGGATGAGCTTGCCGATGCTCGCGAGGATGCTGTCCGCCATCTGTTCGTCGGCGAGATAGTGCCAATCCCACGAGAAGTGCGAGAGGAACCAGATGACGATGGTCGAGGCGAGGATGATGGTGAACGCCTTCTTCACGAAGTGCTTGAGTTTATCCCAGAGGTGGATCATCAGCCCTTTGAAGAGCGGCCTGTGATAGGGCGGGAGCTCCATGATGAAGGGCGGGACTTCGCCGCGCATTGTCGTTGCACGCATCAGGATGACGGTCGAGAGGGCAACGATCATGCCCAGAAGATACATTGCGAGCACGATGAGGTCGACCATGGGGGTGCCGACCACCCCTAAAATTCCCCCTGCGACCGCTGTCAGGATGGGCAGTTTTGCACCGCAGGAGAAGAAGGGAATGACGCGCACCGTACTCGTTCGTTCGTTGTCGTCGGCGAGCGTCCGCGTGTTGATCATGGCGGGAATGGAACAGCCGAAGCCCATGATCATGGGCATGAACGCCCTGCCCGAGAGGCCGAAGCGGCGGAAGATCCTATCCATGATGAAGGCGATACGCGCCATGTAGCCCGAATCCTCCAAAATGGAGAAGAACATGAAGAGGACGAGGATCTGAGGGATGAAGCTGAGGACCGCCGAAAGCCCTTCCCACACGCCGCTCACGATGAGGCCGCCCACCCAGGCGGGGGCATGCGCACAGGCTGCATCCAGCCCCGTGCCGACAAGGCCCGTGAGCCAGCCCATGACGTTCTGCAACATGACGCCCGGGGAGAAGATCGCGCCGTCATAGAAACAGGCGAGAAGCTGCACCCCGACGTTCTCGGGATCGAGGCCGAGTTCTTCGAGGGTGGGAAGCGGTTTCCCCGCGAGGTTCGCAATGCCGTTTATGTAGAAGAGATCCTCGGCAAACGTCAGATGGAAGATGGCGAAGAGGATGACGATGAAGATGGGGATCCCCCATATCTTATGTGTCAAAATCTTGTCCGCCCTGTCCGAACGGGAAAGTTTTTCGCCCGCGCCCTCCTTTTTCTTATAGGCGGAGGAATAGTTGGCGGCGATGTATTTGTATCTCGCATCCGCGACGACGGCCTCGAGGTCGCTGCCGAAGGTGTCGTCCTCGAAGGTGGCTTTGAATTCGTCCACCATCGTGACGAGCTCGGGGTGCATCTTCACTTCGATCTCGTCCATTTCGGCGAGCTTGACGGCATGGAAGAGCGGGGCGTCCACCTTCGCGCCCTTGAGGGCGATGGTGACATCGCGGACGAGGTGGGCAAGGGGAGAATCGTGCAAAACGCTCACCCCGCTACGGGGCTGCTTTGCGGCGGAAATTGCCCTGTCCATCAGCTCCTTGATCCCCGTCGAACGGAGGGCGGAGATGGCGACGACGGGCACGCCGATCTTCTTTTCGAGTTCCTTTGCGTCGAGTTCGTCCCCGCTCCGCTCGACGGTGTCCATCATGTTGAGGGCGATGACGACGGGCACGTCGATCTCCATGAGCTGGGTGGTGAGGTAGAGGTTGCGCTCCAGATTGGTCGCGTCCACGATGTTGATGACGCAGTCGGGCTTTTCATCCAGAATGAAGTTGCGGGAGATGACCTCCTCGGGGGTGTAGGGAGAGAGCGAATAGATGCCGGGAAGATCGACGATCTTTACTGGCTCCTCCCCCCTCTTGTACGTCCCCTCGCGCTTATCCACCGTGACGCCCGGCCAGTTGCCGACGTACGCCGTGGAGCCCGTGAGGAGATTGAATAGCGTCGTTTTTCCGCAGTTGGGGTTGCCCGCCAAGGCGAATTTCATCATTTTTTCACCTCCATCGTGACAAGCTCGGCCTCCGTCTTTCTGAGGGTGAGTTCATACCCGCGGATGGTGACTTCCATCGGATCGCCGAGGGGTGCCTTTTTGCGGAGAAGGACTTCCGCACCGGGCGTGACGCCCATGTCGAAGAGCCTTCTTCTCAGTCTCCCCTCGCCCGAGACGGTCCTGACGACCCCCTTCTCGCCGATGGAGAACTCGGAAAGCAGTTTTTGCTTTGCCATGTGATTTTTGTATACCTCCAAAATACTTTTACAAGATTGAATCTAAGGGTGTGATCGCGGACATGGGTGCCGCGTTTTGCGTCAAGTTAAGAAATAAGGTGATGTTTCGACAAGCTCAACATGACGAATTAGCAATGGTGGGCTGTTTATCAAAGTTCGTGTTTTCATCCTCGGGATCCTTCGGGGATAGGCTCGCGGTTTTCATTATACCCTATCGGCTCAGGATGACGCGATAACCACCGCGCGGATGGCATTCTATAAAAGAAATTTGCGAAATTTTATGCCACATAGATGTGGGAGGCGACGTTGCGGTCGAGGGCGAGGCGGCCCTCCTTGACGCGGCAGACAGTGCTCCCCCCGCTTGCGGAGAGGACGGTGACGCTCCCCCCTTCGAGGACGCCCAAGTTGGAGAGATGTTTCTTTGTCTTTTCGTCGAGGGAAATTTTGACGATTTTAACTTCCTGCCCCAAGGGCGCAAGGATGAGCGGCATGTTTTCTCCTTCGTTCGCCCGACCCCCGCAGGGTTCGCAATGGCGAACTCGTCTCCATAAATTTTGTTCGCCATTGCTAACTCGCTTCCGAAAAAGGAGTTCGCATTTGCGAACTACATGATAGATTTTATCATGGAAAAGAGGGACTGTCAACTGTTTTGCGGGGGTTTTTGAAAAATTTTTTGCAAAAAAATAAAGGGGCGGAAGCGTCAATTCCCCACCCCTTTTTCCTTATTATAATAGGTTAAAGTTTTTCCGCTTCTTCTATCCAAAGCGCGGCAGAGGCGTCGGAGGGCATGCGGAGGTCCGAGCGGGGCGAGAGGGAGACGGAGCCCACCTTCACGCCGTCGGGCACGCAATTCCTTTTGAACTGCTGCGCAAAGAACCGCCTGTAGAATGCGACGAGCCACTTCTTCAAAACTTCGCGGGAATACCTTTCCCCAAAGGCGCGCTCGGCGAGATATAAGGTCTTGGCGGGGCCGTCGCCGCGGCGCAAAAGTTCATAGAGGTAGAAGTCGTTCAGCTCGTAGGGGCCGATGATGTCCTCCGTCTTCTGGGCAATGTTCCCCCCTTCGTCGGGCGGGAGAAGTTCGGGAGAGATCTCGGTCGAAAGGATGCTTTTCAACACAATTTCCGCTCTGCCGCCCAGCCGCTTTGCCTCGGCGAGGACGAGGTGGCGCACGAGCGTCTTGGGGACGGAACTGTTCACCGCATACATGCTCATGTGGTCGCCGTTGTAGGTGCACCAGCCGAGGGCGAGTTCAGAAAGATCCCCCGTGCCGACGACGAGACCGTTTTCCTCGTTGGCGACGTCCATGAGGATCATCGTGCGGTAGCGCGCCTGCGCGTTCTCGTAGGCGCCGCCGAAATCTTCTATGTCGTGCCCGATGTCCTTGAAGTGGCGGGTGACGGTCTGCGAGATGGGAATGGTGCGGGAGGTGACGCCGAGGGCCTGCATGAGGGCGGTGGCGTTGTTCTTCGTTTTAAGGCTCGTGCCGAAGCCGGGCATGGAGATCGCGAGGATATCCTCGCGCTGTTTTTTGAGGAGATCGAAGGCACGGCAAGTGATAAGGAGGGCGAGGGTAGAATCGAGGCCACCCGAAATTCCGAGCACCGCACTTCGGACATGGGTATGGGCAATGCGGCGGGAGAGGGCGTGCGCCTGCATATCGAGGATGCTCTGGGCGCGGAGGAAGAGCTCCCCCTCCTCATGCGGGACAAAGGGCGTCGGGTCCACTTTGCGGAGGCTAAGATCTGCATCCGAGAGGAAATTCGCGGGGCACTGGACGTACTCTTCCGCATCGCCTGTGAGCGGCCCGTCGCAGTTGCGGTAGGAAGTCTTGCGGCGGCGCTCATTCAAAAGGAAGCCGACGTCGATCTCCCCTTCGCACACCTCCTTTGAGAAGGGAGCGGTTTCCGCGAGACATGCGCCGTTCTCGTAGATCATGTTGTTCCCCGCGAAGACCATATCCGAGACGCTCTCCCCCTCTCCCGCACCGCAATAGACATAGGCGCAGAGGTTCTTGCCCGAGTGCGCCGCGATGAGGGTGTGGCGATAGTCGCGCTTGCCCACGAGTTCGTTGGAGGCGGAGAGGTTGACGATGACGCTCGCGCCGTGTTTGCAGTGCGAGATCGAGGGAGAGGTGGGGACCCAGAGGTCCTCGCACAGCTCACAGCCGATCTTGACTTCGGGGTGCTTTTCGTCATAGATGAGGACGTTCGGGGACATGGATGCCCAAGCGCCTTCATAAAGGCGGACGGCCACTGCTCCCATAAGCTCCCTTCCGCTCGAGAAGTGGCGGAGCTCGTAGAATTCGTTGTGGTTGGGGAAGAAGCTCTTTGCAACGAGGGCGCAGACATTGCCGTTATGAATAGCCGCGGCGCAGTTGTAGAGTTTGTCCTCGAAGGCGATCGGGAGGCCTACGAACACGAGCATGGTATGCCCCTTTGTGCTCTCGGCGACGATTTTCAGGGCGTCGAGACAGCCATGAAGGAGGGTCTCTTGCAGGAAGAGGTCGCCGCAGGTGTAGCCGGAGAGGGAGAGTTCGGGAAAGACCAGAAGCTCCGTTCCCTTCTCCGCCTGCGAGGCGATGATCTCGACGATTTTTTGGGCGTTGTAGGCGGGATCGGCAACCTTCAGATCGGGGCTCGCCGCCGCCGCTTTCAAAAATAAATGTTTCATGATGATGTTGTTTGGATGATTGGTGACGCGTCCCACCCCCTACCCCCCTCCCACGGAGGGGGCAAGCGGACTTCGTATGGGGGGATGCTTCGGGGATGGGCCGCTGTGGACTGCGTAAGGGCCGTTTCGGGGCAACATGACGCGAGACGCCCCACCCCCCTACCCCCCCCTCCCACGGAGGGGGCAAGCGGACTGCGTATAAGGGGATCCTTCGGGGATGAGCTTGCGTGGACTGCGTATAAGCCGTTTCGGCTACTTCGGGGCTTTGCCCCTCGTGCCGACCTTCGATAAATAATAGAAGCCGCGGTCGGGG
>CANRIO010000010.1 GCA_947630605.1 uncultured Clostridia bacterium
CGTAGGGATTCGCAGGGGTGCCTGCGGGTGCGGGAGCGGGTGCGGGCGCATTGTTGATATTGGTCACGTAGGTAGGAGCGAAGTTGTTCTTCTGCGCATACTTCTCTCTCTCTTCGGCCTCTCTCTGCTCGAAGAGTGCGTCGTCGCGCTCTCTGCGTGCCCTGACGCCAAGGCGGACAGAGATCGTAACGGTGACGATGAAGCCGAGAAGAAGACCTGCGACAAGGAGAATGGTCGCAATGAGCCAGAGGAGATAGAAGCCGTCCACTGCACTCTCATAACCCGCAAATACATAGCCGGCAGAACCCGTCTCGACGATCGCCGTGATGTAGAAGGCGATGAGAACGAGGAAGGTGACGCCGAAGCGGATCGCGTCGAAGGCATATCCTCTCTTCCCTGCGAAGCGGCAAACGGAGATGAGCACATTTGCAAGGATCATGTAGAAGAGGACGAGGCCAAACAAGCAGGTGTAGGGAGCGGGAGTGGTGACTGCTCCAGCGAGGAAAAGGTAATCCGCGTAACTGATATGGGCAATGTTACCGCTGACCCCGTAGTAGGCAATGGAGTTGGTGAGCTGCGAAACGGGCATGATCATGCCGAAGAAGGCAATGAGCGAGAAGATGAGCCCGAAGAGGGAGCCCACGCCGTGCCCCTTATTGGCAGCGCAGGAGGCGATCGCAAGGAAGACCACGCAGATGATGGCGATGATGCTGATCGGGAGATCGAAGAGATCGAGCGTGAAACCTGTTTGGTAAACGCTGACCGTAGTGATGGTGATCAGCATGAAGAACACGTAGGTGACGGTGACGAGCGTTGCGCTCGAGAAGGCGCACACCTTCGCGGACTTTCTTCTGCAGAGACCGACGATCATGCATACGAGCGAGACGACCACCGCAATCACGAGGAGGAATGCAAGGACGAGTTCGAAGTATTCCCAAATGGTCCCCGAGGTGACGCCGCCTGTTTTGCCGCCGAAGAGCTTCTCAAAGACGGCCCAGACGAAACCGAGCAGGGTGCCCTGCAAGATCCCGGGGACGGAGCCCCATTCTCCAACAGAGATCTTCGTGTCGAAGAGGGAGCCGAGCCGAGAGAGCAAGCCGATGAAGAGGCCGCCGACGGCGAGTACGAAGAAGACGATGCCGAGCGTGCGGTAGCCGGCTACGCGGGGTTGTTCCTCTTCGAGGTCGTCGTTTTCCAGATTGTATTCCATAAGATACCTCCGACGCTTTCTTTTGCGAAAGCTGATTGTCTATGATATTATAACATGAAAGAATACGGGTGTCAACACGGAAGAGAAAAAAAATGTCCTCCAAAACGAAAAAAATTATTATTTTTTGTCACGCATGCGTATACGTGTTGCCAAAATGTGAAAAACATGGCAAAAAGTCCCCGTGACGGTTGAAAAAACGGCCGCGGCATGGTATAATCGAGGGCAGAGAAAGATCTTATGTTTCGGAGGCGTCCCATGGCGGAAAGCGAAGAAAACGTCACCCCGAAAGAGGGGAAGATGAAAAAATGGAAAAAATGGGCGATCGCCGTCGGTGCGGTCGCATGTGCGCTTGCCCTCTTCGGGCTGGGCTGGCTGGGGATGTGGCTCTCTCTCGGGAAGAACACCCGCGCCCTCCTCTGGGCGGTAAAGACGGCGGAGAACAACTACTATCAAGACATCACCGAGGACGACATCTACGGCGGATTTTTCGATTCCTTCACGGATACGCTCGACCCTTACTCGGGATATTATCCCAAAAAGGAGTACGGGGAGGTGCTCGACAGGAATGCGGGCAAGAGCGCGGGCTACGGATTTTCCGTCTATGAGGAGGGCTCCACCGCCCATCCCTTCCTCTATTCGGTCACGGGAAATTCCCCCGCGGAGCGTGCAGGGCTGAGAAACGGCATGTATATCTTCGCCATCGGCGAGAGCGAAGAGACGCTGAAGGCGGCCTCGAAGGAGGGGATCACCGCCCTTTTGGACGGGGCAGAGGGGCCCGTCGTCTTCCGCTGCGGCTATGCCCGGGACGGCTCGGACGCGAAAAACTACACATTCGAATACGCCGAGTACCGCGTTTCTTACTGCCTGTATCGCGACATGGGTGGCTCCTATCGCTTCGACCCGACCGATTTGAGCAAGAAAATTGACCTCGGCGATCCCCTCGCGGGCGCGGACATGGATACCGCCTACATCCGGTTCGACCGCTTCTACGGGACGGCGCCGGAGGAGTTTGCCGCCTGCCTCGCCCTCATGAAGGAGCGGGGGAGAAAGAACCTCATCATCGACCTCCGCGGGAATGGCGGCGGATACCTCGACGACTTCTGCGAGATCGCCTCCCACCTTCTTAAAGACGCAGAGGAGGAGCGTCCCGTCGTCGCAAAGGCGAGATACAGGGACGGCGGCGAATATATCTACCGCGCACCCCGAAACGACTATGACAAATATTTTTCGGAAGAATCCGAGGTGTATGTCATCGCAAACGAGAGCACCGCCTCCGCCTCCGAATGCCTCATCGGGGCCCTTGTCTCCTACGGAACGCTTCCCTATGACCATATCTTCCTTCGGGCAAACGGCGGCAAGGCGCGCACATACGGCAAGGGCATCATGCAGTCCACCTATACGGACAGCGCGGGCAATGCGTTAAAGCTCACCGTCGCCGAACTCTTCTGGCCGAACGGCACGAGTATCCACGGGAAGGGCGTCACGGAGGCGGACGGCGCCATTCCGCTCTCGGGCGGGACGATCTTCGTGGAGGAGGACGGCATTTTGCGCGAAGTGCTTGGCGTAGTTTCGCAGACTGTCGGCTAACCCAATTTGTTCAAAAGCGCTTCCAATACCTTTTCGGCACCGTCTTTAGTGTTTGGGCGGTGCTCTTCTCTTTCGGGCGGTTCTGCATGCTCTGCTTCGGACATGGGTAGGCCGTTTTTTGTGAGAAGGGCGACGAGGTCGCGGTTTTCACGGTAGAAGGAGAGGAAGGCGCGGAGCTTTTCGGCAAAGGCGGGGTCGCTTTGTGCCGCAAAGAGAAAAAATAGAAGGATGATTTCCATAGCACCATGGTATGCGGGGAACCAAAAGGCGGGTTCCCGCATACCATACAGCGTGAGGTGACTATGGGAGATTTCGCAAGTTTTACGCCCGGTAGCGGCAAAAAGCAGGATGAAACGCTGGAAAACGAGGTGCAGGGCATTGTAAACGCCTACCGCGGCAAGCCCGAGAGCGAGATGCTGCGGGCGATCTATGCCCGCGCCGTCGAGGGGAAGAAAGCGGGGACGCTCACGAATGAGCAGATCGACGCCTTCTATGCACAGCTCTCCCCCCTTCTCGACGGGTTGAAGCGGCGGAAACTCAAGAAGATTGTCGAGGAGCTGAAAAAGCTCTAAATCTTCCCAAGGGCGGAGAGGAGGGCGTTGACCTCCCGCATGCTCTGGAAGGGGGAAAGGGAGACCCGCACGAGCCCGCTTTCGGATGTCCCGAGTGCGCGATGCGCAAGGGGCGCGCAGTGCAGACCCCCGCGTACGGCGATGTCGAAGCGTTCGGAGAGAATGGTTGCGAGCTCTTCCGAGGGTACCATGTCGTGGGCAAAGGCCACGATCCCGCATGCGTTCGGCTGCGAATACGCCCGAAAGTGCGGCATTCCCGAAAGCTCCCCGAGGAGGGCGGAAGTGAGGCGGATGAGGTTTGATTCCCCCTCGCGCCGCTGTGCCTTTACCGTGAGAACGCCCTCGAAGAGGGAGGCGATCGCGGGATAGGAGAGGGTGCCCGCCTCGAGGCGGTCGGGATAGAAGGAGGGCATATCGAGGCTGAAGCTCTCGCTCCCCGTCCCGCCGAAGAGGATGGGATCGGGGTCGAATCTGTCCGAAAAGAGGAGGGCGGCCGCCCCCTGGATCGCATGCAGCCCCTTGTGCCCCGCGAGGGCGAGGGCGTCGATGCCCGTCTTTTTCATTTGGATGGGAAGGTGCCCCGCTCCCTGTGCCCCGTCCGAAAAGAGCAGCACGCGGGAGGGAAGGGCCTTTCGGATGGCAACAAGGTCGGGCGCATAGCCCGTCACGTTGGAGGCGGTCGTCACGCAGCACACGCGGGTATTCTCGCGGACGAGCGCGGCGATCGTCTCGGGGCGAAGGTTGCCCTCCCCATCGATGGGGGCGACGTCATAGTCGATGCCCGCCCTCTTTTTGAGATATTCAAGGGGGCGGAGGACGGAATTGTGTTCGAGGCAGGTGCAGATCGCATGGTCGCCCGCCTTCAGCGTTCCGAGGAGCATGAGGTTGAGTGCCTCTGTGCAGGAGCGGGTAAAGACGACGCGCTCATATCCGTAGCCGTCGAACACTTCGGATAGAAGATTCCTGCAGGCGAGGACGCGCTCGGCAAGAGCGATGGAGAGCCTGTGCCCGCTCCGGCCGGGGTTGGCGGCAAGGCGCATGGCGGCGAGCACCGCACTCTGCACGGCGGCAGGCTTAAAGCCGCCCGTGGCGGCGTTATCGAGATAGATCATCTTGATCTCCGTTGGGGGAAAATTTACTCTATTATACGAAGGAGGGAGTTCATTCATGACGGTTTTGGCGGTGTTCCGTTCGCGGGCGCAGACGCTCGACTTTATTGCCAAGGCAAGGGGCCTCGGCGTGCCCGCACAGGCTGTCTCCACGCCCAAGGAGGCGGGCGTGGGCTGCGGCATCTCTGCACGCTTCGAGGAGGGGTTTCTGGAGAAGGCGAGAATGCTCGTTCGGCAGAGGCCGTATTCCTCCTTTGCGGGATTTTTGCGGGAGGGACGCTACCTCGGGAGCTGAAAAGCGATTGCAAAAATTTTTCCCGTGCGCTATAATGTCGGTATGGACGTTCAAGCTGTTTTGACCGAGCTCAAAAAGCTCTACCCCGACGCGAAGCCCGCACTCCGCTTTTCAAGCCCGTACGAACTTCTCGTCGCCGTCATCCTGTCCGCGCAATGCACGGATGAGCGCGTCAACAAGGTGACGGAGAAACTCTTCGCAAAATACAATACCCCCGAGCGCATGCTCGCTCTTTCCCAAGAAGAGCTCGAGGGCTATATCTTCTCCTGCGGCTTCTATCATAACAAGGCGGCGCACATTCTTTCCGCCTCGCGCGACATCTTGGAAAAGTTCGGCGGGAAGGTCCCGTCCTCTTTGGAAGAGCTCACGACGCTTGCTGGCGTCGGGAGAAAGACGGCCAATGTCGTCTATGCAGTGGCATTCGGCGGGGATGCGATCGCGGTGGATACCCACGTCTTCCGCGTCTCCAACCGTCTCGGCCTCGCCGAGGGCAATACCCCCGAAAAGGTGGAAAAGGGTCTCATGCGCGTCATTCCAAAAAAGGAGTGGTCGCGTGCGCACCACCTTCTCATCTACCACGGGCGGCGGGTGTGCCATTCGCAAAAGCCGAACTGCCAAGAATGCACGCTTGCGGATATGTGCAAATACCATAGCGAGCACCGGTAGAAATTCTTCCCCCAAGTTACATTTCCATGGGTATAAAAACCACCTCCGCGGCCAAAACTTACCGCAGGAGGTTTTTTATATGACCGAACTTACCGCAAAGGATCTGGACGTTCTCGTCCATGTACTCACGGGAGAGGAGATGGCCTGCAAGAAGGCAAGGCTGTATTCCAACACGCTGACGGATGCGGCCCTCGCACAGGAGATGGAGCGCATCGCACAAAAGCATGAGGAGCGGTTCTGCTCGCTCATGACGCTTTTGGAAGGAGGAAGAAAATGAAACAGTCAAAGAGGGAGATCACGCTCTCCGAAAAGGACGCCCTTCAGGACCTTCTCGACCAGGAGAAATTGCTCATGACCTACTACTCCGCCGCACTCACCGAGGGCAGCACGCAGGCCTTCCGCAAGGCCATCCTCAAAAATTACACCGCCCACGCCGAGACGCAGTTCGATGTGTTCGAGCAGATGCTCTCCCGCGGGTACTATGAGGTCCAGCCCGCGGCGAAGATGATGATCGACGAGAACGCCGAGAAATTCCAAAAGGTGAAAAAGCAGATCGCAGCGAGCTGAGGACAGGGAGCATGAAGAAGAAAAAGAAGGAAAAGACTTACCCGAAAAATCCGAACTACTGCATGATCACGCCCGACCCGAAGAAAAAGGAGGAGGAAAGCATCGCCTCCACGGGTCAATCATGAGAATATCCCCCGTTTTCGGGGGATATTCATCTATTTCGATAGTTATCAAAATAATGTAGCGGGCACTTCGCGGCCAAAATTCGCATAGGATAGGATATGACCGAAAACGACATGAAAAACCTCGCCCTATTTGATCTTCGCCATACGCTCGCCGCGGAGCTCTTTCTCGGATTTTGCTATCCTTGGGAGGTTTTGCCCCATATTTCCAAGGAAATCGCCAATATTTCGACATCTATCGAAATGCAATACTTGCAACCCGCGGAGGGCGTCTTTATCCATCCTACGGCGGTCATCGATCCGTCCGCCCGCTTGAATGCACCTTGTATCATCTGCGCACATGCGAATGTGCGATGCGGTGCATTTGTGCGGGGAGGGGTGCTCGTCGGGGAGGACTGCGTCGTGGGAAACAGCGTCGAACTCAAAAACTGCATTCTTTTCGACGGTGTGCAGGTGCCGCACTTGAGCTATGTGGGCGACAGCGTCCTGGGGCATTGTGCCCATCTCGGGGCGGGGGCGATCGCGTCCAACCTTCGCGGCGACAGGGAGAGGGTCACCATTCGCTTTGGCAATGAACGCATTCCGACGGGTCTTAAAAAGTGCGGCGCCTTTCTCGGTGATTTTGCCGAGGCGGGCTGCAACGCCGTCCTGAACCCCGGGACCGTCCTCGGCCGCCGCGCCCGCGCCTATCCTTTGGTCTCCGTCCGCGGCTTCCACCCCGCGGATAGTGTTATACGGGAATAAAAAAATGCCGTTATAAAGGCGATGTTGTGGTAAAACGCGTCATTCTGGACCGAAAAAGTTAATACAACTGTTCGCGAAAGCACCTCTCCGAAGAATCCCGAACTACGAAGTCCGAGGCTTCTAAATCGTCATGCTGAACGTAGTTGAAGCATCACCGCATTATAAAAATAAGGTGATGTTTCGACAGGCTCAACATGACGAATTTAGAATGAGACGCCGTTTATCAAAGTCCGAGTTTTCATCCTCGGGATGCTTCGGGGATAGGCCGCCGTGGACTTCGTTATTACATGGTCGGCTAAGCGAAAGCACCTCTCCGAAGAATCCCCCAAAACGTAAGTCCGAATAATAAAAAAAACCGCCGATGGGGTCGGCGGTAAATTTTATACAAAGAGTTCCTCCATAGGGACTTCGAGGACATGGGCGATCGCATAGACCTCCTTGTCACTTGCAGAGCGAAGCTGGCCTTCGAGCTTGGAATAACTCGTCGGATTGATGTCAAGCCCCGCGACCTGCAGACGCGCAACAAAATCCTTCTGCGAGATCGCACGCTGTTTTCGAAGCGCCTCCACCCGTCTGCCGATCAGATTACAGTCCCCGTACTCCTTCCTCCTGATCTTCATATCCCCTTCCCATATTTCTTTTTTGGAATTTTATCACAGGAACATCTTGACATAATTCCGTTTTGGAATTATAATGTACTTATATCGCGGAATTTATGCGCGCGGGAAAGTGTGCCATTTCGTTTTATGGAATTCCAATGAAAAAGTTCATCGAGCATCCCGTCGGAAAATGGTCGTATGGCCGCGGCCTAAGCGGCGAATTTGAACTTGACGGGGACAATTTGACCCTCTTTCAGACGCATTTCGGGAAGAGGGAACTTCTCGCCGAGGGGAGGATGGAACGCGGGAAGATCTCGTTGCGTTTTCTCGCGCCTTTGACGAAAGAAGGGCATACCATGTCCGAAGAAGCCCCTCAAGAAAGCGAACATGGGGCGGGCATAAGATACCTTCCCATTGCAGACGGTTATAGCGCGAGCGCAGATGGAAAGTCGGGCGGCGAGGTCGCGATCGAGGGCGAATATCTTGGAAGAAGGGTGTGTGAGGTCGCAAACGGTGCATTTGAAAACTGTTTTCGTCTGAAGGGTGTTTCCATCGGGGAAAATGTCAAAACCATCGGGGCGCGGGCCTTCTTCGATTGCCGTTCTCTCAAGGCAGTCTCCCTTCCAAAGGGACTTGAGCGCATCGGCGAACACGCCTTTTTCGGCTGTGATTCGCTCGAAGAGCTCACGCTTCCCGAGGGCGTCGTCGAGATCGGCAATCATGCCTTTGAGTTCTGCCGTTCGCTGAGGCGCATCCGTTTTCCCAAAAGCCTGAAAAGGGTCGGCCACGGTGCATTCTGGGGGTGCAGTTCGCTCAAAGAAGTGGAGGCCGAAGACCTTTGCATGTGGTGCCTCGTCTCCTTCGAGGGGACGGATGCAAACCCGCTCTCCGCGGGCGCGGAACTGTTTGTCGGAGGGGTGCCCTTCGTACATGGTACCCTCCCGGAAGGCGTCAAAGAGATCGGACCCTATGTCTTTGCGGGAAGCAATGTGAAGACCGTTCGCCTTCCCGTAGGGATCCAAAAGATCAGCCCGCTTGCCTTCGAGGGGTGCACATCGCTCAATACAGTTTTTTATGGCGGCACGGCGAAGGCGTGGCTCGCGGTCGACAGGGGGAAGGGAGAGGCGCTCTCCGATGTCCGAATCGTATGCACGGACGGTACGATCGAGAGAGGCGGGACACTCAGGCGCAACAAAAGTTTTCTTAAATAAAAAACCGCCGACGGGGTCGGCGGTAAAATTTTACAGAATATTTTCAAACGTTGAAGCGGAAGAGGACGACGTCGCCGTCCTTCATCACATAGTCCTTGCCCTCCGAGCGGACCTTGCCCTTTTCGCGTGCGCCCGTAAGACCGCCGCATTCGAGCAGCGTCTCGTAGTCGACGACCTCCGCGCGGATGAATCCCTTTTCGAAGTCGGAGTGGATCTTGCCCGCTGCCTGCGGAGCCTTGGTGCCCTTGACGATCGTCCACGCGCGCGTCTCCTTTTCGCCCGCGGTGAGGTAGGAGATGAGCCCGAGGAGGGAGTAGGAGGCCTTGATGAGCTTGGAAAGTCCGCTCTCCTTGAGACCGAATTCCTCCAAAAAGACCGCCCTGTCCTCCTCGTCCATCTGGGCGAGTTCCTCCTCCGTCTTTGCACACACGACGATCGTCTCCGCGCCGTGCTCCCTTGCGTAAGTTTTGACCGCCTGCACGAGGGGCAAGAGCTCATCGGGGGTACCCATGTCCGCCTCCTTGATGTTCGCGCAGTAGATGACGGGCTTTGCAGAGAGGAGGAAGAGATTGTCGAGAAGCACCTTTTCGTCCTCGGAAACGGGGAGGGCGGAGGCGGGCCTTTCCTCCTCGAGATGCGCCTTTAATTTTTCGAGAAAGGCGTATTCCGCCGTGGCGCCCTTGTCCGAACCGCCGCGTGCGGCATTGCGGATGCGGTCCTGCCGCTTTTCCACCGCCTCGATGTCGGCGAGGATGAGCTCCAAATTGATGGTCGTGATGTCGCGGACGGGGTCGATGGTGCTCTCGACGTGGGTGATGTTCTCGTCCTCGAAACAGCGGACGACATGCACGATGGCGTCTACCTCGCGGATGTGCGAGAGGAATTTATTCCCGAGACCCTCGCCGCGGCTCGCCCCCTTCACAAGGCCGGCGATGTCCACGAATTCGACGACGGCGGGGGTGACCTTTTTGCTCGAATAGAGGGCGGCGAGCTTGTCGAGGCGTTCATCGGGGACGGCGACGACGCCGACGTTCGGCTCGATGGTGCAGAAGGGGTAGTTGGCCGCCTCCGCGCCCGCATGGGTGATGGCATTGAACAGGGTGGATTTTCCGACGTTGGGAAGTCCCACAACTCCGAGCTTCATATCGATCTCTCCAAATGTTCTTCGCGTTTATTATAAAACATTTTCTCGGAATGGGCAAGTCTTTCGGTTGCTTAAAATACAAAATTATGGTAAAATAACATATCGACAAAGGAGATGCAAATGGATTATAAGGCTTATATTGCGGAAAGATTGCATGTGGAGGGGGTGAGCCCCGGGGAGATCGCCTCGGCGCTGGCCGTCCCGCCCGACACGAGCATGGGCGATTATGCCCTGCCCTGCTTCAAATTTGCGAAGGTTTTGAGAAGATCCCCCGTATCCATCGCGGAGGAGCTCGCGGGGAGTTTCCCCGCCGACGACGTGGTGGAAGGGGCGGCCGCTGTAGGCGGCTATCTCAACTTCCGTATCAATAAAAGAGGGCTCGCGGAGGAGACGCTTTGCCGCATTCAAAATGAGGGAACGAAGTATGGCTCCTCAGACATGGGTGGGGGAAAGACCGTCTGTATCGACTATTCTTCCGTCAATATCGCCAAGCCCTTCCACATCGGGCACCTCTCGACGACGGTGCTCGGCGGGGCGCTCTACCGCATCTTCGACTTCCTCGGATACAGGGCCGTCGGCATCAACCACCTCGGCGACTATGGGACGCAGTTCGGCAAACTCATCTCCGCCTACAAGCATTGGGGGGACCGCGAGGAGGTGGAAAAGGGCGGGATCCACGCCGTCAACGACCTCTACGTGCGCTTCACAAGGGAGGCGACGGAGGAGATGGAGAGCGAGGCGCGGGAGTACTTCCGCCTCATCGAGAGCGGAGACAGGGAGGCGAACGACCTCTTCGAGTGGTTCAAACGCCTCACCCTCGCCTATGTCGAGAAGATCTACGACCGCCTGCACATCACTTTCGACAGCTACGCGGGCGAACGCTTTTACACCGACAAGATGGAGCCCGTCATAAGGGAGCTCGAGGAAAAGGGTCTCCTCGTCGAAAGCCAGGGGGCGAAGATCGTCGATCTCGAGCCCTACGGCATGCCGCCCTGCCTTATCCTCCGTTCGGACGGTGCGTCGCTCTATGCGACCCGCGACCTCGCCGCCGCGATCTACCGCAAGAACACGTACGATTTCGACAAGTGCCTCTACGTCGTCGCCTATCAGCAGAACTTGCATTTCAAGCAAGTTTTCAAAGTTTTGGAGCTGATGGGGAAGGAATGGGCGAAGGACCTCGTCCACGTCGCCTACGGCATGGTGAGCCTCGAGGAGGGGGCCATGTCCACGCGAAAGGGCAACGTCGTGTGGCTCGAGGACGTCATCTCCCGCTGTGTGGAGAAGGCGTATGCCATCATCTCGGAGAAGAATCCCGACCTCGACGACAAGGCTTCCGTCGCCGAAAAGGTGGGCGTCGGGGCGGTCGTCTTCGGTGCGCTCTACAACAGCAAGATAAAGGACATCGTCTTCTCCTATGACAAGGCCCTGAACTTCGACGGCGAGACGAGCGTCTACGTGCAATACACCTGCGCCCGCGCCAATTCCGTTCTCGGCAAGGCGAGGGAGAAGGGGATACAGTGGAAGGACGCCGAAACTCTGCAGCCGTGCGCGCAGGAGTTCGACCTTCTGAAGGCGCTCGCCGAATTCCCCGAGACCGTGAAGACGGCCGCGAAAACTTATGAGCCGAGCGTCATCGCGCGCTACTGCGTCGACGTCGCGCAGAAGTTCAATAAATTCTATATCGACTGCAAGATCATGGGGGCAGATTCGGACATGGTACGGGCATTTCGCCTCCGCCTGACCGAGGCGACCCTTCAGACGCTCACGAACGCCCTGACTCTTCTCGGCATCGGCGTTCCCGAGAAGATGTGATGATCAAGGCAGTCTTATTCGATTTGGACGGGACCCTTCTCGACACCCTTCCCGATATCCGTCTCTCCCTCAACGAGACGCTCGCAAAGTTCGGCTATCCGCTCCTTTCGGCCTCAGAGACGCGTGCCTTCATCGGGGATGGGGCAAAAAGGCTCGTCGAGCGCGCCCTTCCCGCAAATGCCCCCGATTTAGATGCCGTATACGAGGATTTCCGCGCCCGCTATGCGGCGAGCGAGAACGCCCTCACCCGCCCCTTCGATGGGATAGAGGAACTTCTTCTTGCTCTCAAAGAGCGGGGGATCGGGCGGGCCGTCGTCACCAACAAGCCCGCGGAGGCCGCAAAAAAAGCGGTGGCGCAGTTCTTTTGCGATCTGATCGATGTGGTGTGCGGCGACAGCGGAAAATATCCCGTAAAGCCTGACCCGACCGCCACCCTTCACGCTGCAAGTTCCTTGGGGGCAAGGGCGGAGGAATGCCTCTTCGTCGGCGACGGCGAAGCGGACGTTCTGACGGCACGAAACGCGGACATGGGTGGGGTCTTTGTGCTCTGGGGGTACCGCTCGAGGGCGCAGCTCGAGGCGGTCGGAGGGAAAACTTTCCTCTCCTCCCCGCGGGAACTTCTCCCTATCCTGGGGCAATTTTGAGCGGAGCAAGAATTTTCGTTTTAATTTTTTCAAAGATATTGCCAAGGCTTTTTCTTTGTGCTATAATAAACGCAGAATTTCATCAAAAGGAGATAACTATCATGAAAAGATGTGCGGTTTGCGGCGAGATCGTGCCCGACGATTGCGAAGTCTGCCCCGTCTGCAAGGCGAGGAAGTTCGAGCCCATCGAGGAAAAGGAATTTGCCTGCGAGCATCATGTCGGCGACGGCGTCGTCGAGGACCAAGAGGTGATGGACGGCCTTCGCGCCAACTTCCAGGGGGAGTGCACCGAGGTCGGTATGTACCTTGCCATGGCACGCGTTGCCGAGAGAGAGGGCTATCCCGAGATCGCCGAGGCTTACAAGCGCTATGCCTATGAAGAGGCGGATCACGCTTCCAAGTTCGCAGAGCTCTTGGGCGAAGTCGTCACCCCTTCCACCAAGAAGAACTTAGAGCTCCGTGCCGCCGCGGAAGCGGGCGCATGTGAGGGAAAACTCGCCCTTGCAAAGCGTGCAAAGGAACTCGGCTACGACGCCATCCACGACACCGTCCACGAGATGGCAAAGGACGAAGCGCGCCACGGCGCAGGGTTCAAGGGGCTTCTGAAACGCTATTTCCCCGCAAAGGAAAACGCCTCCAAGCCCTCCTACCTTCTCCTCTGCAGAGCGCCCAAATAAGGCCTTAAGGCTTACGCAAGAAACACAATAAGAAGCACCGAAGAGAAAAAGGGATGAGCGTTCGCGCTCCTCCCTTTTCTTTTGCCGAAAAAGCAAATAGAAGGGCAAATAAAGGGGCAGATCAAAGGGGGACAAAAAACGAGTAGAGTTTATAAATTCACATTCTACTCACGGTAGAACGGTTGACAAACGCGCGCGCACGCGTTATAATGAGGGCATGGAAGAAAAAGACCTTGCGGAGATCATCGGAAGAAACATCATGCGCCTCCGCAAGACGGCAAACATGACGCAGCAGGAGCTCGCGGATAAGATCGGCTATTCCGACAAGTCCGTCTCCAAGTGGGAACAGGGGAACGGCATCCCCGATATCCGCACGCTCGCCCAGATCGCCTCCCTCTTCAACGTGTCGGTGGACGATCTCATCCACGAAGAGCGGGGCCGCGTGGTCATGCCCGCAAAGACGCGGCTTCTTCGTCGGGTCATCACCATGCTCTGCTCGGTGGCCATCTGCTGGCTCGTCGCCGTCATCGCCTTTGTCATCGGCGGCATCATTTCGCCCGGGGAAAAATACCTCTGGCTCGCCTTCGTGTATGCCATTCCCGCCTCCGCCATCGTCGTCCTCGTCTTCAGCTGTATCTGGTCGTATAAGTGGGTGCGCATCGCCGCCGTCTCCGTCCTCATCTGGACGGCTCTCGCCTGCATCTATCTCACCGTATATCTCACGACGGGGCAGCCGAAGATCTGGCTCATCTTCCTTGTCGGCGTCCCGCTGCAATTTCTCGCGCTCCTCTTCTTCCTTTGGAGGAAGCGCATCCGTTTCTTTAAGTAAAGACCCCGTCCTCGGACATGGGGTGTGCATTTGTTGTCTTGGAGGAATCATGAAAGAGATCCCGATCCCCGCGGCATATGAAGCGCGGGAGAAAAAGAAGCGCCATTTGAGGCTCGGGGTGCGCATCCTCGGCATTTCGGCCGTCATTTTCGCCATTCTCGCCGTCCTCTGCCTTCTGGGCGTGTTTTTCTCCGTCATCGTTGCGGAATTCAACCGTGGTGCCGCCCATCTTTGCTACTATCTCGCGGCGGGATTCGGGGGCGGCGGGGTCTTATTTGCCCTCCTCGCCTTCCTCATGGGGAAACTTTCGGGGAAAAGGGATCTGCTCACCGCCGACTTTTGCGAACGGTGCGACGGGGAGGACAGCTTCTTTGTGGGGGACGGGACGCTCGCGACCTTTGAGGAGGGGCACCTCCGCCTTCACGACGAAGAGAACAGGACACAGATCGAGATCCCCTATTCGGAGCTCCGCGCCTTCTCCGTCTGTTCGCGCACGCGGCCCTGTGAGAGGGGACAGTGGGCGGTGATCCTCGAGGTCCCCCGCCGCTACATCATGAAAGAGGGGACCTTCTCCGAGAGCGACCCGCCCGCACTCATCCAGACGGACGCGAAGGAGCGGCTCTTCTCCACCCTCGCAAAATTCGGTATCGACCTTCTCGGTGAGCATCAGCCTTCGGACATGCCTACGGGGAAATGCTTCAAACCGCTGCAAAAATACTATCTGCCCGACATGAAAAAGAGGAACCGCGCGCTCCTCATCGGCGGGTTGGGATTGCTCCTTGTCGCTGCGGGGGTCCTCCTCGGCTTCCTCTTCAAAGTCACCGTGGGGGTGGTGTGCGCCGTCTTCGGCGTGTTCCTCCTCGCCCGCGCGGTCATCGCCTTCGTGCAGGCGCGCGGCATGCTCGCCATCTTCGAGGAGGGCATCTATTGGCGGGAGACGGACAGGCGGGAGAGCGCCTTCCTCAAGTGGGAGGAAGTGGAGCGCATCGAGCGCGGGGAGCACAAGGGTTTCCCCGTCCTCACGCTGCATTGTGTCTATGCGGACTTCTACTTCCCCGAGGTGGGCGATGTGTGGGAATATCTTCTCGAAACGCATCGGGAGAAGTGCGATGCGTGAACTCAAGGTGGGCGGCGTCTACCGCCATTTCAAGGGGAATTTATACCGCGTCGAGGGGACGGCAAGGGACAGCGAGACGAAAGGCGTTCTCGTCCTCTACCGCCCGCTCTATGGCGAGGGGGAGCTTTGGGCAAGGCCGAAGGAGATGTTCCTCTCCGAAGTCGACCGTGAGAAGTACCCCGATATCTTGCAGAAATACCGCTTCGAAGAGGTCGTCCTCGAGAAGTAGGCGGAGGGCCTATGCTGTGTGCAGGCTGCGGAAAGAACACCGCAAAACTCTATACGCGTGAAGAGGACGGGAAGAAGATCACCCTTCGGCTCTGCGCGGAATGCTACGAGAAGCTCTACCCCGAACGGGGGGAAGGGGGCGATTTCTTCGCGTCCTTCGTGGGCGGAGAAGGCAAGGAGGGGAAGTGCTGCCCCGCCTGCGGCACGACGCTTGCGGCCTTCCGCCATACGGGGCTTTTGGGATGTGCCTATTGCTATACGGCTTTCCGCGCCGAACTTCTCCCCGCCGTACGCTATGCGCAGGGCAAACTTCACCATGAGGGGAAGGCCCCGAGCGGGCGGGCGGACGAACAGTACGACACCATCCGCGAACTCGTCCACGAACAGGAACGGCTCAAGGCCTGCATCCGTGCGGCCGAGGCGGAGGGGGACGATTTCGTCGTGAATGAGCTTCTTGGCAAGCTCGCCGCGATCAACAGACGCCTCTATGGCGGGGAGGGCGAAGAATGAACCCGAAGCTCGAATACGAGAGCGTCGCGGTCTCTTCGCGCATCCGCCTCGCCCGCAACTTCAAAGATTATCCCTTCCCCGCCCTTCTCATGAAGGACCCCCATGCGGAGGAACAGGCCAGCGAGATGATCCGCCTCCTTGCGGCGGAGCTGACGAGCATGGAGGAATTTCACCTCTACGAGATGAAGAAGATCTCGGATGAGGAGGCCGAACTCCTGAAGGAACGCTATCTCATCTCCCGCGGCCTCACCGCGCACAGGGGGATCTCCGCGGCCCTCATCTCGGAGGACGAGAGCATCTCCGTCATGATCAACGAGGAGGACCATGTCCGCGAACAGTACTTCATCAAGGGCTTCGACCTCACCCGTGCCTATGAGCGCATCTCGGGCATCGACGACATCATCTCCGATTCCATTCCCTTTGCATACGATGAAGAGCTGGGGTACCTCACCGCCTGTCCGACCAATCTCGGCACGGGCCTTCGGGCTTCCGTCATGCTCTTTTTGCCCGCCCTCTCGAGGCGGGGACGGCTCAAGAGCGTCATGCCCATCCTCACCCGCCTCGGCCTCACGGTGCGCGGCGTCTTCGGGGAGGGTAGCGGCGCGGAGGGGGACCTCTTCCAGATCAGCAACGAGGTGACCCTCGGCCTCTCGGAGGCAAACATTTTGGAGGAAGTGGAACAGGCCGTCACGAAGCTCGTCGACATGGAGCTCGCGGAGCGCGTCCGCATGAAGGTGGAGGAGGGCCGTGCGCTCGAAGACCGCATCTTCCGCTCCCTCGGCATCCTCTCCTGCTGCCGCATCCTCGAAGAGCGGGAGTTCGTCAGCCGTATCTCGGACATCAAACTCGGCATCGCGCTCGGCCTCTTCGGCGAAGGGATCGGGCGGGACGACCGCATGGACGCCCTCGATAAACTGCAGATCGCCATGCGGCCGGGCGGGCTCAACTACCGCAGCGGCGAGGCGGCAAGCGCGGAGCGGAGAAACGAATTGCGCGCCGAATATGTCGCACAGGCCATTCGTGCAATGAAATTATTCTGATCGGAGGATCATTTTGAATACAAAGAACAGCGAGCATCTTGATCAGGTCCTGCTCATCGCGCAGGAGGCGGCAAAGAGGTACGATACGACGTATATCGGCACCGAACACCTCGTGTTCGGCATGCTCTGCGTCAACGACAGCACGGCGGGCAAGCTCCTCGTGGAAGCGGGCGCGACGCTCGAGAAATACACCGAGCCCTTCCGCCGCTGCGTCCAGCACGATGTGACGCTCTACGGCTATACGCCCCGCACCAAGAAGGTCATGGACCGCGCCCTGGAACTCGCCCTGCAGAGCGGCACCTTCAGCCCGCTCGTGGGCACGGAGCACATGCTGCTCTCCATTCTCATGGTCGACGAGAGCATCGCCGTCCGCATCTTAAAGAGCATCGGCACCGACCTCGTCCTCCTCGAAAATCGCCTCTCCGAATTTGTGGACAGAGACCCCGAAGAGGAAATTCCCCCCACCCATGTCCGCAATGACCCCTCTCAGAAGTGGGCCAATGCGCGCAAACTCATGTCCTCCGCCCGCGAGGAAGAGGACGCCTCCGACCCTCCGTCCTACATGCAGTACGGCGTCGACCTCACCCAGCGTGCACGCGAGGGCAAACTCGACCCCGTCATCGGGCGGCGGAAGGAGATCGAGAAGGTCATCCAGATCCTCTCGCGGAGGACGAAGAACAATCCCGTCCTCGTCGGCGAGCCGGGCGTGGGCAAAAGCGCCGTCATCGAGGGCCTTGCCCGCGCCATCGTCGAGGGGGACGTCCCCGAGATATTGCTCGACAAGAAGGTCTTTTCGCTCAACCTCACGGGGCTTCTCGCGGGGGCAAAGTACCGCGGCGACTTCGAGGAACGCCTGAAGTCTGTCACCGACGCCATCATCAAGGATAAGAACGTCATCCTCTTCATCGACGAGATCCACATGATCGTGGGCGCGGGAAGCTCTTCCGACAACAACATGGACGCCTCCAACATCCTCAAGCCCATGCTCGCCCGCGGAGAACTCCAGACGGTGGGGGCGACCACCAACGAGGAATACAGAAAGTATATCGAAAAGGACGCCGCCCTCGCGAGAAGGTTCACCCCCGTCCTCGTCGAACAGCCCAACATCGAGGATTCCATCGTCATCCTGCAGGGGCTGAAGGATAAGTACGAGGCCCACCACGGCGTCGCCATCACGGATGAAGCGATCGAGGCGGCGGTCAACCTTTCCGACCGCTACGTCACCGACCGTTTCCTCCCCGACAAGGCCATCGACCTCATCGACGAAGCGGCCTCCCGCGCCCGTCTCAATTCCTACAACGGCCCCGCGGAGCTTCGCGAAATGGAGGATAAACTCGCCCGTCTCACCGCTGAGCGGGAAAAGGCGGTCAAGTGGGAGGATTACACCCGCGCCGCCAAGCTCACGAGCGAGATCGACGAACTCAGGCAAAAGCTCAACGCTCTTCGCACGGAATGGAACAGCGCGAGGAGCGAGGCCCATCTTTCCATCGGTGCGGAGGAGATCGCCGCCATCGTCAGCGATTGGACGGGCGTCCCCGTCTCCAAGCTCACCGAGGAGGAGAGCGCCCGCCTCATCCATTTGGAGGAAGACCTGCATAGGCGCATCGTCGGGCAGGACGAGGCCGTCTGCGCCGTCGCCCGTGCCATCCGCCGTGCCCGCGCAGGGCTCAAGGATCCCGGCCGTCCCATCGGCTCCTTCATCTTCGTAGGCCCGACGGGCGTGGGCAAGACCGACCTTTCCAAGGCCCTCGCGGAGGCCATGTTCGGCGATGAGCGCACCATGGTCCGCCTCGATATGTCCGAATACATGGAGAAAGGCTCCGTGACGAAGCTCATCGGCGCGCCTCCCGGATATGTCGGCTTCGACGACTCGCAGGGGACGCTCACCGAGCGCGTGCGTCTCCGTCCCTATTCCGTCGTCCTCTTCGACGAGATCGAAAAGGCGCACCCCGACGTCTTCAACATTCTTTTGCAGATCCTCGATGACGGCCGTCTCACCGATAGCCGCGGCCGCGTCGTCTCCTTCAAGAACACCATCATCATCCTCACCTCCAACGTGGGAGCGCATGAGGTAAAGGAGATCCCCGCACTCGGATTCGGCGAGGCGGCGGGGGAGTACGAGGGCATGAAGGAGCAGATCGAGGAGGCCTTGAAGAAGCAGTTCAAGCCCGAATTTCTGAACAGGATCGACGAGATCGTCATCTTCCACAAACTCACGCGGGAGAACGCCGTCGACATCTGCGGGAAAATTCTGGAATCGCTCCAAAGAAGGCTCAAGGAGAAGGGCATCGACCTGCATGTGACCGAGCGCGCCAAGCTCGCCCTCGTCGACGAGGGGTACAGCGAAGAGTTCGGTGCGCGGCCGCTAAAGCGGGTCGTCCAGCGCCGCGTGGAGGACAGGATCTCGGAGGAGATCCTCCTCGGCAAAGTCTCCTCGAACAGCTATGTCACCCTCGACGAACGCGACGGCGAATTCTTTTTCACGCTCTGACCTCGGACATGGTACCCCCTAATGCCGTCATTATGAGGGTAAACCGCGTCATGCTGAGCTGAATTGTTCATACGCAGTCCATGCGAGAAAATCCCCGAAGCATCCCTCGATACGAAGTCCGCAATCATCAAGCCCTCCCCCTCGCCGGCGAGGGGGAGGGTGTCGCTTTAGCGACAGGTGGGGGGTGTCAAACGCGTCATGCTGAGCCGAAACGGCTCTTGCGCAGTCCACGCGAGTCCATCCCCGAAGCATCCCTCGATACGAAGTCCGAAGAAAGCTCCTCCCTCGGGAGGAGCTGTCACTTTAGTGACTGAAGTGGGGAATTCCAAATTCGTCACCCCGCCCCGACGCTCTAATTCGTCACCCTGAGCCTGTCGAAGGGTCACCACATTGTAACAAGGTGATGTTTCGACTTCGCTCAACATGACGTGATTAGAATTTAACCCCCATTAGTCACCTGTCGGTGACAGCCTCCCCCTTAAAAAGGGGTAGGCCCTCCCCCATCCATGGGGGAGGGTGACGCTTTAGCGACAGGTGGGGGAGATCACCGCAACAAAGGCTTCCCAATTCCCCCCCGAACCATGTTAATTTTTACCGAAATATGGCGAATAATTTCAACAATTTCCAAACAATTGTGTTAACGCTTAACACGAAATTTGATTTTTTTACACTTTTTTTCGCAAACCTATTGACTTCGCTCAAATTGTTGCTATAATATATAGTATCACACGCACAGCGCATCGTATTATGCCCTCGCGCCCGCGCCCGTATCCGCAAGTGTCCTTTGCAAAAGCGCCCACCGCCCCGCAAAAGCACCTTGCAAAAGGGCGCCCCGCATCGCAAAAAGCGACCCCGCACCGCGTCCCCGAAATCATCCCAAGGAGGTAATGCCGCATGACGACGAGAGCCAAACTCAGCATCGTTGCCCTGTTTTCCTGTTGCGCCATGATCGGCATGGGCTTCGCAAGCTGGACGATTTCGCAGGGTCCCGCCGGCGGCGTTTCTGCCGAAGTTTCCGGTACCGTCAGCGCGGAGTCCGTCCTCAGCTGCAGCGCGCCTACCCTCACCGCCCCCCGCTATTCCTCGCAGGGCTTCACTTCCGTGGGCGAAAATAACGTCGCCACCTTCTCATACAGGGGCACCATGTCCGCCACCTACACCCTCACTTCCGGCGGCTATGTGGGAAATGCCACCCTCACCGTGAAGCTCGGCTATGATACCAACTTCCCCAACAGCGGCGCACAGAACATCTTCGCCGAGACGAATTCCTTCCTTTCCGCCAAAGCTCAGGTCGGCACCATGTCCGAAAGCGGCGTAACGGAATCGACTGGCGACAGCCTCTACATCGTCACCGTCCCCGTCGAGTTCGCCGCTGGCACCGAGGAAATTAAAGTCAAAATCACTTACACCTTCGACTTCACGAACGGCGGTGCAAATGAGAACGCCGCCACCGATTTCACCCAATATTTCTACAACGTCTTTGTGAAAGACGGCGCACCGACAGGAGCGCAGTTCACCTTTAATGCCACGCTTGCGGCGAAGGAGGCGACGCCGTGAGGAAACTTTCCCGTCCTGTCATCGCCGTGCTCGTCACGCTCATGACCGCCATCCTCGGCTGCCTCGCCTTTGCAGTCTGGATGATCTCCGCCCCCGAAGAGAGCGCAGCTCCCTCTCGGGATTTTGTCGTATCTTTCGACCTCGGCGAAGATTACAGCAAAGAGGACGAAGATAGCACTTATCACGCGCGCGCATATTCCTCAACGGAAGAAACGAACGTCCTCAATTTCGGCGAAGGGGACAATGCGATCCCCGACCCCACATGGGCCGATACAACCAAGACCTTCGGCGGTTGGAAAACTTCCCCCGAAGATAGCAACGTCTACGGCAGCGAAACGTTAAAGACAACCGTCACGGGCGCAAAGCAAACCTACACCGTCGCCTCCGACGTCACTTTCACCGCGCAGTGGACCTCCACCACCACGGAAACGACCTACACGGTCAAGTTCGATGCACCCGACGCCGACGGCACGATCCCGGAGGGCGGAACAGTCAACGAGGCAACCTACTCGATCCCCGAAATGGAACCTACCCGCACGGGCTACACCTTCGAGGGTTGGTATGTCGAAGATACATATAGTGAGGACGTGACCCTTTATAAGTACGATAGCGCACACGCGACCTATGATCTGAACGGCGACACTACTTTCCACGCCCATTGGAAAGTCATCACTTACACCGTGCAATTCACCGACACCAAGTTCAGCCATTCGAGCACGGGCACCGTCTCTTTGGAGAATGCCGTCGTTTCCTTCCCGTCGCTTGGCGAACAAACGGGCTACACCTTCGACGGGTGGACTTACGCAGGCTCCACCGACGCCGTCAAGTCGTTCACCCTCGACGCCGCCTATATCAAGGCGCAGAGCCTCGGAAAAGACAGCACCATCACCTTTACCGCGAAGTGGACGGCGATCGAGTATACGATTAAATTTGTTGACGGCGGCGACCACAGTGTGCAAACCGCCGCTCCCACCTTGTCCGACACTCAAACCAACGTCCATATCGGCGATTCCATCACCGGTCTTACCACGCATACACTCGAAGGTTACGACTTCGTGGAATGGCAGTACACGGGCGGCACGATCACGGCGGCGCAAGAGGGCACCTATACTCTCGACGAGGCTCTTATTGGGTCGGCCGAAAATGTAGAGGGTACTATGACGATCACCCTCACCGCACAGTGGAAGATCAAGACCTTCACCGTCACGTTCGACAAGAATAACGGCACTGCCTCCACGACGGAAGAGATTGCTTGGCACTCGCAGGTCAGCTTCTCCGGTCACGAGATTACCGGCGATTACAATGATACGCGCTACATCGGTTGGAAGCTCTCTACGGACACGGAGACAAAGCCGACGCTCTACACCGCTTTGGGTACGGGCGACCTTCCTACGAATTACACAGATACATACGCCGCAACCACACAGTCTGTCTACACGGTCGAAGGCGAGGTCACCTTCGAGGCACAGTGGGCACAGCTCTACACCGTCAATCTCGATAAGAACGGTAGTTCCACCTCGATTGCCGATAACGTCGCTATGCAGCAGGGCTTCTATGGCCAGACAGTTCCCGAGATCCCTGCTTCGCTTAATAAGTCCGTCAACGGCAAGACGCGCACATTCATTGGTTGGTATCACGGCGAAACGACGAAGGACGATTGGACATTTGGCGAATACACAGACACAGACTACGCTTACACCCTCACCGCAAGGTGGACGATGACCGTCACGCTCTACTTCCACAATACCTTTAATTGGTCGATTTCGAATGTTTCTTTGTACCACAATGGATCCTCGTATAAAGTAGATACTACGGGAACCACGCCTTCCGGTTCTCTTTGGACTTCGTACTCATTTACGGACGTTCGCGAAGACTACTATGAAGAAGGTTTGACTGTTAAGTTCAATACTACTAGCTCGTCATCGTTCAGTTCAACCTTTACGAACAATATCGCGCTCACATCCGAAGACGATATGCGATTCATTCCTTGCTACAACCCTGCTAAAACTGGCGGAGGTTACTATATCGACGCATACGATAGCTTAAGCAAGATTACGGAGTTCAAGGTTCACTTCTACGATGTATTGGGTTGGGATTCCTCAACGACGAACATTTATGCTTATGCCTTCTTTGTCGACGGCAAAGCAAGAGAACATGAGTTGTTAGGCCCGTTCGACGACAAGAAGGTTGAGACAACGAAGGATGGTACGACGGGAACGGACGCGCATTGGTATACTGTCACGTTTGTCGCACCCACTTACGCCGAAAATTTGAGTGACCCCAATACCACCGATGCTCTCACGGTTATCTTCCATAACTCAAAACCTACCCCTGTAGGTGAAAATACAAAGGTCAATCAAACCGTGGATATAAAAATCACGAGTTCCGATGTTTGGGTCATGCCGACGATCGTACATGATGCCGACGGAAACGACGAGGTTGAAATATACACATCGCAAACCACGGCCATGACGAACGAACCGTATGGTTGGTATATGATTGGTAAGAAGAGTACGAGTAGCTCAAGTACTCTTTACAACACAGTCAGTTGGAGCAGCAGTTACTATGATTTGATTAAACTGGATAAGTCGACAAGTTATACTCTCACTGCGCATTTGATAATAGACGATTATTTCTCGTTCATTTATAGATCCCAGGGCACCATAGGTACCGATCATTCTCAGCCGCAGAAATTTGGTTGGTGGGGTGATTCCTGCAACATGCATTCATACTTTATTGACGGTGGAGTTGATGTTGCAAGAGTCTTTGTAGAAGGAGATTATACTTTCACGATTTCCGGCACGACACAAGCAACAGCAGCACCGAATGCAAAGGTTTCACTGAAAATAAATGGAGTAAGTAAGAAAATAATTGCCTTTGTCATTCATGATCAAATTCAATCTATCAATGGTTGGGAATTGTATTTACACTTATGGACGAACACAGGTGATATTGATGGTGGCTGGCCTGGTCTTGGATTAGCAAGCAATGGCTTATATTTCAATAAAATCTATCATTCCACCGATGGGAAGTCTTATACCGAGGCGGATGGAAAGAAGTATATTCTATATGATATAAGGGCAATTATTGGGGACAAAGAAACTTTGTCTATGCAACTTCACAATAATAGCGGATCAAAAACGGGAGACAATCCTGTAACTAATGGAGGAGTATACTACTTGTATAGTGGTTGGGGAATTAGTAAGAAATAAGAAAAATCGAAGCCTTCAATACACCCCCCCCCAAAAAAAACACCAAAAGAGCCCGAGGCGCGCCCTCGGGCTTTTCCTTATGCCCTCACCCCCGCCCTTGCCCACCCCTTGAGGGGTGGGTGTCGCCTTCGGCGACGGAAGGGGTGTCATTCTGATTACGTCATGCTGCCCCTGTCGAAGCATCACCGCATTTTTCCTCCTCATCTCGACGACACTCTCTCTCCTCATCTCGACGCGCCGAAGGCGCGGAGGAGATCCCTACAAACCCATGAGGCTTTGTCGCTTACGTAGGGATTCCCTCGGCTTCGCCTCGGAATGAGGAAAGGGGCGTGTCGCCCCTCATGCGCAATTCCCCTCAAATTGCAAAAATACGTTCGAAAAGGAGTTGACTTTCATTCCCGAAAGTGGTAAAGTAATTTTAAGCAGCAAGGGTTCCTGTTGGCGGTTAGCCTCTTTTTACGAAGATCCGTTTCGGCGGAAATTCCTGAAAGGGGGTGGTGCTTATGATCGATTTGCTCGAGCTTGCCGGTCTCCTCAAGCGCATTCGTGAGCTTCTGGAAGAAATCGGCATCGACTACATAGCGATCAAAGTCGCAAAAAAATAACCGCCCATAGTAGTTAGCAGCTAGGTGGACGGTTATTTTCTTAAATAACATTTCAACTCAGAGGCTGACCGCTTAACAGGGGCAACCCTTGCTGTGGTTTTATAGTAACACATTTTTTTCTCTCTGTCAAGGGTTTTGTGCAAAAATTCTTTCCCGCCGAAAATCGCCCGTCATGCGCAATTCGCCCCGCCCGCCCGCCCCAAGCCCTACCCTTCGCTCGCGAGGGGGAGGGTGGCACGGCGAAGCCGTGACGGGTGGGGGAGTGATTGAGGAACATTTAGAAGCCAACCCCCACCACCCGCCAAGGCGGGAGCCTCCCCCTTAAAAAGGGGTAGGCCATGCCCCCTCCCGCCCCATTCCAAATATCGTCACCCTGCCCCGCGCTCTAATTCGTCACCCCGCCCCGACGCTCTAATTTCGTCATTCCGAGCTTGTCGAGGAATCACCTTATTCATAATGCGGTGATGTTTCGACTTCGCTCAACATGACGTGATTAGAATGCCCTCCCTCGCCCACGCACGCACACATGCACGCGCGTAATATAATAGGGAAAGCGAAAAACCGCATACTTCAAAAAATATACGCATAATGCGAAAGTGATAAACAAAAAATAGCAAAAACAATCAAAAAAAGTCGGAAATAAAAGAACGAAAATAAAAAAAATTGTATTTTTCTCACAAAAAATTTCAAAAAAGTCTTGACATAAGGAACAAAAAGTGATAGGATATAGTCAAATCGTTGCAGAGGGTTCTGCAACAAATAAAAAATTTATCTCAAAAGGAGAGGAAAATTTATGAAACGCAGAACAAAGATCGCAACAATACTCACGACCGGGCTTTTGAGCGCGGCCCTCGTCGGCGTCGGCTTCGCAGCATGGACGATTACAACGGGTAAGGAAGCTCCCGGTCAAAAAGGTGGTACCGTAACGGCAGATAATGTTTCAGTAAGTGGCCTTGACTACGAGGTTGAGGTAACCAACAGTGAAGCTAAACTTGGCAAGAAAACCGCATCAGTTTCTGCTCCGTGGTTGGATGCAGCTGCGGTAGATGAAGATCTTGAATTAGAAATTACAATTACTCTGAATTATGGTTCTTTCCAGAAAATTGACCTTGATGCTGATTTGGGCGGATACGCGACGTTGGCCGGTACCGATGCATCGACGGGTGGTTACTTGGCAGCTGTCAAATATACGAAAGATGAAACCAGCACATTGACCGAAGCGCAAGTTGATCAAGACACCGGTAACATTACTTTCACGTCAAATCATTATGAGGTAAGCGAGAAGAAGACGATTGTCGTTAAGATTACGCTTGGTTGGGGAGATCGTTTCGATGGGAAGAATCCCTATGAGTTCTTCAATGGGCAAGTATATGGAACAAAGATGAGCGTATATGGCGGGGAATATGAAGCAAGTTCGGGCAAATATGAGGCCAGAGGCGATGAGATGAACTATGCTTATGCCGAAGATGTTCTTAGTCACATTTATGAGACGCTTGGCGACGGCAACCTTACCGCGCATTTCACCTACACAGCTACGCAATACAGTGCCTAATCACACATAAAAAAACCGAGATCCCTTTTATGCGGCACCACTCGCCCGGAAGCGGATAAAAGTCTGATCAAAAGGGGAAATGCCACTTGTGTATTTCCCCTTTACGTTTCCCTCTTGCTGTCCCTGAAAGGGAAAGTACCCGCGAAGCGGGGGAAAGGGTTTTTTGGGCGACGAGGAAACCCCTCTGTCACCTTTGGTGACATCTCCCCTTGCAGGGGCGACGAGTGGGGGAGGCAAGCTCGCGACATCTCCCCCTACGGGGGCGACGAGTGGGGCGACGAGGTTGTCTCCTTGCTGTCCCTGAAAGGGAAAGTACCCGCGAAGCGGGGGAAAGGGTTTTTGGGCGACGAGGAAACCCCTCTGTCACTTCGTGACATCTCCCCCTACGGGGGCGACGAGTGGGGGAGGCAAGCTCGCGACATCTCCCCCTGCGGGGGCGACGAGTGGGGCGACGAGGCGTATGGAATACTACGAGCACAAACTTATAAAACGGGCGCAGAAACTTCGTAAGAACATGACGGAGGAAGAGCGCAAATTATGGTATTCCTTTTTGCGAAGTCTTCCTGTAAAGTTTGTGCGACAGAAAGCAATCGGCAACTATATCGTTGATTTCTACTGTGCGTCGAAGAAGCTCGTGATCGAACTTGACGGATCTCAGCACTATGAGGACGAGGGCAAGGAATACGATAGGGCGCGGGACGCTTATCTTCAATCTCTCGGTCTCACCGTACTTCGATACTCCAACTATGACTTTCACAAAATGTATAAGGCAATTTGTGAGGATATTTGGAACCACTTGGGGTTGGAGTGATTAGTTGCCCCCCATCAGTCGCCTATCGGTGACAGCTTCCCCCCGAAGGGGGGAGGCCCTACCCTTCGCTTGCGAGGGGGAGGGTGGCACGGCGAAGCCGTGACGGGTGGGGGAGCATTCAGAAGCCAACCCCCACCACCGCTAATGCGGAGCCTCCCCCTTAAAAAGGGGTAGGCCTTAACCTCCACCACCGCTAATGCGGAGCCTCCCCCTTAAAAAGGGGTAGGCCTTAACCTCCACCACCGCTAATGCGGAGCCTCCCCCTTGAAAAGGGGTAGGCCTTAACCCCCACCACCGCTGGCGCGGAGCCTCCCCCTTAAAAAGGGGTAGGCCTGAATCTCCCTTAGCAGGAGTAAAATCTTATGGCAAAGGTAAATAAAAAAGACAACAGCAGCAAGACGGTGATCCTTGTCGTCATACTCGTCTTTGTCGGGGCGGCGTTGTTCGCGCTCGGGATCTTCCTCGGGACCTTCCTGTCAGGGAAAAAGGTCCTCCTGGAGGGAGCTATCCAGCTGGGCAACGACAACAGCATCTTCACCTTTGAGGATCTCGAGATGAAGGCGGAGCTGACGCCCGATCAGGAGCAGATGGAGGGGGACGAGGCCGTTGCGTACTTCGGCTTCTCGCTCGACTCCGCCTACGGCGACAACGACGGGCGGCTGCGCTGGGACGGCAAGCATTCCGAGAAGATGACGGTGATCGTCAAAGGCAGCATCACGCGTGCGGAATATCTGAAGGAGATCCAATACCGTGTGAGCATGCCTGTGGGCGTCATCCAGGCGGCGAGAGAGGGGTATATCGACATCTCCGATTTCTACAAGACGGACGAGAACGGCGAATACCTCGAAGACGCGTATGGCAACTTTGTCCCCGTGACGATGTCGCTGCCCGTCGATAAGGAGAAGCTCTACGAGAACGAAGACCGGCCGGAAGACGGCAGTATCTGGGAGTTCGAATTCGAGCTGAAGATCTATTGGGGGGACGCCTTCCAACGCATGAACCCGAGCCTCTATTACGATGAGACGGAGGAAGGGCTGCGGGCGAATGAAGAGGAGATCGAAAGGACGCTCAACGACATGCGCAACATCATCTTGAACGGAGAAGAACAGGCGGTCTACACGGTGCATCTGAACGCCATCCCCGAAGAAAATATCGAATTGAAATAAGTTTGCTTGAAGATGTCTACACTTGAAATTGTTTCCATCATAGCGACGCTTGCGGGCGTCGTTTGCTTTGCGGCGGTATTCACCATCCTATACCGCACCCATGCGCGCTCCACCGTTGCCCAGATCGAGGCGGGCAAGCGGGACATCGAACTCATCGACGAGGCGATCAAGGCGAGGAATCCCAAAGTCAGAAAGCGGAGAAAGGCCTTTGCGATCGTCAGAAAGGTGCTGTTCGTGCTTTTCCTTGCGGTCGTTGTGCCCGTCTTTATCTTCTCCCTCGTGACCCGCATCGCAGACGGGCGGCCCGTCCTCGGGAAGAGCTTTCTCGTCGTCGCATCGGGTTCCATGAGCAAGCTCAACGAGAACAACCACTACTACAGCGAGCTCGAGAATTTGGAGAAGGCCAACCGCTTCCAGAAATACGATATCATCCTCCTCGACAAGGTGAACAGCCCCGCCGATCTCAAGCGGTTCGACATCGTCGCCTATCGCAACGAGGCGGGCTACACCATCATCCACCGCATCGTGAACATCGAAGGGCAGGGAAACGACCTCAAGCTGACGACATGCGGCGATGCGAATGAGGCCGAGGACGGCTTCCATGCGACCTTCAAGGACGTCATAGGTGTCTACAGAGGGGCGCGGGCGAAGGGCGTCGGGATCGTCATCATGTTCCTGCAATCGTATTCGGGCATCATCACGGTGGTGGCTCTTCTGTACTGCCTCATCATGGTGGACGCCGTTTCCCGCAAGGTGGAGAAGTGCGAGGAGGGGAGAAGGAAGAAGCTCCTCGATGCCATCGAGGGGAGCGAGGGCGCCGCAAAGGAGATGCGGGCGGAGTTCAAGGAGACGATCTACTACCGCGGGTTTGCCTACCGCTTCGATGAGAAGGGATTCATCGACAAGACGGAGATCCCCGAGGGACAGGAGCCGGAAAAGGACACGATGGTGAAGGTCATAGAGAGCGGCGAGGAGAGCAGTTCCCACGCCATCCTCATCGAGACCAAGGCCCCCGCCGACAAGGAGAAAGAACGTCAGTTGCCCAAGGAGACTCTGCCCCCTCCCGAGGAGAACTCCCGGCAGTTGCCCCCTCCCGAGGAGGGGGGTAGGGGGGTGGGTACGATTCAGAACTCGCCCCACCTCAGTCACGCGAGCGTGGCAGCTCCTCCCACGGAGGAGCCTTCCCTTCCCGAGGAGAACTCTCAGCAGTTGCCTTCGGCGACAGCTTCCCCCGTGGAACCGGAAAGGCCCTCAAGGCCGAAAGGCAAACTGCGCTTCAAACGCAAATAACAAAAAAGCATGGCGAATGCGCCATGTTTTTTTAATAATAAGGTGATTCCTCGACTACGCTCGTCATTCTGAGCCGACCACGCGTTTCATTCCGTACCACCTACTCACCCCTCATTCCGAGCCGCCGAAGGCGGCGAGGGAACCCCTACAAACCCAGCAGGGTGTATTGAGAGGGGGTCTCCTCCGCCGCTTCGCGGCGTCGAGATGAGGAAGAAAAAAGTCGAGGATGAGGAAAGAGTGACGCGGGGAGGAATGGCGCGGTTACTCCTTCAAATTCCAATCGATGGGGGAGAGGCCGTGGGAGGTGAGGTAGGCGTTTGTCTTGGAGAAATGGCGGCAGCCGAAAAAGCCGTTGTACGCCGAGAGCGGCGAGGGGTGCGCACACTCCAAAACAAGGTGCTTATCCGTATCGATGAGCGGCTTTTTACGCCGCGCATTGCCGCCCCAGAGCAGAAAGACAAGATGCTCTTTTTTTTCGCTCAAAATGCTGATGACGCTGTCCGTGAACCAGCTCCAGCCGCAATTCGCGTGAGAATTGGCCTGATGCTCGCGCACGGTGAGCGCGGTGTTCAAAAGCAGCACGCCCTCCTTCGCCCACTTGGTGAGGTCGCCCGAGGCGGGCGGGTCGAAGCCGAGGTCGCTCTTTAGCTCCTTGAGCATATTCTCGAGCGACGGGGGGATGCGCACGCCCTTTTTCACAGAGAAACACAGCCCGTGCGCCTGCCCCGGCTCGTGATAGGGATCTTGCCCGAGGAGGACGACTTTCACGTTCGCAAAAGGTGTGAAACGGAAGCAGTTGTAGAGGTCGTACATGTCGGGGTAGACCGTGTAATGGGAATATTCGTACTTCAGAAATTCGCGGATCTTTTGGTATCTCTCGTCCGCGAAGAGGGGAGAAAGAGGCTCTTTCCAATCGCCAAGGTCGATCATGGTATACTCCTTTTTCGTTTGATTGCGTTCAAAGACGCGAAAAAATTTCGCTGAGACGTTCTTTTAAGGCGGCGAGGGCGCGGTCGCAATTCCGGCGGAATTGTTGCGTCGTCGAACCCGAGCCGTACACGTCGGAGACCGCCTTCACACTCACAAACGGCACGCCTGCATACCTGCACACCTGTGCCATCGCGCCCGCTTCCATCTCGCGGATGTCGCAGCCGAGGCGAAGGAGCAGGGCATGGTCGGCGGGGGAATCGTCGAACCGGTCGCCCGTGCCGAGCGTGCGGCGGGGATAGGGAAGCGGGGGAAGATAGAGGGGCAGGAAGTGTTCCTCCTCCCCGGGCAGCGTCCCCACCTCTTTGCCGGAGAGCTGCCTGAGATCAAAGTCGTACTGCACCGCTTTTTCGATGAGATACACTTCGCCCACCTCGGTATTCTCGGGGTTCAGACCGCCCGCAACGCCGAAATTCAGCACGACGTCCGCACCCGCTGCGATCGCGGCACACGTACCTGCGGCGGCGTTAACTTTGCCCTCCGCCGAAATGACGAGAACGACGTCCTTTCCGAACGCCCTGCCGTAATACACGCTTTTCCCGAACAGCGTCTGCGTTTTTGTTACCTCCATCCGGTCGAGAAGGAGGTCTGCCTCCCTGTCCATGGCGATGACGCAACCGATCATAAGCACCTCTCGTTTGAACGTTTTCATAAAATATTATAACATATTTTTTGCGGCTTTGCAAACGCATGAATACTTCTTGCGGCGAAGGGGAAAACTTTCCGCGAAAAGGAGGGATCAGATGAATCCGTTTGATTTGAAGCCGCAGAAGGCGGACAAAGTTTTTACCTCATGGAACAAAGTGCTCGTGAAGCCCTACGACAAGAACGAAGTGGACCCCTACACCCGCACCCGCGTTATCCTCATGAACGGCACGGAATTCGAGAGCGTGCGCCTCTCCAATTCCTTCACCCGCATGTGCGCGAACAACGACGTGCGCCGCCGTCTTTCCCGCATGCGCAGGGGGGAACAGATCCAGCAAAAGCGGGTAGCGAGCCTCAAGCCCGCCGACGAGAGCATTTTGGAGCATACCATCGGCTATGAACAGCTCGCCGTCGATCTCACCGCCAACCTTGCGATCACCGAGAAAAATTCCTATGTGAAAAAACAGCTTGACTTTGCCCTTTTGGAGGATTTCGACCACCTCTATCGCTACAGCGACCTTATGGAGCTGGAGAAGGGGGGCGACCCGAAAAAACTCGTCGGCTCCTACACTGAGATCATGCCCGGACGGCCTACCGTCGCCGAGTACCGCCATCCGAGCGACGATGTGAATTTCTACCTCAACGGGTACCTTTCCGACCTCAAGACAAAGCTCAACGTCAACATCATCACGGGCGCGGAGCAACAGACGATGAACTACTATATGAACGTCGCCAACCTCTATGCAAGCCCCTTGGGCAGAAAGCTCTACAATGAGATCGCGATGATCGAGGAACAGCATGTGACGGGCTACGGGAGCTTAAAGGACCCCACCATGTCCGAGTTTGAGTGCCTTCTGATGAATGAATACACCGAGTGCTATCTCTACTATTCCTGCTATATGGACGAGAAGGATGAGCGCGTCAAGAAGATCTGGGAACAGCACTTCGAGGAGGAAGTCTGCCACCTTCACGAGGCCGCAGACCTCCTTAAGACGTACGAGGGCAAGGTCTGGCAGCAGGTCCTTCCCGAGGGCGGGACGTTCCCCGAGCTTCTGAAACTTCGCCCGCAGAAGGAGTATATCCGTGAAATTTTGAAGAGCGTGCGCCTCACGGGCGTCGAGGAGGGATGGGAAGAGCTCGACAAGGTGCCCGACAGCTTCCGCTATTTTTCCTACAACGCGAAGGTGAACGGAGAACCCGAGAAGGTGGGCACGCATACCGTCATCGAGAAGGCGATCTTAAAGCTCGGGCAGGACTACCGCGTGCAGAATTCCGACCACCCCATCAAGGCCCTCTCCGATCGGAAGAAGGACAACATCGACATCGCCCGCGTCAAGGGCAAGTGAGGGAATAATTTTCCGCACGCGCGGAAAACTTTGGATATGAAAAAGTTATTTGCAGCCATACTATCGGCGGTCATGCTTTCTTTTGCCCTCATTGCGCTTGCCGCCTGCAAGACGGAGGAGGAGCTCGGCTCGCTCACCGACTTTTCCCGCCCCTACACTGGCATGTACTTCTGCGAGGAGCTCACCCTTTCGGGGGAGGATAAGCTCGCTTCCTTCGAAGATCTGAGCCTCGAGCTCGGCCGCGGGGGAGCGTTCACCATTCGCTATAAGATGCGCAAAGGGGGCGAGGGGAGCCTTTCGGGAAGGTACGAAATGGATACCGAAGAGGAGCGCGTGACCTTCCGTGCGAAGCAGGGAGTGCGTACCATGTCGCGGACATACCCCGTCGAAAACGGCTGTATCCTCGTCGAGGAGAACATCTTAGGCCGCCTCCTCTACGCCAAATTCAAACCGGAATAAGGCATTCGCGTCATCCTGAGCCGACCAAGACAATACGAAGTCCATGCGAGAAAGTCCCCGAAGGATCCCCTTAATGAAAACACGGACTTCGTAGTTCGGGATTCTTCGGCTTTGCCTCAGAATGACGCGCGCGGGTGGCTCAGAATGACGCTGACCATGCCCCTCATCCGTCGCCGAAGGCGACACCTTCCCCCCGAAGGGGGAAGGCTTTCGATTTTCGTATTTTTTTCCCCCAAAAAAAATTTTTCAAAATCATTAAACATAAGTTTACAAACAATACAAAAGTATGCTATAATGTTGGCATGGAGAGAAACGCGCTCACCCAAAATGTCACGCTCACCGCCGATCAGGCCGAGGCGGCAGAGCTCATCGAGGAGTGGTTCCTGCATTTGAACACGCAGATCTTCGTGCTTTGCGGCTATGCGGGCACGGGGAAGACTTTCCTCGTCGACTACATCGTCCGCAAGCTCGGGCTCATCCCGGGGGAGAGCGCGGCCTTTGTCGCCCCCACGGGCAAGGCGGCCTCCGTCCTTATCCGGAACGGCAGCCCCGCAAGCACCATCCACAGCCTCATCTATACGCGGGATGAAGAGATCGAAGTCAACGAGGACGGGGAGGTCATCTCCGAGCACTTCCTGCGCTTTGTCCTCAAAGAGAAACTTCCCAAGGACATCCGTCTCATTGTCGTGGACGAGACGAGCATGGTCTCCGACGAGATGCTCCGCGACCTTCTCTCCTTCGGCATAAAGTGCCTCTTCTGCGGCGACCCCGCACAGCTTCCTCCCGTCGGCGGGAGCAATTCCCTTTTGTCCATGCCCGTCATCACCCTGAAGGAGATCGTCCGTCAGGAGCAGGGCAACCCCATCGTGCGTCTTTCGTCCAAACTCCGCGAGGGAGGCTTTCCCGCCTATGGAAGCTATGGCGAAAACGTCGCCGTCGTGCCCTTCCGCGCCCTCTCACGGGAGAAGCGGTGCGAACTCTTTTTGGAGGCGGACCAGATCATCGTCGGCTCCAACAAGACCCGCATGCGCATCAACCGCGAGGTGCGCACTGCCCTCGGCATCCCCGGGGAGGCACGCCTTCCCATCGACGGGGAAAAGCTCGTCTGTACCCTCAACGATTGGGAGAAAAAGATAGACGAGAGGGGGGATTTCCACCTCGTGAACGGCACCGTCGGCAAATGCTACAATGTCAGAGAGCAGGAGGACGGCCTCGCCCAGCTCGACTTCAAGGCGGATTTTCTCGACAATTTCGTGTACGATCTGCCCTTCGACACGGGCATCTTCACCGAGGGGAAGTACTTCCACAGCTATGGCGCGAAGGGCTGCCTTCTCGCGGACGGAAGGCTCGTCCATGAGGAGAACTTCGAGGCCCTCCGCCACACCCGTGTAAGACGGGAGGACACCGTCTGCCGCTTCGAGTTCGCTTACGCCGTCACCTGCCACAAGGCACAGGGCTCGGAGTACGACAATATCGTGGTTTTGGACGAGAGCCGCCTCTTCGAGAACGCCGCCTCATGGCTATATACTGCCGTGACCCGCGCCAAAAAGAAGCTCATTATTATCCGTTAAATAAGCGAATCGCGTATAGGCTACGAAATACTTCGTCGTGAAACCGCGTCATGCTGCCCCGACCGCACGTTCTGATCGTCGTCGAAGGTCGGCACGAGGGGCTCCGCCCCGAAGTAGCTTGTCGAAGCATCACCGCAGCAAAGGCTTCCCCCATCTATGGGGGAAGCTGTCACGCTTCGCGTGACTGATGAGGGTTGAGCTCCCAATGGGCAACCGCGTCATGCTGAGCTTGTCGAAGCATCCCCTAAAACGTAAGTCCGCGTTTTCATTTACGGGATTCTTCGGTCGCTGCGCTTCCTCGGAATGACGCCTGCCTTCCGAGGAAATACATCGCGAATAAGGGCAAATTTTCTCCGCAAAATAAGTTGACTTTTTTTGAAAAAACCCGTAAAATAACAATATAATTTCATCGAACGAAACGACACATGTGGCGCAAATATTCGCGCGTAAATCTGATCACGGTACGCGCAGGCATGTGTCTTTTTTTATGAGGGCACATGCGGCGGCATGTGTTTTTTTGCGGCAAAAAAAGGAGACCATTATGGAAGAGACACAACAAAACAGCTTTTTGGGAGAGGGGAAACTCGGCAAACTCATGCTCAAGTTCTCCATTCCCTGCATTTTATCCCTGCTCGTCAGCGCGCTCTACAACATCGTCGACCAGATCTTCGTCGGCAACAGCGAACTTTCCACCCTCGGCAATGCGGCGACGGGGGTCGTTTTCCCCATCTTCATCATCGCACAGGCGTTTGCGTGGTGTTTCGGCGACGGGTGCGCCGCCCACCTCAACATCTGTCAGGGGAAGAAGGACGCCGCAAGCGCTCCGAGGTCCATCGGCACGGGCATCACCGTCACGCTGTGTACGAGCCTGCTTCTGCTCGCCCTCTTTTATCCGTTGGCAAAACCCGTTCTCACCCTCTTCGGCGCTTCCGCAAACAGCATCGGATACGCGACGGAGTACTTCAACATCGTTCTCGCCTTCTTTCCCGTGTTCATGCTCATGAACATGATGAACGCCGTCATCCGCGCGGACGGCAGTCCCGCATGGTCGATGGCATCCATGCTCGCGGGAGCGGTCACGAATATCGCCCTCGACCCCGCCTTCATCTATGGGGCAAAGTGGGGCATGGCGGGGGCGGCATGGGCGACGGCGATCGGGCAGTGCCTCTCCTTCCTCATCTCGCTCTTCTATTTTATCCGCCGCACAAAGACCTTCAAATTGAAGTGGAAAAACCTCATCCCCAACTTCAAAGTGTTTGCAAACGCCTTAAAGCTCGGCGCGTCCTCCTTTATCACGCAGATGAGCATCGTCCTCATTTCCCTCGTGTGCAACATCATGCTTGCGAAGTACGGCGCACAGTCGCACTACGGTGCGGATATTCCCATCGCCGTCATCGGCATCGAGAGCAAAGTCTTTACCGTCGTCATCAACATCGTCGTCGGCATCGTCCTCGGCTGCCAGCCCATCCTCGGCTACAACCTCGGCGCGGGCAACTTTGACCGCGTGAAGAAGCTCTACCGCAATATTCTTCTTAGCACCATCGGCGTGGGGCTTACATTCACCGTCTTGTTCGAGGCCGCCCCGCGCGCCGTCGTCTCCATCTTCGGAACGCCCAAAAACATCCCCAACCCCGACGACTACTGGCTGTTTGCCGAAAAGACCTTCCGCATCTTCCTCTCCCTTCTGACGTTTACTTGCATCATCAAGATGTCGTCTATCTTCTTCCAATCGGTGGGAAGGCCTGTCCGCGCCGTCATCTCCTCGCTCGTCCGCGACATCGTCCTCTTCATCCCGCTCGTGTGCATCTTTCCCATCTTCTGGGGAGTGGAGGGCATCCTCTACGCCGCCCCCGCCGCCGACGTCGCCGCCTTCCTCCTGACTTTGATCCTCACGATCACCTACTTCAAGGGGAAAAGATCTATACCCACCCCCGCGCAAGAAGAGCCCGCGTCATCCTGTCCCGACCGCACGTTCTGATCGTCGTCGAAGGTCGGAGTGAATTGTCAAACTAAGTGCAACAGTTTTTGAGATTCAGTTCAAACAAACTCTGTGGAGATTGGAAGAGAAGGA
>CANRIO010000011.1 GCA_947630605.1 uncultured Clostridia bacterium
GGGGATGGGGCCCGAAATTTTCGCCCCGCCCTTCTGCATCGTCTCGACGATGCGGCTCGCGGCCTGGTCCACGAGTTCGTGGTCGTACGCCGAAAGTTTGATCCTGATTTTCTGACTTGCCATTTTTTGCTCCTTCTCTTTATACGAACTTGTTAGTCTGCATCAACGCATCCGTGTGTGTCGAGGCATTCTCATCAAAAAAACACTCGTTTTGCGGTGTTTTCTCGCAAAAGCCTCGGTCCGTCGCAGGAATCTAAGTCCCACATTTGTCAGCGGAAATTATCTGCCGAGGGGCTTTCGTCCTCGATTTTTCAGTAACTTCCCGCATCAACCCTACACGCACGTTTTGCACGTGGCAAATGCCTGTGCATGGAGACACAGCCTTGTTTATTTTAGCACGTCGTCAAGTGCGTGTCAACGATTTGAAGGGTTTATCGGCGAATTTTTTTGGGATTTTTTGTTTTTTTTCGTCGAAAAAACAATTTTTTGGCCGAAAGCGTCTTTTGCCCGCATTTGATTGACAATCCCTTTGGTGCGTGCTAAAATTATCGCCGTTGTTTCCCCCGAGGGGGAAAAGAGGATAGAAATGGCCGCAACGCTTACCATCTTTGCCGTGACATGTCTTTGCATGATCCTTGCCGTACTCTTTGTTCCGAAGATAAAACTCGGCAGGATCCGCATCTCCTCCTTCTGGGTGGTCACCCTCATCGGGGCGTGCATCCTGCTCGCGAGCGGGCAAGTGAGCCCCAAGGCTGTCGGCTCCGCGCTCATCGCGGACACCGCCGTCAATCCCCTCAAAATTCTCGCCCTCTTCCTCTCCATGACGGTTCTCTCCGTCTTTTTGGACGAACTCGGCTTCTTTCACTTCTTCGCGAACGTCGTTCTGCGCAAATCGGGCACGAGCCAGAGGCGGCTCTTCTTCCTCCTCTACCTCACCGTCTCCGCCCTCACCGTGTTCACTTCGAACGACATCATCATCCTCTCCTTCACCCCCTTCATCTGCTACTTTGCAAAGCATGCGAAGATAAATCCCGTGCCCTATCTCGTCGCGGAATTTACCGCCGCCAACACGTGGAGCATGGCCCTCATCATCGGAAATCCCACGAACATCTACCTTGCGAGCGCGTTCGGCGTGGACTTTTTCTCCTATGTCGAATACATGATCGCCCCCACCGTGTGCGCGGGCGGGGTCGCCCTGCTCGTCCTATGGCTTCTCTTCAGAAAGAAACTCTCCGCCCCCATCGAGCGGTGCGAGGAGGTCGTCGGGATGCCCGACAAAGTTTTGCTCGGCGTGGGCATCGCCCACCTTGCGGCCTGCACCATCCTTCTCGCCGTCGGGCCGTACTTCGGCCTCCCCATGTGGATCGTCGCCCTCTGCGCTGTGGGGAGTCTCTTCCTCTTCACGGGCATCTATTCTATTATTAAAAGGGAAAGGCCGCGCGTCCTTCTCGGCTGTGTGAAGCGTGCCCCCTACGAGCTCATCCCCTTCGTTCTTTCCATGTTCGTCATGGTGGTCGCCCTCGACGAAAAGGGAGTGACGGACGCGATCGCCGCCTTCTTCGGGGGCAGTCTTCCCGTCCTCAAATACGGCCTCTCCTCCTTCGCCGCCTCCAACCTCGTGAACAACATCCCGATGAGCGTGTTCTTCTCCTCCGTCCTCGAGGGAACGGGGTCGCTCCCCGCCGTGTTTGCGACGGTCATCGGATCCAATCTTGGGGCGCTTCTCACCCCCGTGGGCGCGCTGGCGGGGCTCATGTGGAGTTCCATCCTCTCCCGCCACGAAGTCAAGTACGGCTACGGGAAGTTCGCCCTGTACGGCGCCGCCGTCTCCCTCCCCGCCCTCATGGCCGCCCTCGGCACTTTGCAGCTCGTGATGATCTTATAGCTTTTCAGCTCTTTTGCCCCACCCATGTCCGAAGGAGACCCCATCGCCACCGCGTTCTCAATCGCCCGCGGCGGCTCTTTTTTTTAATGATAAAAAACAGCACCGACGCGGGGCGTCGGTGCGGCGGTCAGTCTGTTTTTTTGTCCCTTCGGCGGCGTTTGGGAACGGCCTCCAAAAGGCGGCTCTTCACCGCGGAGGGAAGCATGGAGAGGCGCACCGCCGAGGTGTATTCGGCGAGCGTCGAGGCGCGGCGGACGATCTGCCAGACGGCCTCCTTGCGGTCGTTGTTGCACTCTGCGCGCGTGAGGATGCGGTGGGCGGAGCGGATGAGCCGATCGACGGTCGTCGGCTGCGGGAAGGTCGCCTCGATGAGATAGTCCTTCCCCGCCCCGAAGGGAACTTCCACGGCGAGCTCCTTCGAAAACAGGGGCGCGATCCTCTGCTCCTTTCCGTCGACGAAGAGTTTTACCTCTCCCTCCGGAATGTCGGCAAAGCGCACGAGCAGCGTCCTATTCGCGGGCACGACGCCCTCATTTCCGCGCGAGGAGATGTGCAGTCTTTGCGCACCCTCTCCCCCTACCATGTCGAAGTCGGTATAGAATTCTTGCACGCCATCCTCGGACATGGTATCCTCGTAGAGCGTGTAATGGCCGTCGCCGCAATAGACGCGCACTTCCAGTCTTTCGGGGTTCTTTACCCCGTTCCCCTCGTCTAAAGAGAGGGGCACGACCGCGCCCGCCTTGGCAAAGACGGGCATCTCGTCGAGGGTGCAAAGGAGGACTTTCTTCTGTCCGCCCGCAGCGATTTCGAAGCGTTCGCCCGTGAAGACGTCCGTCCAGACGCCCTCGGGAAGATAGAGCTTCACGCGGGCATAGCCGTCCCTGCCGCACTTCTCGGTGACGGGGGCGACGAGGAGCTCACTGCCGAAATAGTATTCGTTTTCAAAGCGGTAAGCCTCCTCCTCGGCGTTGCGGTAGTAGAGCGGTTCGATGAGCGCAATGCCCTCCGTATGGGTGCGGCGGGCAGCCGTATAGAGATAGGGAACGAGGCGGTGGCGGAGGCGCAAAAAGTTTGCGGCGATCTCCCCTCTTCCGTTCGAATAGGCGAAGGGCTCCTTTGTGATCGTCTCCGAGCAGGCACTGTGCAGCCTGCAGATGGGGCTGAACACGCCGAGCTGGATGAAGCGGACGTAGAGTTCGCCGTCCGTCTCGCCCTGTTGGTGACCGCCGATGTCGTGGCTCCACCACGTGTAGCCGATGTTGGAGGCAGTCGCGGTGAAGGCGGGGAGATATCCGAGCGTCTTCCAAGTGATGAGGGTGTCCCCCGAGAAGCCGACGGGATAGCGGTGCGACCCGATCCCCGCATAGCGGGAGAGGATGAGAGGATAAGCGTGCGTCCTCTTTGCCTCGAGATAGTGGTAATGGTTGAGCGCCCAGAGGGGGTCGAGCCCCTCCAGTGCGGACTGCGTCCCCTGCTGCCAATCCACCCACCAAAACTCCACGCCCTCCTCTTCATAGGGCCTGTGCAGGATGGCGAAATAGTTGTTGATGAAGGCGGGATCGGAGAAGTCGAACGCGACGGGAAGGAATTTGGAAGGGTCCCGCCCCATTGCCCGCGACATCTCCTCGTACTGCGCTTCCCACCAGCGCACGCCGCCCGAGGGGTGCAGATTCAACGTGACCTTGAGATCGCGGGCGGACAGCTCCTTCAAAAAGGCAGCGTGGTCGGGGAAGAGGTGGGTGTTCCAGGTGTAGCCCGTCCAGCCGACATTGTCGGGAGTGACGCCATAGACGCGGGTGTTGCGGCCCGTCGCCTTGAGCCCACAGTCCTCCTCTACGGAGTAGGAATAGTGCCAGTCCATGTCGATCGTGGCGACCGAGAGCGGGACATGGTATGCCTTGAAGCGCTCGAGAAGGGTGAGATACTCCCGATCGGAATAGGCGTGATAGCGGCTCCACCAATTCCCGAGGGCATACCGCGGGATCATGGGCGAGGGGCCCGTGAGCATGTAGAGGGCGCGCACCGCGGCGCGGTAGTCGCTCCCGAAGGCGAAGATGTATTCGTCCGTCCCCTCACCGCATACGGGGTGCACTTCGCCGTCCTCGCCGAGCGTCAGAGAGGGAGCGTCATCGAAGAGCGCGACGCCGTTTTTCGCACACACGCCCATGCCGAGCTTGATCTTTTCGGGCACTTTGCCATAGGTGTAGACGTCGCCGTCGCAACCGTCGAGGGTGCGGTAGGTGCCGAGAAGATTCTCCCCGTTGTCGAGCCCGATCTCTTTCCCGCCGAGCTCCACCGCGCAGTCCTCCCGCTTCTCGCGAAGAAGCAGTTTGCACGCCGAAGTTTCGACGGTGAACGCGTGCTCGTCCTCATGTGTGACGAATTTTGCGGGTACCATGTCGCGGAACCATACCACCTGTGTGGCGTCGTCGCGGAATTTTTTCGAGGGGCTCTGCTCGAGGCGGAAGAGCCGTTCGCCGAGGACGGTGACGCGGTAATCCCGCCAGATAAGGATGTTCTTCGCGTTTGCCTTCGGGCGGGTCTCGGCGACGAGATAATCGAAAAGACGCATTGTTCGCTCCTATTTTTGTTTCTTATAGATGGGGAAAAGCATGCGGGTGTTTTGCTTATATGCCTCAAAGCCCCGCTTGCGGGATTGGTGCTTGTCCGCGAGCGGGATGCTCACGAAGAGGAAGAGGAGGGTGTTTGCAAACGCCCCCGCAATGAGGTACCAGCGATGCGGCATGATGCAGACGAAGGCGAGCGCAACGCCCCACCACATCGCGATCTCGCCGAGATAGTTGGGGTGGCGGGAATACTTCCAGAGGCCGCTCCTTATAAATCCGCCCATGCCCTTCTTTCTGAAGGCGTGCATCTCGCAATCCGCCGTGCCCTGCATAAGGACGGCGAGGATGGATACGGCGAAAAAGAGGGCGCTACCCGCATTGAACGCGGGGTTCTCCATAAAGGTGAACACGACGGGAAGCACGCACCCATAGACGACGAGGGTGGGCACCATGTGGATGCCCAAAAAGTTGATCATGGGGTAAAATTTTCCCGTCTTTTCCCTGAGCATCCGGTACCGCCAATCCTCGTAGCCCAGCCCGCGGAAGGTATACGCCCAATTTGCCGTGAGGCGGATTCCCCATACGAGAACGGCGATAAGCGGCAGGATGTGGACGGCGGAAAGAGGCTCCTCGCGGAGGGAAAAGGCGAGCACGATGACGATGGGCTGGACGCTCCAATACGGGTCGTAGACAGAGGCATTTTTGAAGATCAGGCTGAAGATAAAGACGAAAACCGTGGCACCCATGTCCGCGATGAGGAGCTTCAACCAGAAGGAAAGCGGGAGCGCGAGATAGATCCCGACGCCCGCGCCTGCCGCGAACACATAGATGAGAAATACGATGAAAAAACTCATCGCCCGAGAGATGTTCTTCATACCTTCCCCCAAAATATCAAGAGAGCGGGCATATCCGCCCGCTCCCCGTCTGCTGCTTACTTTGCCATGCCTTCCTGGACGGCGACGGCAACGGCGACGGTCGCTCCGACCATCGGGTTGTTGCCCATGCCGATGAGGCCCATCATCTCGACGTGCGCGGGGACGGACGAGGAACCGGCGAACTGCGCATCCGAGTGCATTCTGCCCATCGTGTCCGTCATGCCGTAGCTCGAGGGGCCCGCCGCCATGTTGTCGGGATGCAGCGTTCTGCCCGTGCCGCCGCCCGAGGCGACGGAGAAGTACTTCACGCCGTTTTCCACACACCACTTCTTATAGGTGCCCGCGACGGGGTGCTGGAAGCGCGTGGGGTTGGTGGAGTTGCCCGTGATGGAGACGCCCACCTTCTCGAGCTTCATGATGGCGACGCCTTCGGGGACGTTGTCCGCGCCGTAGCACTTGACCTTGGAGCGCGGCCCGTCGGAATAGGCGATCTGATCGGTGACTTTCACCGTCTCGGTGTAGGGGTCGAACACCGTCTCGCAATAGGTGAAGCCGTTGATGCGGGAGATGATCATCGCCGCATCCTTGCCGAGACCGTTCAAAATGACGCGGAGAGGGTTTTTACGCACCTTGTTCGCATTCATCGCAATGGAGATGGCGCCCTCTGCGGCCGCGAAGCTCTCGTGTCCCGCGAGGAAGCAGAAGCATTCCGTCTCCTCGGAGAGGAGCATCTTGCCCAAATTCCCGTGGCCCCTGCCGACCTGTCTGTTCTCGGCGACGGAGCCGGGGATGCAGAAGGATTGCAGGCCGATGCCGATGGCTTCCGCCGCATCCGCCGCCTTCTTGCAGCCCTTCTTGATGGCGATGGCCGCGCCGACGGTGTATGCCCAGACCGCATTCTCGAAGCAGATGGGCTGCGTGCCGCGCACGATCTTATCGCAATCTACGCCCTTGGAAAGGCAGATATCTCTGCATTCCTCGACGGAGGAAATGCCGTATTCCTTCAAAACAGAGTTGATCTTGTCGATCCTTCTCTCATATCCTTCAAACAGAGCCATTCTGCACCTCCTTATTCCTTGCGGGGGTCGATGTATTTGACCGCACCCTGATCTTCGGCAAATCTACCGTAGTGTCCCAACGCCTTCTCCCAAGCCTCGTTGGGGGTAAGGCCCTTCTTGATGAAGTCGGTCATCTTGCCGAGGGAGACAAATTCGTACCCGATGACTTGGCTATCTTTGTCGAGTGCGAGGCGGGTGACATACCCCTCCGCCATCTCGAGATAGCGCACGCCCTTCGCCGCGGTCCCGTACATGGTACCCACCTGCGAGCGAAGGCCCTTTCCAAGGTCCTCGAGTCCCGCACCGATGACAAGGCCGTCGTCCGAGAACGCGGACTGCGTTCTGCCGTACACGATCTGAAGGAACAGTTCGCGCATGGCGGTGTTGATGGCGTCGCAGACAAGGTCGGTGTTGAGAGCTTCCAAAATGGTCTTGTGGGGAAGAATTTCCGCCGCCATAGCAGCGGAATGGGTCATGCCCGAGCAGCCGATCGTTTCGACGAGGGCCTCCTGGATGACGCCGCCCTTCACATTGAGGGTGAGCTTGCAGGCGCCCTGCTGCGGGGCACACCAACCCACACCGTGGGTGAAGCCGTTGATGTCCGTGATCTGCTTTGCGCACACCCACTTGCCCTCTTCGGGGATGGGAGCGGGGTCGTGACGGGGCCCCTTCGCAACGCAACACATGTTTTCCACTTCGCGTGAATATTGCATTTGAAAATCCTCCGATTGCCTTTTCCCTATGGGAAACATTTTCTGCATTATTTTACCATATCCCTTTCAAAAATACAAGGATTTAACGAAATTTTTACAGGGAATTTGATGGGGAAATGGTAAGCGCGTCACGTCCATTCTAAAATTCGTCATTCCGAGCCCTGTCGAGGAATCACCTTATTCTTAAAATGTGGTGATGCTTCGACACGCGCGTACCGCGCGGCTCAGCATGACGAATAGGACACCCCCACCCCCTTTGATTCCCCTCCCCGAGGAGGGGGTTTCGCTCATTTCTCGCGTAAAACAAGACCGCCGAAGACGGACATGGTATCCCCCTCGGCGGTCTTCGTATCTCGCATATCCGCATTCGAAGCAAAGGAGAGCAGATCCCCGATCTCTTTCGATCGATCTATGTGGGGTCTTGCTCTTTTTTCTTGATTAAGCAATCGCGACAAAGATCCCAATTCAATCCGTCGCTCAAGGCACTCTTTATGTAATCGTGAGGAGGATCTTCATGATACTTTGGCGTCATGATAACATTTTTGGTGCTTGGTGCTATGTTTTTGTCAATTTCGGAAAAATCTATTTCTGCATCCGTATATCGATTCGTATCAATTCTTTTTTTGACCTTTAGGACCAACCGACATTCATTTTCATAGTTCCATTCATAATGTTTGCGACATAAACGGAGGGAATCCACAACCTCCCGGGTTGCAATATCTCCCACTTCTTCATGTCTTTTTATATGGTACGTATGGACTTCCGTTTTTGAATTTATATCGTCTCGCACATATAACATGTCGATAAGATACAGTTCAAACTCGTCTTTCTGCAAATGCACTTTGCCTTCAAAATTATCCCCTGAAAAATATCCGAGGGAAACATGCGTGATTTTTTCGGTGAGTTCGTTCAAAAATTTCTGAGAAAATTGGACAAGTACCCCTTGATCGCCCATCCCGCCGTACAACATCCACATTGCGACATTTTCGGATTTGGAAAACGAAAAACACCGCACATAATAGGAATATCTTTCGGATCGAAGGAGCTGTTCCCTATCCTTTGGATCATTCCAGTCTTTCCCGCAAGAAAGATATAACTTTTTCTTTTCATATATAGACCTTAATTTATCTTCTGTGCCATAGATTTTGTAATATGTATGTTTTTTTGCCTTTGCCCTCAAATAGCCCTCAAGTTCTTCGGTAGTATGCGAATTTTGTAATATCTCTTTTTCCGCATTTGCTGCCATTGGGATCTCCTCCGGTCCATTATTCTTTTGTAAATTCCCCACTTAGGGTAGAAAGAAGTTTTGCCGCTACCGCAGGATCGGATAGATCATCGCTGACGGGACTTCCATTATATGACCAGCCTTTCGGATCGGCGAAATAGACTTTTGTAAGGCTTGTGCAACCATAGAACGCAAAGCTTCCAATTGAGGTCACGCTCTCGGGAATGGTAATACTTGTAAGGCTTGTGCAACTTTGGAATGCCTGACTGCCAATGTATTCGAGCAGAGAGCTTTCGCCGAAGTTGATACTTTCAAGGCTTGTGCAACCCTCGAACGCCCTATCTCCGATCGAGGTCACGCCGCTCCCGATTATCACACTTGTAAGTCCGCTACAATACGCGAACGCCGCACCTCCGATCGAGGTCACGCCGCTTCCGATCGTCACGCTCGTCAGCCCGTAGCAACCCGAGAACGCCCAATTTCCAATCGAGGTCACGCTGTCGGGAATTTTAATACTTGTCAGCCCGCTGCAACCTGAAAACGCAGAACTTCCAATCGAGGTCACGCCGGCGGGAATAGTAATACTTATAAGACTTGTGCAATACTCGAACGCCTGAGAGCCGATCGAGGTCAGTTGGCTGTCTCCTTCAAATGTTACACTTTTCAACGAAAGACAATCACTGAACGCATCCTCGCCGATCTCTGTCACACTCGCCGGGATAGAAATACTCGTAATGTTCTTGTTGTAATCGTGACGACTATTTTCAGAACCATTAAATGCTTGTGCAAGAATTTTCTTTACGGGGAGACCGCGGTATGTAAAAGGGATGACGATGTCCGTTTCCCAAGCCATGCCGAGACCCGTCACCGCCGCATAGGCATTGCCATCCTCGTCTTTGAGTTTTTGGTAGGCAAGACCCTCGGTGCCATCGACGACCTCGGGACAGGTCGACCCGCTCGTGGGCACCCAGCCCGCGTCGAGGACTGTTCCGTCCGTGAGTGTCACCATGAGATGGCCACGTCCGTCTATTTCAACCGACTTGATGCCGACGCCGTCCTTGCCGTCTTCACCATCGTCTCCCTTATCGCCTTTGAACATGTCGATGAGTTCGTCGAGGGTGCCCTCAAAGCCGAGTTCCTGCGCCTTGGCATAGAGACGGTTCATTGTCCATGTATCCTCTTCTGCATTGTCCCGTCCGCCACCGCAGGCAGTAAGACCAAAGGCGAGGCAGAGTGCGCTTACGATCGCAAGCATGATGAGCAAAAACTTTTTCTTCATAGGATTTTTTCTCCTTTTCCCGAATGAAAACTATTCAGACTGCCTATATTATAGTCATAAATATGACTATTGTCAAGGATATGACATGATTTTATAATATTTTTATGATAAGCTATGCACCGTTTTGGAGAACGCTCAAGGCGCGCGGGGAGACGACCTATTCGCTCATTTACAAGCACGGGATCAGCAGTGCGACCATCGACCGCATGAAAAAAGGCGGTGGGATCAGCACCGCCAAGCTGAATGATTTTTGTCAAATTTTGCACTGCAGGGTAGAAGATCTTATTGAATATGTAGAAAGTTGAGGCCGCTCGGGAGGGGATCCGCGGGCGGCTTTTTTGTGGGTTTTTGTGCGGTTTTTTTAGGGTGTGTTTCGGACATGGGTGGGGTGGACTGCGTTTTCTTTGCCGCCCCACCCCTTTTGATCCCCCTCCCACGGAGGGGGTAACGGAAGGGGTAACGGACTGCGTATGAGGGGATGCTTCGGAGATGGGCTCACGTAGACTGCATAATTGCAATTCGGCTCAGCATGACGCGGTTACCTCTTAAAGCTCGATATGGTTGACGTTGTCGCGGGAGGAGCGGCGGTAGAAGATGGCCTTGCGGCCGATGACGGCGACGGGCTCGGCGGGGAGGAGGTCGGCGATGTTTTCGGCGAGGTTCACCCCGTCCTCTCCCGCTGCGGGAAGAAGGGTCACTTTGATGAGTTCGCGGGCCTCGAGAGCGTCGGAGAGGGACTTTATGAGGTTCTCGGAAATGCCCTCTTTGCCCACCTGCATGACGGGCTTTTGGATGGAGGCGAGCGATTTGAGATGTGCGCGTTGTTTGGATGTAAGCATGGTTTTTTCTCCTTATGATGGAATGGCTCCTCCGTGGGCGGAGCTGTCACGCACAAGCGTGACTGAGGTGGGGCGTGTTCTGAATTCGTACCCGCCCCCTACCCCCCTCCTCGGGAGGGGGTAGCGGACTTCGTATGAGGGGATGCTTCGGCAAGCTCAGCATGACGCGGTCACCCATTCGGCTACTTCGGGGCTTTGCCCCTCGTGCCGACCTTCGACGACGATCAGAACGTGCGGTCGGGGCAGCATGACGCGGTTACCCCAATGCGCGGGTTACCCTTCCAAAGGGGGAAGGCTGGTTTTTGGGTTTACACGTATTCGAATTCGACGTCGCCGACGATGACGGTATCGCCGGGGGTGCAGCCCTTCTTTTCAAGCTCCTTGAAAACGCCCCGAAGTTTGAGGACACGCTGGAAGTAATTCATGCTCTCGGGGTTGTTCAAGACGACGTTGCGGCATAGCATGTCCACAAGTCCCCCCACCACGACGTAAGAATTGTTCTCATCGACGAAGATCTCGAACTGCGTGTTATCCGCCTCTTCAAAGACAAAATCGTCGGCGGGGATGCGCTCTGCGGGGGGAAGGGTCTGGAGCTTCTCAAAGAGGGCGCGGACGAGTTCCTCCTTGCCCGTGCCGTTGATGGCGGCGATCTCGAAAATTTCGTACTTCTTGCCGTACTTCTTTTTGAACTTCTTGATATTTTCCTCCGCACCGTAGATGTCGCACTTATTCAAGGCGACGATCTGGGGAAGGGCGGCGAGCTTTTCGGAATAGGAGGCGAGCTCCTCGTTTATCACTTTGAAGTCCTCGAGCGGGTCCCTGCCCTCGACTCCCGAAATATCCACGACATGGCACAAAAGCCGGGTCCTCTCGATGTGACGCAGAAAGTCGTGCCCCAGCCCCGCGCCCTCCGCCGCACCCTCGATGAGCCCGGGGATATCGGCCGCGATGAAGCTCTCGTCGAAGTACTTCACAACGCCAAGATTGGGAGACAGGGTGGTGAAATGGTAGTCGGCGATCTTGGGTTTCGCCGCGGAAATTTTGGAGAGCAGGGTGCTCTTTCCCACGTTCGGGAAGCCCACGAGGCCGACGTCGGCGATGACCTTCATCTCGAGGATGACCATGTGCGGCTCGGTGAGGACGCCCTTCTGGGCGAAATCGGGTGCATGGCGGCGTGCGGTGGTGAAACGGACGTTCCCCTTCCCCCCTCTTCCGCCGTGCAGAATGGTGACCTTTTCGCCGTCTTCAAAGACGTCTGCGAGCACTTTGCCCGTATCCATGTCGCGGATCAGGGTGCCACAGGGGACTTTGATGAGGAGGTCCTCGCCACTTCTGCCCGTGCATTGGTTGGAGCCACCGCGGGCGCCGTCCTCGGCAAAATATTTTGCGGTATAGCGGAAGGAGAGAAGGTCGTGCATGTTCTTGTCGCCGACAAAGACGATGCTGCCGCCGTCTCCCCCGTCTCCGCCGTCGGGGCCGCATGCGGGCTTGCCCTTGTAGGCCTTGAAGGAATTCATCCCGTCGCCGCCGTTGCCCGCCTTGAGTTTGATTTTGACCTTATCGGTAAAGCCGTTCGTTGCCATGCAAAGAGTATAGCAAATTTTTTGACGCTTTGCAATCGTTTTTCGGGGAAGGCCGCCTCTCTGCCGCGGGAAATCTTTTGCCTGCGAAAAGAAATTTTTATGTTTATCGTTGCAATTTTCCCCTTTGTTGTGTTATACTGAATGTGCCACGCAATTTCATAAATTTCCATATAAACGGCTACACTAGGCATTTGGTGTATCCTTTATTCCGTTTATGTGGAAGAAATTGTGTGGCAACAATGACGGGATACTCAATGCGGGCGTTCCATCATTGGAATGCCCTTATTTTTTTGCCCGCAAATATTTTACGAGGAGTTCGTTATGAAAAAGAAATTCTGGCTTATCCTGCTCGCAGTTATAAGTGTGCTTTGCCTCGCGTTTGTCTCTGCTTGTGGCAGGGGAAACAAGGAACACGTTCACAAATTCACTTGGGCCTACAACAACGACGCGACTTGCACAGAGGACGGCACGGAGACAGAGCGTTGCACCTGCGGCGAGACGGGCGAAACGCGTACGAAGACGGGTACGAAACTCGGACACGACATCAAGCTCCTTCCCGCAAAGGAGGCGACCTGTTCGGAGAGCGGCTATTCCGCCCACAACGCTTGCTCACGTTGCGGCTACACATCAGACAGCAATGTTACATACACCGAGGCGCTTCACGTCAAGTATCAATTGAACGAGGAAGGAACGGCTTATATCGTAGAGAGCTTGGATAACTCCTGTACGGATCAAGAAATCGCCATACCAAGATTCTACGAAGGCCTCCCTGTGACCTCAATTGGGGAAGATGCGTTCTACCAGTGTAACGGGTTTGAAAGCGTGACGATTCCCGACAGTGTGACCTCAATCGGAGGAGGTGCGTTCTGGGAGTGTAGAGGCCTGAAAGCAGTACATATCACCGACCTTACAGCATGGTACAAGATAGATTTTAGTGATTGGTATGCCAATCCACTCTATTATGCAGAACACTTATACTTGGATGGAAACGAAGTAAAAAAACTGACAATCCCCTCGGAGATCAAGATGATTAAAGATTATACGTTCGTTGGTTGTATTGGGCTGCGGGGAGACCTGAAGATCCCCGACAATGTAACTTCGATCGGTGCCTATGCTTTTTGCAATGCGAATATTAAGAGTGTTGAGATCCCGACATCGATGACGAGTATCGGAAATTGTACGTTTATTGGGTGCGATGAGCTGAAAGAAGTAAATATCACCGATCTTACGGCATGGTGTGGGATAAATTTTGGCAGTTTAGAATCCAATCCGCTCTTTTTTGCGCGCCATTTATTTTTGGATAGTAGGGAAATAAAGAATCTGACGATTCCTTCGGAGATTAAAAAGATTAAGGATTATGCGTTTTCAGGTTGCGATGGGCTAACGAGCATTGAGATTCCCGATGGCGTGACAATGATCGGACATGCGGCATTCTCACATTGCAGCAAACTCACAAGCATTACGATTCCCGACAGCGTGACATCGATCGGAGCTGAGGCGTTCAATTATTGTAGCGGGCTTGAAAGCGTGACAATCGGGAGCGGCGTGATCTCGATTGGAAGTTTAGCGTTCAATGGTTGTAATGGGCTGAAAGAAGTACATATCACCCACCTTGCAGCATGGTGCAGGATAGATTTTAGTGATTTCTATTCCAATCCGCTCCTTTATGCATATCATATGTTTTTGAACAGTGTGGAAGTAAAAAATTTGACGATCCCCTCGGAGATAAATGAGATTAAGGATTGTGCGTTCGCTGGTTACAGTGGGTTGACGAGTGTAACGATCCCCGACAGCGTAATCTCGATCGGAAACTCTGCGTTCCAGGGTTGTAGCGGGCTGACGGGAGAGTTGAAGATCCCCGACAGCGTGATCTCGATTGGAGGTTCTGCATTCTATGGATGCAGCGGACTGACGAGCATTACCATTCCCGACGGCGTGACCTCGATTGGAAGTTCTGCGTTTTCAGGTTGTAGCGGGCTGACAAGCATCACGATCCCCGACAGCGTTACTTCAATCGGTTATAGTGCGTTCTATGGTTGTAGTGGGCTGACGGGAATGCTGAGGATCCCCGACAGCGTGACCTCGATCGGAGAGAGGGCGTTCGGAGGTTGTAGCGGGCTGACGAGCATTTTGATCCCCGACGGTGTGACCTCGATCGAAAAGAGTGCGTTCGGAGGTTGTAGCGGACTGACGAGTATTGAGATTCCCGATAGCGTGACCATGATTGGAGAGGAGGCGTTCGCTGGTACGGCATACTATAATGATGATAGCAATTGGGAAAACGGGACTGTTCTATACATTGGGAATTATCTGATTGAAGCAAAGTTCAATTTCGGGTGTCTATTCCATTCGCGATAATACAAAAGTAATTGCAGATGAGGCGTTCTACGGTTGTAGCGGGTTGACGAGCATTACGATTCCCGACAGCGTGACCTCGATCGGATGGGGTGCGTTCGCATACTGCAACGGACTGACGAGCATCACGATTCCCGACAGCGTGACCTCGATCGGTTACATGACGTTCTATGATTGTAGCGGGCTGGAAAGTGTGACGATCGGTAGCGGCGTGATCTCGATCGTATGGAATGCATTCCATAATTGCGACGATCTGAAAACGGTTTACTACAAGGGGACCGCCGAAAAGTGGGGAAATATTTCGATAGGTGATTCGAATTCCGAACTCACTTCTGCGACACGGTACTACTTCACAGAGGATGCGCCGACGGAGGAGGAATGGGCAAGTTATAACTATTGGTGGCACTATGACCTTGAGACGGGCGAGCCGACGCCGTGGGTAAAGGAAGAACAATAAAGCAGGTTGCGCCCGAGGTTTTCTCGGGCACATTCAGCTCTCAGACCGCCGAGGGGGATACCATGTCCGCCTTCGGCGGTTTTTGTTTCGTGTTCCCTCATTCTAAGCGAAGCGAGGAGATCCCCTCTCGATGGGCTTTTCTGGGTTTGTAGGGGTCTCCTCCGCCGCGACAGGTGCGTACTTCGCCTTCGGCTCGTGCGCCACTATCGTGTCGTCGAGATGAGGACGGGAGGGATGACGCGGGTGGCGATGGACTTCGTATGGGGGGATGCTTCGATAAGCTCAGCATGACGCGATTACCCAACCCCCATCAGTCACGCGGAGCGTGACAGCTTCCCCCATAAATGGGGGAAGCCTTTTTCGGACTTCGTATGGGGGGATGCTTCGACAAGCTCAGCATGACGCGATTACCCAACCCCCATCAGTCACGCGGAGCGTGACAGCTTCCCCCATAAATGGGGGAAGCCTTTTTCGGACTTCGTATGAGGGGATGCTTCGGCAAGCTCAGCATGACGCGGGTGGCGATGGACTTCGTATAGGGGGATGCTTCGGCAAGCTCAGCATGACGCGATTACCCAACCCCCATCAGTCACGCGAAGCGTGACAGCTTCCCCCTTTCAAAGGGGGAAGCCTTGATGAAAAATACTTTTTTGTTGCTTAAAATATATTGCTTTGTGTTACAATATATATGAGGTGGTTTCATGTATTCGTATTTTTTGTTTCTGCTCATCCTCGTTCCCTTTTTAGCGCTCTCGGCATTTGCGAGTGCGAAGGTGCACACGACCTTTGCAAAATACGACGGGGTGCCCAACTCTTCCCGCATGACTGGCTACGATACCGCCGTGCGGCTGATGAGAAACCGCGGCGTCAACGACATTGCCGTAGGCAGAGTGCGCGGGTCGCTCTCCGACCACTACAACCCCGCAAAGAGCATCGTCAACCTCTCGGAGAGTACCTACGGGTCCGCCTCGGTGGCGGCCGTCGCGGTGGCGGCGCACGAAGTCGGGCATGTGATGCAGAAGAAAAGAGGGTATGTGCCCTATAAGATCCGCAACGTCCTCGTTCCCATCGCGAACATCGGCTCGCGGCTCGCCCTTCCCCTCATCATCGTCGGGATCTTCCTCGACCTCTTCGTCACCTCCACCCGTGCGATCTCGGCAGGGCAGATCCTGATGTACTTGGGGATCGCGCTCTACGGGGCCTCCGTCCTCTTCATGCTCGTGACGCTCCCCGTGGAGTTCAACGCCTCCCGCCGTGCGAAGAAGATGCTCATAGAGGACGGCATTCTACAAAGGGAGGAGGCCGTGGGCGTGAAAAAAGTACTCTCTGCGGCGGCGATGACCTATGTCGCCTCCATGCTCATCTCCCTCATCTACTTCCTCCGTTTCCTCTTCATCGTGCTTGCGAATACCCGCAGCAGAAATTGATTTTCGGATTGAGAAGCGCCGCGGGCGGCAACTGCCGCCCGCGGCTTTTTTATCGCTTTCTCCCCTTCCCCGAAAAGATATCCTTCTCCAAAATACCCGAGGAGAGCGTCTCCTTCTCGCGGGGCGGGTTCCTCAACGCCTCCTCGATGAGGGAGATGAGAAAGTATCTGTTCTCCGTCAGGCTCCTGCCGAAAAGGTAACAGGCAAGCGAGCCGGGCACGGTGTTCAGCTCGTTGAAAAAGGCCTCCTCCCCCTTTACGAGGAAGTCGATGCGGATGACCCCGCGGCCGCCGAGGGCCTCGTAGACGGTCTTCGTGTAGGAGGCGATCTTTTCGGCAAGCTCCGCGGGAAGGTCGGCAGGGATCTGGCTGTGCCGCCCCGCATGCGTCTCGTACTTTTCCGAGAAGGTGAGGAATTCCTCGTCCGAAAAGACCTCCTCGAGGGGGGAGAGGGCGGTCTCGCCGCCCACACTGCAGGCGGCGCAGTTGATGTCCCGCCTGCCCGAAAGGTACTCCTCGACGAGGGCGGCGCAGTCGAGGCGGAAGGCAAGCTCCATGGCGGCGATAAACTCCCCTTCGTCTCTTGCCACCTTGATGCCGATGCTCGAGCCGAGCTTTGCGGGCTTCACGATGAGCGGGTAGCCGAATGCCTCCGCTTTTTTCAGGACGCTCTCCCGCGCTTCCCACTCCTTTTCGGTGACGGTAAAGCTGCGCACCGTGGGGATGCCGAGGCCCTTTGCCATGAGCTTTGAAAGCGTTTTGTCCATGCCGATCGCGGACATGGGTGCCTCTGGTGACGCCGAATTGATCTTATAATATGTAAAGAGGGCGGAGAGGGTGCCGTCCTCGCCGAGGCCGCCGTGGCAGCAGTTGAGGGCGCAGTCGATGGGCGCAAAAACCTTCCCCCGCTTCCCGGAGAGGAGACACTTCTCCCCGAGGCGGACGGGCGTCTCCCTTCTTCTTTTCCCCGTTGCAAAGTCGGAGACGCTTCGGTACTCCCCCGTCGTCATTCCCCCCTCCGGCCGAAGGTAGACGGGGATGACGCGGTACTTGCTCCCCCGAAGGAGGTTGACGGCGAGAAGGCCCGAGATGACGGAGATCTCGCGCTCGCTCGAGTTTCCGCCGAAGAAGACGGCGACGTTTTTTGGCATAAAAAAATCACCTCCGAAGAAATTTTTCCTCATTGGTGAAGGGCATTCTTATTTTTTGAAATCAGAGAAATTTATCGGGCAGGTCGTTCAAAAAGAGGACGGCGTCGCCCTCGGAGAGCTTCTCGGAAAGCACCTCCTGCGCCTTCCTGAGGGTGGGCACGACGGTGAGGATCTTATCGTCGCCGCCCGCGTCAAGGTAGCCCTGCCGCACGGCGAGGACGAGCGTCTCCCCCACGAGGATGACGCCGTCGAGCCCCACGAATGTTGCGCCTAAAGAGGCATTTTCCTTCTCCTCGAGCTCGCCGAGTTCCACGAGCCCGGGCGTGACGACGAACTTCTTCCCGGGGAAGAGTTTCAACGTCTCCACCGCGTCGCGTGCGCCGAGGACGTTGGAATTGTAGGAGTCGTCCAAGATGTGCAGACCGTTTTTCTCCAAAAGTTCGAGGCGGTGCGGAACGGGCAAAATGGCGGGAATGGCGGCCAGAATCTCCTCCGCCGTCATGCCGAGAATGTAGGAAAGGGCGGCCGCGAGGGCGATGTCCTCCGCCGCGTGGCGGCCGAGAAGGGCGGTGTGCACCTGCATTTTCTCCCCGCCAAGATGCAGGGTGAACTGTGTTCCCGAGGGGGTGCAGACGATATTATCCGCGCCGAAATCTCTCCCTTCGAGGAGGGAATTTTCGCGTGCAAGGCCGCTTGCCGTCGCGCCGATGACGCTCCGCTTTGCATACCGCGCGAGGACGCCCTTCTCTCGGGCGATGGCGGCGATGCTGCCGAAGGTCTCGAGGTGCTGGGCGCAAATTCCCGTGACGACGGCGTATTCGGGGCATACCATGTCGCAGAGCTCGGCGATATCTCCCGTCTGGCGTGCCCCCATTTCGGCGAGGAAGATGTCGCAGTCGAGTCCCTCTTTCGAGACGCAACGCGCAACGCCGAGGGGGGTGTTGAAGGAGGCGGGCGTCGCGATGACCCTGAACTTCCTCTCGAGGATGGCCTTTGCGAAATGCTTGACGCTCGTCTTGCCGAAGGAGCCCGTGATGCCCACTTTGATGCAGCTGCTCTCCGCGAGCATCCCCTTTGCACGCCTTAGAAATTTGCGGCTGTGCGGGACTTCGTACCCCTTCATGCAGAAGTTGGCCGATACGAGGAGGGCGGGCAGGGCAAGCGGAAGGAGGGCGGGCGGCACGGCACGCAGAAGGGCGTGGGCGATGCGGCTCCCGATGGCTTCCGCCGCAAAGTACATTCCCATCCCGAGGCCGAACGCAATGGCCGCAATGAGCAAAAAGCAGGCGGCAAACAGCCTTCTCCCGCGGTTTGTAAACTTGAAGGGCACCTTGAGCGCGAAGCGGAAGGAATAGACGAAGAGGGCGCAGATGCCCACATACCCCACCGTCGCAACGAGGAGGGAGAGCTCTACCCCCGCAAAGGAGAAGCAAAGAGGCAGAAGGGCGGTGACGAGGATGAGCGCGAGCGTGAGGAGGGAATACCTTCTCCGGAGGATGTTCCCCCTCTTATAGAACCAACGCATCGTCGAACGCCCGCTGTATCCCTCCTGTTGCAGGATGCCGAGAAGGGGCAGCGCCGTAAGAAGAAGCATACATGCGAAAGAGATCGCATGCGCCGCGACGATGAGATAGGTTTCATAGGTCGGCATAGAAAAATTCCTCCACGGCAAGTTGGACGGCGAGGGGATCCTCGAGATGCACAAAGTGTCCGCAATTCTCCACGGTGACGAGCTTCGAGCCTTTCACGGCGGCATGCAGGATCTCCACGGAAGAGAGGGGCGTTTCCCCGTCCCGTGTGCCGTTTATGAAGAGCACGGGGCGGGTAATTTTTTTTGCATCCTCGCGAAGATCCTCGTTGACGATGCGCTTAAAGCTCTCCCGCATGACGGGGGAAAGCGTCCTGTATTCGGGGCTCCCGAAGTGCCTTTCGGCGTACTTCGGCGCGATCTTTCTGACGGCGCGGTAGGCCTTTACGCGAAGATGATATGAAAGTCCCCTCTTTTTCACGATGCCCGCGCATCCGATGAGGGCGGCCCTGTCGAAGTAGTCCCCGCGGGAGAGAAGCTTTATCGCCACCCTCCCCCCGAAGGAGTGGGTGAGAAGAAGGGGAAATTCTATCTTCAAAGAGGCGAGCGCGTCGAGCGTCCAATCGGCGTAGTCGCCGACGGAAAAGGGCTCGATGAGCGCGTCCGCCCCACCCATGCCCGCGAAGTCGAGTGCAGTAACACGGTAGAACTTTGAGAAATATTCGATTTGAGGAAGGAAAGATTCCTTGCTCGAAAGATATCCGTGCAGCATCACGAGGTCCCTTCCCTCGCCCCGCTGCAAATATGATAGGCGCAATTAAAGCTCCCTCGTCATGACGATGGCGTCCTCCCCGTCGGGATAGTAACGCGTGCGGCAGTAGAGCCCGTGGAAGCCGCACTTGAGATAGAGCATCTGCGCGCTCGCGTTGGAGACGCGCACCTCGAGGAAGACGCGCTTTGCGCCCCGCTCCCTTGCGATGGTAAGTAGGTCCTCCATGACGGCCGTCCCCCGCCCGCAACGGCGGTACATCTCGCTCACGGCGATAAGTTCGATCTCCGCCTCATCGCAGGCGGTCTGCACCCCGCCATAGGCGACGATCTGCCCGTCCTCCTCCAAAAGAACGCCGCGGAACCCCTCCAACAGGAAGGAATCGGCGAGCATGCGGCGGGACCACGGGTCGGAGAAGCACTCCTCCTCGAGGGCGGCGATCGCGTCGAGGTCGTCCACTGTCCACGCGCGGCCGTTCATCTTCCCTCCTCCGCGTTCGACCGGCGGATATACACCGCGGCGAGTGCATCGGACGGCTCCGCTTCTTTCCCATGGGCGAAGCAGTAGTTCAAAAGTCCCTCTTTGAGGGAGACGACCTGCGTCTTGTAGGGAAGCTCCTCCGCGGAGAGGACGGGAACGCCCTTCTCCTTTGCGAGGGAAAATACTTCCCCCTCGGGATAGTAGCCCGCCTCGAGGGCGGCGCGGCCGTACCCTTTGGCATAGAGGTAGCCGTGGCCGGCGTCAACGGCGGCGATCTTATCTTCCCCTCCTACAGCGTATGCGATGGCATCGAAAGATGTGACGGGAAGGGCCTTTTTGTCCGCACCGAAGCACAGTCCCTTGACGGCGGAAATGCCGATACGGATGCCCGTAAAGGAGCCGGGGCCGACGACGCAGGCGAGAAAATCGCAGTCGGAAAGGGAGAGGGCGGCACCTGTGAGCGCCCTCTCGATCTCGGGGAAGAGGCGGACGGAATGCTGCATGGCGCATTCCCCGTCGAAGGAGGAAATTTTATCCCCGTTTACGGCAACCGTCAAAAGCTGTTTGCCGCTCGTATCGATCGCAAGAAATTTCAATATTCGATCTCCCTTTCGCTGCCGCGCCCCGTGATCTTCACCCGCTTGCAATTTGCGGGAAGGAGGCCCTTGATGTTCTCCCCCCATTCGATGATGCAGACCCCGCCACGCTCGAAATAGTCCGAAAGCCCCAGCCCGAGGGCCTGCGCTTCGCTTTCCACCCGATAGCAATCGAAGTGAAAGATGCGGCCGCCGTACTCGTTGACATAGGCGTAAGTGGGGCTCGTGACCTCATCTGGGATACCCATGCCCGCGATGAGACCCTTCGCAAACACCGTCTTGCCCGCGCCCATCTCCCCTTCGAGCAGGACGACGTCGAAGGCGCGAAGGCCCTTTGCAAATTGTTTTGCGAAGGCGTAGGTCTCCTCTTCGGAGTGTGAACAAAAAACAGCCATACACGGATATTATACCGCATATGACTGCATTTGGCAAGGGTTTTGCACGCTATCTTTTTGCCGAGGCACGTTTTCGGCGATCGACTCGCTCGGCCGTGGCCTTGATGAGGCGGGAGAGCGGCTTATAGAGGAGAAAGACGACGAGGCTTATGCCCACGCTCTTGATGAGGTTGAAGTAGATGACGAAGGGCCAGAGCGTCTTGAAGAGGGCCGCCCCGTCGAAGCCGAAGAGGACGCCGTAGAAGGGGAAGTTGATGAAGCGGTTGACGGCGACGCTCACGCCGATCTGCAAAATACAGGCAAAGAGAAGGTAGAGCGCCACCCACCATTTACCCTTTTTGAAGCGATATAAAATGGAGGGGATGAGGATATACGCCGTCGACATCAGAAAGTTTGCCAGCTCCCCAACGCCGCCCGAGGAGGACTTCGCAAGGCACAAAAGCTCCTTCACGCCGATGGAAAAGATCGCCTCGACGGGGCCGAAGATGAACCCTTCGATCATAAAAAAGACGTTTGCAAAGTCGAACTTCAAAAAGCTCGCCGCGGGGAAGATGGGAAATTCGAGGAAGGTCACGACGAAGGCGAGGGCGGTGAAGAGCGCCATGTAGGCGATGTTCGTCGGACGGAAATGTGCGGCAAAAGTCTTTCGGAGATCTGCGCCGCCGACCCCCTTGAATTTGAGGGAAAGCAGGAGGACGGCGAGAAGCAAAACGCCGACAACGACGCAAAACGCGATACCCATGCCCGCGACAGGGGTGATAGACAAAAGGTTCATAAGAATACCTCTGAAAAATTTTTTCGGATATTCTTTGCACAAAAACGCCCCTTAAATAGATAAGGGGCGCGAAACTTCCGTTTTTCTTTTCTCATCCGGACTATACCGTCGGTACGGGAATTGCACCCGTTCGGGAAGCGACCGCTTCTTCGCAGACTTTACTGCCGGTGGAGACTTTCACTCCGCCCCAAAGAATATTCGATTAGCCTTATTATAGCGCATGATTTGGAAAGACGCAAGCGTTTTTGCAAAATTTCTGCATCGTAACCCAAAATGCGTCTTTTGTGCGCACTTCATTGTAACTTCTTGTGCGTTCGGGCAAACAGGGCAAAGATCGCCTGTGCGACCAATGCGATACACGCAAAGATGAGAAAGAGCATCTGGACTGCCAACTCGGGCATCATCTTCATCACCTCCGGTTGAAATATGCCTTCGAGCAGTCCCAATTTCTGGAACATGACGATGCTTTCGATCAATGACCCGACCAGCATCAACGTTCCGCCCACCATGACGACCTTCCCGAAGAATTTCCGGAAAAAGATCACAAGTCCTCCGATGAGAGAGACCGCCGCTCCGCCGAAGCCGAGAATGACGTAGAATGCGAAATATAGATCTGCCTCCTGTGTTCCCGTGCCGCAATTCACAAGGGCGAAAATTGTCCCCAAAAGTCCGCATAGAGCACCCACGCAGGCCAGCACGAGCACGGTGATATGTTTCCATGTAAGCACAGGCCAATTCGCGATGATCTGCTCGATACGTCTGCGCTCCTCGAGGCGCTTGGCTCTTTGCTCTTCCTCTTTCTTCCGACGGGCCTCCTCCTCTATTTCACGCCCCTTTTTCTTTCTTGCGAAGTCCCGTTCAAACCTTTCGATTTGCTCTTCCGAGGCCGAGCTCTTCCAATTTTCGATCGCGCTTGCGATCTTCGCTTCATCCTCACGGTCTTTTGCCGCGAGGTCCCCGAAGAAGATATCGGGGATGAGAAAGGTCGCCACCGCGCCGCAATCGAATTTCACGGTCAGCCCATCCCCCTTGCAGGACAGCGCAACGCCCTCCCCGAGATTTTTGTGCCTCAATCGCATACCAATCAGTTCTTGCATGTTTTCCTCCCTATCGTCACTATCAAAAATATTTACTTCTAACATTATACATATTTATAATATGTATGTCAAGTAATCAATAGAAAAAATATGTGGAAATTTTTTGTGCATACTATAAAATGATGGTATGGATAAGGGATTTATAAAAGAGCGGTACGCGGCGATACGGCTTGCGCACAATATATCGGGCAGAAGGCTGAGCTTGGAGCTCGGGCAAAGCACGGAATATATCAACCAGATCGAAAACGGAAAGAGCCTCCCCTCTCTGGAAGGGCTCTTCAATTTCTGCGAATACTTTCACATGTCGCTCGCGGAGTTTTTCGAGGAAGATTTTCGCTATCCCGTGCAATACAAGAGGATCATCCACGAGCTCAACCAAATGGACGCCATGGAGATCGAACAGGTCTATGGACTATTAAAGCTCATCAACCGTTCCGCAAAATAAAACACGATATATAAAAGCCGTCCCCCTTCCCGCATGCGGGAGGGGGGACGGCTGTTTTTTGCCTCTTTTCAGATATTTTCTTCGAGGAAGGCGCGCATTTGTTCCTCGGGAGCAAAGCCCAAGTTGTGGGCCTTCACGGCGCCGTCCGAAAAGACGAAGACGTCGGGGATGGAGAAGATGCCGAGCGAGGCGGCGAGGTCGCCGTCTTTATCCACGTCCACCTTGACGAAGTGCGCACGGCCCGCAAATTCCTCCGAGAGCGTCTCGATGACCTGACCGAGCATGCGGCAGGGGCCGCACCATGTGGCGAAAAAGTCGCAGACGACCTTCTCCCCCTTTCCGACGAGTTCGTCGAGTTCTTTACCCGTAATTTCCTTTACCATATCATCACCTCTTTGAGAGATATTGTGCAAGATCGTTGAAATTTACACGCTCGGAGGTTGAGCCGAGCATGTCTTTGACGGTGGCAAAACCGCCCGCAAGTTCCTCCTCCCCGATGACGGCGACAAAGCGCGCACCCAGCTTGTCCGCATACTTCATCTGCGCCTTCAAGGAACGCTGCATGAGGTCGCATTCCGAAGGGATGCCCGCCGTCCGAAGCTCCTCCGCAAGGAGAAAGGCCCGACGTTTTGCCGCTTCATCTATCCCCGCGAGATAGCAAACAACGCGGCTTGTCTCGGGCATGGGTGCCTCCTCCGCTTCCATGACCATCAAAAGGCGCTCGAGCCCCACCCCGAATCCGACCGCGGGCATGGGCTTTGCACCGAGCTGGGATAAAAGTCCGTCGTACCTGCCTCCGCCGAGGAGCGTCCCCTGTGCGCCCGCCGCATCGGTGACGAATTCGAATACCGTGCGGGTGTAATAGTCCAACCCGCGCACGATGGAGGGATCCACCTGATACTTCACCCCCGCGCCGTCCAAATAGGCCTTCACCCCGTCGAAGTGGGCGCGGCAGTCCTCGCAGAGATAGTCGAGGGCGCGCGGAGCGTGGGCGGTGAACTTCTTACAGCCCTCGTTCTTGCAGTCGATCATGCGCATCGGGTTCTTCTCGAACCGCGCATTGCAGTCCTCGCACATTTCGGCAAGATGCGGGCGGAAGTACTCCTTGAGGGCCTCGTGGTAGGCCGCGCGGCAGGTGGGACAGCCGATGGAGTTGATGCGGAGGGAGACCTTTTTCAGCCCCAAATTCTTGAGAAAGCGGTCGACGAGGGTGATGACCTCGGCGTCTGCGGCAGGGCCGTCCGCGCCGTAGAGCTCCGCGCCGAATTGGTGGAATTCGCGCAGTCTCCCCGCCTGCGGCCGCTCATAGCGGTAGGCGGAACAGAGGTAGTACGCCTTGAAGGGCATCGCCTCGCTCGCAAGGCCGTTTTCGATGAAGGCGCGTGCGACCCCCGCCGTCCCCTCGGGACGGAGGGTAATGGACCTCCCCCCCTTGTCGAGGAAGGTATACATCTCCTTGGTGACGACGTCCGTCGTCTCGCCGACGCCGCGGGAGAAGAGTTCGGTATGCTCGAAGACGGGCGTACGGATCTCGCGGAAGCCATAGGAGGCGGCCGTCTCGCGGGCGACGCGCTCGATGTATTGCCACTTGTATGACTGCGCGGGAAGAACGTCCTTACAGCCCTTGGGTATGTTGATCATAGAGCCTCCCTCATGTTTTCGCAGATTTCTTTCTATAGAAGCCCCCTGCAGGGCAAGGTGTCGGACTTCGTAATTCGGGATCCTTCGGGGGTGGGCTCGCGGTTTTCATTTTGCCCCATCGGCTCAGGATGACGCGGTTGGCCGCGGACTTCGTATCAGGGGATCCTTCGGGGATAGGCTCGCGGTTTTCATTTTGCCCCATCGGCTCAGGATGACGCGATTTTACACTCTCTTACAAGACGTACTTCTTGAGATTTCTGTCCTTCGTCATGGTCTTGAGGTGCTCCTCGACGTAGGCGCGGTTGATCTCCACCGTGACGACGGGATAGTCGCCGCCGCCCGCGTTGAAGGAGATGTCCTCCAAAAGATATTCCATGACGGTGTGCAGTCTTCTCGCACCGATGTCCTCGCTCGTCAGATTGATCTCTTCGGAAATTTCCGCGATGGCGTCGATGGCGTCGGGGGTGAACTTCAGATCGATGTTGTCGACGGCGAGAAGGACGGCGTACTGCTGGGTGAGGGAATGCTCGGTGCTCGTCAAGATCTTCACGAAGTCCTCCTTCGTGAGCGATTTGAGTTCCACCGAGACGGGAAAACGGCCCTGAAGTTCGGGGATGAGGTCCTCGATCTTCGAGACATGGAAGGCACCCGCCGCGATGAAGAGCATGTAGTCCGTCTTGACGGGGCCGTACTTCGTCATGACGGTGGAGCCTTCGACGATGGGAAGGATGTCACGCTGGACCCCCTCGCGGGAGACGTCGGCGCCGTTTGTGTTGCCCTTGCCTGCGATCTTATCGATCTCGTCGATGAAGATGATGCCGTCGTTCTCGGCACGGCGGAGGGCCTCCTCGGTGGCGGCGTCGTCGTCGATGAGCTTTTCCGCCTCCTCCTCGGTGAAGAGCTTCATCGCCTCCTTCACCGTGAGTTTGCGCTTCTTGCGCTTGGAGGGGAGCATCTCGCCGAAGATGGAGCCGAGGTTGATGGCGGCACCGCCCGGGACGAGTTCCATCGACTTGAGTTCGTCCTTGACGTCCGCCTCGATGACCATGTTGTCGAATTCCCCCTTCTGAAGGGAGGTTAAAAGGTTGTCCTCAAAGATCTTCCTGTCGAGTTCGCCGCGGTCGTTCTTCTTGATCTCGGCGAGGAGCTTCACCATGTGCTGCTCGGCGGCACGCGTCGCCTTCTCGCGGACCTCGGCCGTCTTCTCCTCCTTCACGAGGCGGATGGCACACTCGACAAGGTCGCGGACCATGCCCTCGACGTCCTTGCCGACATAGCCGACTTCGGTGTATTTCGTCGCCTCTACCTTGATGAAGGGGGCCTTGACGAGCTTTGCGAGCCTCCTCGCGATCTCCGTCTTGCCGACGCCCGTGGGACCCTTCATGATGATGTTCTTGGGGGTGATCTCGTCGCGGAGCTCGGGTGAGAGCTGTGCCCTTCTGTAACGGTTGCGAAGGGCGATGGCGACCGCTTTTTTCGCCTCGTCTTGCCCGATGATGTGCTTGTTTAATTCATTTACGATCTGTTTGGGGGAGAGATCCATCAAACCACCTCACATATGATATGATCGTTTGTGTAGACGCAGATCTCCGAGGCGATCTTGAGGGATTTCCTCGCGATCTCCTCCGCGGAGAAATCTGTGTTCTGCGCGAGGGCGCGGGCGGCCGCGAGGGCGTAGTTCCCCCCGCTTCCGATGGCGCAGATGCCCTCGTCCGGTTCGATGACCTCGCCCGTCCCCGAGAGGATGAGAAGGGTATCCTTGTCCGCCGTGATCATCATGGCGTCGAGCTTCCTTCCGATCTGATCGCTCCGCCAGAGGTCGGCGAGCTCCACCGCCGAGCGCATGAGGTTGCCCGCAAATTTATTGAGCATCCCCTCGAAGCGTTCGGAGAGGGAGAAGGCGTCGGTGACAGAGCCGGCAAAGCCCAGAATGACTTTGCCGCCGTAAATTCTCCTGACCTTTATGGCCGTATTCTTGAAGACGACATGCTCGCCCATCGTGACCTGCCCGTCCCCCGCGATGGCGGTGACGCCGCCCCGCTTGACGGCACAGATCGTCGTTCCGTGAAATTCTATCATACTTCCTCCGCTTTTTGGCGTTGATAACTTTATTTACCCCAAATATTCGCGTTTGAAACGCCCGATGTCGTAGAGGGCGCGTTCGGCGATGAGCTTGCGGCGTTCCGTTTTGTCGCGCACGCCCTCGTAGCCCCCTTCCAAAATTCCGTAGTTCGCGTTCATCGGCTGGAAGTTTTTGTTCTCCGTCGCAACATAGCGGCAGAGTGCGCCGATGACGGTGGTCGCGGGCGGGAGAACGGAAGGCTTCTGGAGCAGTCTCCCCAAGACATGGTACCCCGCGATGAGGCCGCTCGCCGCACTTTCGACATATCCCTCGACGCCCGTGATCTGCCCCGCAAAGAAGAGATCGGGGCTGCCCTTTGCCGAGAGATCGGCGTTGAGGCACTTGGGAGATTCGAGGTATGTATTGCGGTGCATGACGCCGTAGCGTTCGAATTCCGCATGTTTGAGGGCGGGGATGAGGGAAAAGACCCGCTTCTGCTCGCTGAATTTGAGGTTTGTCTGGCACCCGACGAGGCCGTAGCTCCCGCCCTCCGTATTCTCTCGGCGGAGCTGCAGGACGGCATACGGCCGCCGCCCCTCAAAGGTGAGGCCGACGGGCTTGAAGGGACCGAAGCGCAGGGTATCCATGCCGCGCGCGGCCATGACCTCCACGGGCATGCACCCCTCGAAGACGTCCTTCTTTTCGAATTCATGCAGCTTGGCACGCTCCGCGGATACGAGAGCAGTGACGAAACTTTCGTACTCCTCCTTGGTCATCGGGCAGTTGAGATAGTCCCCCGTGCCCCGGTCGTAGCGGTCCTGCGTGAAGGCCTTCTGCATGTCGACGCTCTCCCCGGTGACGATGGGTGCGGAGGCGTCGAAAAAGTGCAGGGTGCCGAATTTCTTTTGAATGGCGTCGAAGAGCTTCCCCTGCGTCAGGGGGCCCGTTGCGACGATGCCGCCCGCGGGAAGTTCTTCCACCTCCCCGGAGAGGACGGTGATATTGTCATGCCGGCGGAGGTGTTCGTCCACATAGGAGGAAAAGAGGTCCCTGTCCACCGCGAGCGCGCCGCCCGCGGGAACGCGGCATTTCTCCGCCGCCGCCATCGTCAACGAGCCGAGCATGCGCATCTCCTCCTTCAGAAGGCCGCAGGCGTTGCCGTAGACGTCGTCGCTCTTTAAGGAATTGGAGCACACCAGCTCGCAAAATTTTTCGCTTGTATGCGCGGGGGTCATCTTCGGCTTCATATCGATGAGCACGACCTTTGCGCCGTGCTCTGCCAAAAAATATGCCGCCTCGCTCCCCGCGAGGCCCGCGCCGATCACGGTGATCTCCTTCACTCGGGTCTTTGCGCTCCTTTCGCCTTGCGCTCCGAGGGGACCCTGTAGTTGCAGTCCTTCCCCGAACAGCGGACATTGCCCCGCGAGTTCCTGATGAGGGCGGAGCCGCACTGCGGGCACTTTGCCCCCGTGGGTTCGTCCCAGCTCATGAACTTACAGTCGGGATAGCCGCTGCAGCCGTAGTAAGTCTTCCCCGTGCGCGTCTTGAGCAGCTTGGTGGGCTTTCCGCACTCGGGGCAGACGCCCGCGAACACGTCCTCCCGCTTCTCCTCCTCGATGGGAAGGGTGGAACGGCAGGCGGGATAGTTGGGGCAGGCGAGGAATTTGCCGTACTTTCCGCTCTTGACGACCATCATCGCCCCGCACTTCGGGCAGGGGGTGGAGGAGGTCTCCATCTCCCCTTCGCTCACGATGTTGGAGCAGGCGGGATAGCCTGTGCAGGCGAGATACTTCCCGTATTTGCCCAACTTTCGGACCATGGGACGGCCGCACTTTTCGCAGAGGATGTCCGTGACCTCGTCCCCGTCCGTATTCGCAAAGCGGAGCTGGTCCTCGAACGGGGGATAGAAGGCGGCGATGATGGAGTGCCAATCCTTGCCGCCGTCCTCGATCTCGTCGAGCTTCTCCTCCATATCGGCGGTAAAGCCGACGTCCATGATGTCGGTGAAGTATTTGACGAGCATATCCGTGATGCGGTAGGCGACCTCGGTGGGCTTCATGTACTTGCCCTCTTTCTCCACATACTTGCGCTTGGTAAGCACGGAGATGATGGAGGCATACGTCGAGGGACGGCCTATCCCCTTGTCCTCCATCGCCTTGACGAGGGAGGCATCGGTATAGCGGATCGGGGGCTTGGTGAACTTCTGCTCCCCCGTGAGCTTGTTCGCGGTCAGCTCCTCCCCCTCCGCGAGGGCGGGAAGAAGGCCCTTTGCCTCATCTTCGTCCTCCTTGCGGTTGTCCGCATAGATGACGGTAAACCCTGCGAACTTGAGCGCCCGTCCGCTCGCCTTCAAGGCATACTCCCCGTTCTCGATCTCGATCTGCATGGAATCGTACTGCGCCTCCGCCATCTGCGAGGCGATGAAACGCTCGTAGATGAGCTTATAGACGTTGTAGTGCTTCCTGTCGAGGAGCTTTTTGACGGACTCGGGGGTGCGGGTAAGGTCGATGGGACGGATGGCCTCGTGCGCGTCCTGCGCGCCCTTTTTGGAGGCGTAGAAGTTGGGCTTCTCGGGGAGATACTCGGGGCCGTATTTTTCTTTGATATAGTCGAGGGCGGCCTTCTGGGCGTCCGCCGAGACGCGGGTGCTGTCCGTACGGATATAGGTGACGAATGCGACATGCCCCTCCCCTTCGAGGTCCATGCCCTCATAGAGGTGCTGTGCCATGAGCATGGTCTCGGGTGCGGTCATGCCGAGCTTGTTGGAGACATCCTGTTGCAGGGTGGAGGTCGTGAAGGGGGCGGGCGCATGGGACTTCGCGACCATCTTCTTCACGGAAGTGACCCTGTATTTGCCCGCCTTGAGGGCGGCGAGGACGGCGTCCGCCTCCTCCTTGCAGGTCACTTTGATCTTCTTATCGTTCTTCTTCTCGAGGAGGGCGCGGAAGGGCGCGAACTCCTTGGGAAGGTCCTGCAGCTCCGCGGCGATCGTCCAATATTCCTCGGGAACGAAGGCCGCGATCTCGCGTTCGCGCTCGACGACGAGGCGGAGGGCCACCGACTGCACCCTTCCCGCAGAGAGACCGTTCTGGATCTTGTTGTTGAGAAGGGGGGAGAGTTTGTACCCCACGAGGCGGTCGAGAACGCGCCTCGCCTGCTGGGCGTCCACCAAGTTGATGTTGATCTTGCGGGGATGCCGAAGGGCGTTTTCCACCGCCTTCGGGGAGATCTCGTTGAACTCGATCCTGTTCTCCCCATCCTCGGGAAGGCCGAGGACGGTCTGCAAATGCCACGAGATCGCCTCGCCCTCGCGGTCGGGGTCGGTCGCGAGGTAGACGCGGGAGGCCTTTCTCGCCTCCTCCGTGAGACGTTTTATCGTCTCCTCCTTGCCGGGGGAGGTCACATAGCGCGGCTCGTAGCCGTGTTCCACCGAGACGCCGAGCTTCGCGGTCGGAAGGTCGCGGATGTGCCCGCCCGATGCGTCTACGCGGTATTTCCCTTTGAGATAACGGGAGATCGTCTTCGCCTTGCTCGGCGATTCGACAATGATAAGATCCATTCCTTACTCCTTCTGCCAAACGTTATTACGATATTTTTTTCAACCAAACTGTGTGATTTTTTGTCTTATGAAATGCTTTTTATTGATTCGCTCGTGAATTTGGTTTTCCAAAACAAATTTCACGAAACAGAGTATTTATTCCCACCGGACTTAACGGCTACACCTTTGATCTCTAAGGCGGACAAAACGGCGGAGGCCTCGTGGATGAGAAGATTTGCCCGCTTTGCGATCTCGGCGAGGTGCATCTCCCCGCTCTCCCGCAAAATTCCAAGCACCCGCTGTTCGCCATCGTTGAGGTCGACGGGGACGCTCTCCGAGGTGGCCATGCCGTAGACGGAGAGGATGTCCTCCGCACCCGTCGCAAGGAATGCCCCCTTCTTGATGAGGTCGTTGCACCCCTCGCCGCTCGCAACGCCGACGTTGTAGGGGAAGGCAAAGACGTCCCGCCCGTAGTCGAGGGCGCAGTTCGCGGTGATGAGCGCCCCGCTCCGCGTCGCCGCAGAGAGGACGAGCACCCCCTCCGAGAGCCCCGCTAAAATGCGGTTGCGGGCGTGGAAGGAATACTTCTTCGCCGCCTCGCCGAAGGGAAGTTCAGAAAGGAGCAGGCCCGCCCTCTGGATGCGCGTCTTCACGGAGATGTGCGCCGCGGGATAGCAGAGGTCCAGCCCGCAGGGAAGCACGGAGATGAGATTGCCCGAGGGGAGCGCCCCCTCGATGGCGGCAAGGTCCCCGCCCTCCGCAAGGCCCGTGACGACGGCGAACTTTTTGGAGATCTCCGAAGAGACCGCCTTCCCGAGCTTCTCCGCCCAGGGAGCGGTGATGCGGGAGCCGACGATGCAGAACTTCCGCTCTCTCAAAAGCTCCCTTCTCCCCTTCCCGTAGAGGACGAGGGGCGGCGAAGAGACCGCCTGGAGGGATTCGGGATAGTCCTCCGAAAGGAGGGTCACGGCGAAGGCCTCCTGCTCCCCAAGATAGGAGATAAAGCTGTCCGCCTCCTCCTCGCGCGACTTCAGACTTGCGCTGTATTTCTCCCTCCCGATGCCCGCGGCGGCGAAGAAGTCCTCCGCGCTCTCCAAAAGGGCGGCGGGAGAGGGTGCGGCGCGAAGCAGGGCGACGCGTTCCCGGTAGTCGGTTTGGGTGCGGGCGCACAGCCAGAGATACGCCCGTTCATCCTTGGAATATGTCATTTTTTTAGCCGATCTTTTCGAAGATGCGGTAGGAGACCGCCTCAAAGACGTGCTTGGGCTGGATCTCCTCGGAGTAGTCGAGGTCGGCGATCGTGCGCGCCACCTTGACGATACGCGCCCGTGCACGGGCGGAGAGGTGCATCCTGTCGAAGGCAGAGCGTAAGATCTCGTCCCCCTCGCGGGTGAGTTTGCAATATTCGGCGATCTCCTTCTCCCCCATCTCGGCGTTCGTGAGGATGCCGCTCCCCTCGAAGCGGTTGCGCTGGATGGCGCGGGCCGCGTCGACGCGCTGTTTTACGACCTCGGAGCTCTCCTGCTCCTCGTCGGAGGTGAGGTCGTCGTACTCGATGTCGTCCACTTCCACCTGAAGGTCGATCCTGTCGAGGAGCGGGCCCGAGATCTTCTTGCGGTATCTTCTGATCTCCGCGGGCGTGCAGGAGCAGGTCCGCTTGGAGGAGCCGTAGTTGCCGCAGGGGCAGGGGTTCATGCTCGCGCAGAGCATGAAGTTTGCGGGGAAGGTGAAGGTGCCGCCCGCACGGGAGACGGTGATCTTCCCGTCCTCGAGGGGCTGGCGGAGGGCCTCCAATGTGGAGCGCTTATATTCGGGCAGCTCGTCCAAAAAGAGGACGCCGCCGTGTGCGAGCGAAATTTCGCCGGGGTGGACGATCTTGTTGCCGCCGCCGCACATGGAGACGGTGGTCGCCGTGTGGTGCGGGGTGCGGAAGGGCCGTTCGGTGACGATGCCCTCTTCGCCCAAGACGCCCGCGACCG
>CANRIO010000012.1 GCA_947630605.1 uncultured Clostridia bacterium
AGAAGGGGGTGCCTGCCCTCTTTGATATCCACGACGCCCTTTGCGTTCAGAAGGGGCCGCGTTGCCTTGAGGCGGTAACCGTACTCCGCGCGGGCGTAGAAGGCGTCCGCTTCGGCGGCGAGGGAGAGGGAATGCTCGAGGGGGGCACGCATGCGCCCGATCCTGCCCGAGAGGTCCTTTAAGATCCGCTCCTCTTCCTCCTTCTCGTCGGCGGTGAGGTCCATGAGTTCGTTGTTCATCTCGAGGACCTCTTCGGGTTCGATGAAGACGGTCGCCCCGCTCTGGGAGCGGTCATGCACAAAGCCGCGGACGGCGCGCTTATATTCCGCCTTGACGGGGATGACATAGCGGTCCCCACGGACGGTGACGAGGCCGTCCTGCAGATACTTCTTCTCCTCCCCCGAAAGGTACTGCGAAAGGCGGGCGCGGATGCGCTCCCCGAGGAGGCGGATCTCCCTCCGGATGGAGAAGAGCTTTTCGCTCGCATTGTCGGAAATGCTGTCCTCGCTCACGATCTTATCGCCGATCTCCCTCTCGAGACGGGCGTCGAATTCGAGCTGCATCGCGAGATTTCTGAACAAAACGATGTTCTCATCCGCAAGGCGGGTGACGGAATCGTAGAGGACGCGGACGGAGCGCAGCATGCGGGCACAGGAGAGCAGTTCTCCGCAGGAGAGCGTTGCCCCCTTCTCGGCGCGGTCGAGGATGTCCCCCTTGGGCGGGAAGTACTCCACCCGCCCCGCACCGAGGGTGAAGAGCAGCCGCGTCGCCTCCTCCGTGTAAGAAAGGAGGGTCTTGGCCTCGGCAAGGTCCTCCGTCGGCTCGAGGGCGCAGAGCGCAGCCCTGCTCTCCTCAAGGACGGCGAACTCCGAGACAGCGGATAAAATTTTATCAAGCTCCAAAAGCTCCCTGCTGCTTCTCATAGTAAACTCCTCTCTGCGTGGCCCTTCGTCAAAAGATCTGTGCGAAGGGACAGCGCGCTGTCATCGTAAAGTTTGCTCGCCGCAGTCTCGAAAGGAGAGAGCGCGGCACAGTTGTAGAGCTCAAATCGGCATACCATGTCCGAAAGACGGTATCTGCGAAGGGGAAATGTGCGGCCCTCTTCGTCGGTGAGACGGTAGAGCTTTTTCCTGTCGCACGAGGCGCAGTCCGCCCCGAAGGGACAAAAGCAGAGGTCCATCACTTTGATGTCGCCGCCCACAAGGACGAACGCTCCCTTTGCAGCAAGGGCGTCTTGCTGACGGCGATCCAGCTCCTTGGAGAGGGCGAAATACTTCGCATATTCGCTTATTCCCGCGACGGCATAGGCGTTGGTGAGGTTGAAGCCCGTGCCCGCAAACAGAGGGATATGATACTTCTTTGCGAGGGCGATGCCGTAGTAGCCGTCCGTGTAGACACCGTCGAAGAGAGCAAATTTATCGGAAAGTTTCTCCTCGTCCGCGGAAGTGAAGAGGGGCGGGAGGTAGAGATAAACTTCCCCCCTATTCTTCGGGCGGGAGATGTTCGCATAGTCCGAAGGCTTGTAGATGAGAATGTCCGCATCCGCGCTTTCCTCCCCTATGACCGCGGACATGGTACCCCTCTCGGGGGTGATATGTATCTCATCCGTAGTAATCGGAAGGGGCGCTCGCTTGGGGTCGAGGGCGTCCGAAAGATGGGAGAAAAACTTCCTTCGGAAGGCGTTGAGGGCGGACTTTGGCATAAAGACGCCGTCCGTTTCCACCTCGCACGAAACTTCGAAGGGAAGGCCGTCCGTCTTTTGGAAACAGGCGGCAATCTCCTCCGAGGAGAGCGGGCGGGTGGTTGCGGCCGCGAGGGGCGTTTCCCCCGCACATTCCACGCCCTCACATGCGGCGAAGGGCTTCTCCCCCGCGAGAAAGCGAAGCTTGAGAGAAATGGGGCGAAGCTTCATGGGGCGCATCGCCTCCGCGTTGGAGGAGACGGAGGTCGTGAGCCGAACCTCGTCCCCTACCTTCAGCTGTTCGCCCGAAGAGAGGAAGAAGCCGCCCTTCCCCTTTGCCGCAAAGACCGCGCCGCCGACCTCGCGTCCGCCGCGCAAAATTTTGAAAGCGTCTCCCCGCTCTGCACAGTACTTCGCAGCGCAGAAGGGGGTACCATGTCTGAAAGAGACGCTCCCGATCTTCTCTCCGATGTGCCCCTGAACGGCGCGGGAGAGGAAGCTCTTTTTCTGCCCGAAGGCAAGCCCTTCGCAGTAGTCCCCGCGGTTGTAGGCGCGGACGAGGCGAGAAAATGCCTCCCCCGAATTTCCGCCGTCAAGAAGGGCGCGGTAGTATTTCACGGCCGCGGCGACGTACTCCGGCCGCCGCATGCGCCCCTCGATCTTGAGGGAGGTGACCCCCGCCGCGAGCAATTCCTCCATCCTTCTCCCGAGGGAGAGGTCGGCGGGCGAAAGCGCGAAGGCGTACTCTTCGAACCCCCTCCGATCGATGCGGTATTTCTTGCGGCAGGGCTGTTTGCACCGCCCGCGGTTGCCGCTGTTGTTGCCGATGAAGGAGGAAAAATAGCACTGCCCCGAGAAGGAGGCACAGAGCGCGCCCTGCACGAAGACCTCCGTCTCGATAACGCTTGTGATGCGCCCGATCTCGGGCATGGGTGTCTCACGTGCGATGACGACGCGGGAAAACCCAAACTCTTTCGCGAGCCTTGCGCCCATTTCGTTGCAGCACCCCGCCTGCGTGGAGAGGTGCAAAATAATATCCGGATAGCGGCGGTGGAGCTCCCTTCCGAGAAAGAGGTCCTGAAGGAGGATCGCATCCGCGCCCGCGTTCCAGACTTCGCGCGCCGAGGCGAAGAAGTCCTCGAGTTCGCCATCCTTCACGAGGGTGTTGAGGGCGACATACACCTTTGCCCCGAGAAGATGTGCGATGTGCACGACTTCGCAAAAGTTTTGCATGCCGAAATTTTCCGCGTTGGCACGCGCGGAAAAACGGTCGAGCCCGAGATAGATGGCGTCCGCACCCGCATAGAGCGCGGCATATGCCGCCTGTTCGCCCCCCGCGGGGGCCAAAATTTCCGCTCTCATTTCTCTTCCATGGCAAAGCGTTGCAAGGCGTAGGCGACGCCGTCCTCCTCATAGGAGGGGACCTTCGTCGCAATGCGCAAAAGGGCGGGGACCGCGTTTGCGACGGCGAACTTGCCGCCCGCCGCCTCGAGCATGGGGAGGTCGTTCTCCTGATCCCCGATGGCCGCGATCTCCTCCTTCGGAATGTGATAATAGTCGGAGAGAAAGGCGATCGCCGCGCCCTTCGTCTGCCCCTTCGGCATGATCTCGACGAGCCACTCCGAAGAGAGGGTGACGAAGTACTTTTCCCCGAATTTTTTCTCGATCTTCTCCTTCACGGCATACCGCTCTTCGGGCAAGCACATGACGAGAATTTTTGTCACCTTCATGTGATTTGAGGCCACCATGTCCGAAAGAAGCATATTCGGAACGATGCCATTGACCTTACAGACGCGCTCGTAGGCTTCGAGAAGGGCGTCCCTTTTGGAGGCGTAGATTTCCCCGCCCGAATAGACGTGGATGTGGAGATCCTCTTCCTCCAGAAAGCGGGTGACCTCGAGGGCGTCCTCCTCGGAAAAGCCGTCGTCCTTGAGGAGCTCCCCCGTGGCGATGTCCGCGATCTGCGCCCCCTGCAGGGCGACGACGATGCCCTCTTCGAGCCCCAATTCCTTGAGGCGGGGGCGGATGGAGGAGAGCATTCTCCCCGTGCAGACGGCAAAGATGCCGCCGCGGGCGCGGTAGCGGGAGATCGCCTCGATATTGCGGCGGGAGATGGTGCCGTCCTCGCGGACGAGCGTCCCGTCAAAATCAGATACAAACAGACGATATTTCATAGCGTTTCGAAATATTTCCTGATGCGGGCGGCAAGTTCGGGGCCGACCCCCTCCGCCTCCATGAGCTGTTTTTCGTCGGCACGCATGATCTTGTCGATGGTGCCGAATTTGGCAAGGAGGGCCTGCCGCTTCTTTCCTCCCACCCCCTCGATCTCCTCGAGGACGGAGGCAAGACTGCGCTTGGAGTGCAGATTGCGGAAATATGTAATGGCGAAGCGGTGCGCCTCGTCACGTATGCGCTGGAGCATCTTGAGGGCAAAGTCGCGCCTGTCGATCTTCACGCTCTCCGCATTTTTCAGGGTGAAAACTTCCTCCTCCTGCTTGGCAAGGGAGATGAGGTCGATGTCCCCGATCCCCATTTCGTCGAAGATCTCCTTTACGGAGGAGAGCTGCCCCTTGCCGCCGTCGATGACGATGAGCTGGGGCTTTGGAAAGCGTTCCTCCTCGTCGGTGCCGAGCTTTGCAAGCCGCCGCCGCAAAACTTCCTGCAGGGAGGCAAAGTCGTTTGCCCCCTCCACCGTCTTTATCCGGAAGCGGCGGTACTCGTACTTGTCCGCCTCGCCGTCCGTAAAGACGACCATACTGCCCACCTTGTCCACCCCCGAGATGTCAGAGATGTCGTAGCACTCCATGCGGCGTGGATAGCGGGAGAGGGACAGAAGCTCCTGAAGGCGCGCACAGGCGTTTTTTGTCATGTCCTCCTTGTGGGCGATCGCGGAGAGCGATTTATCGAGGTACTCTGCGGCATTGCGGACGGCCATGTCGAGAAGTTCCCTTCTGATCCCGAACTTCGGGCGGGTGATCTCCACGCCCCGCCCCTCCTTCTCCCTCGCATAGGCGGAAAAGAGGGCGTCGTCGATCGGCTCCTCTAAAACGACCTCATGCGGGATGGGCTGGTTTGCATAGTATTGTGTGAGAAAGCTGAGGAGCAGTTCCCCGCGCTCCCCCGCACCCTCGTCGAGGGCGAAGTTGAGCCCGCCCTGCATGACCCCCGCACGCGTCACGAGGAGGGAGACGCAGGCATACAGTCCGTTGGACGCATATGCCCATATGTCCGCATCCACATCCCGCGGCATGGAGGTAATTCTGCGCATGCCGAGCTTTGCGAGCATGCGGATCTTGTTGCGGTAGTCGAGGGCAAGTTCAAACTCCTCCGCCTCGGAGAACTTCTGCATCTTCTCGGTGAGCAGCCGCTCGGCGTCCTCGTAGTTTCCCCCGAGGAAGGAGAGCGTCTTTTCCACGCATTCCGCATACTCCTCCTTCGTGACAAAGTGGGCGCAGGGGGCTTTGCAACGGCCGAGATGATGGTCGAGACAGGGCTTTTTTGGCTTTTCGCCGATCTTAACGGAACATGTGCGGATGTGGTAGATCTTGGCGGCGACGTCGACGATCTCCTTGCAGCTCACGCCGCCCATGAAGGGACCGAAGTAGCGGCCGTCCTTTTTCACCTTTCTCGTGATGGAGATGTGCGGGAATTCCTCCCTTGTGTGGACTTTGATATAGGGATAGGTCTTGTCGTCCTTCAAGAGGATGTTGTACTTCGGCTTATACTTCTTGATGAGGGTGTTCTCGAGGGCGAGGGCGTCCACCTCGGAGGGCGCGACGATATAGGAAAGGTCGGCGATGCAGGCGACCATTGCCTGCACCTTCTCCGGCTTTTCCGAACTGTGAAAATATTGCCGCACGCGGTTCTTGAGGACGCGAGCCTTCCCGACGTAGATGACCGTCCCGTCCTTGTCGAGCATGATGTAGACGCCCGGGGTATCGGGAAGAAGTTTGAGTTTTTCGCGGATGACATCCGTCATATTATCATTATATCCGACTGTGGGGATTTTTTCAAGAATTTTGCCCGAAAATTTGTCCGCCGCCGAAAATTCCCCCCCTTCCCCTCCTTTGAGAAAATTTTTATGCAAAAAAATATATTTTTTTATACCCCCCCCGTATTTTAGCACTTTTTTAGCACTCGCTGTGCTATCCTTATGGCGGAAGACGGAAGACGGCTTCCGAAAATATTCAAAATCATTCTTGAATAAGGAGGAATGTATGAAGAAAAAGTTTTTGGGACTGCTTCTCGCATGCGCGCTCTTTACGACGGCGGGACTTGCGGTGGGTCTCACCGCATGCGGCAAGGGCAACAACAATGGCAATGGCAATGACAAGGGCGACGACAAGGTGCTCGGCATCACCGAGACGGAATGGAACGAGACCGTGGAGGAATTCATCACGGAGAGCGGCGTCACGGCAGAGCTGCAGCTCTTCGCGGGGCACTTCAAGGACTTCACCTTTGCGGACGGGAAATACACGGCGGGCGAGATCGCGTCGACGGGCGGATTTATCTGCAAGAACATCGTCATCACCGTCGAGGGCGACAAGATCGTCAAGGTGGAGTACGAGCTTCGCACCCTCTCCACGGACACGCCCGACCGCATCATCACGATCGACAAAAACGGCATCGTGAAGACGGACGTTCCCAAGCCCTCCGACAACACGCAAATGGACGAGGAGGAATGGAAGAAGCAGGCCGCCGTGTTTGCCACGACGACCAACTACTCTCTCGGCCGCGTGAGAGTTTCGAGCGGGAAAGACGTTGCCTCGATGAAGCTCGACGGCACGACCTACTATGAGACATGGGAGGGAAGAGAGCGCATCTGGGATATCGAAAATTCCAAATACGTCCTCTATGAGAAGGCTTCGGCGACAGCGGCATGGATCAAAGAGAACACGACGCAGGTGCGGTATGAAAACGCCCTCTTCGACCCGACCATCATGGTGACGGTCGCGGCGGAGGCGATCGAAAACAACTTTGCCGCCCTCTCCTTCAAGGCGGGCGTTTACTCGGCTGCCCAGATCGAGATCGAGTACTCCGAGCCGTTCGTCTTAAAGGACGTGGAGATCACGGTGAGCGGCGGGAAGATCGTCCGCGTCATCTGCACCCTCGTCGGCGGCTATGACGAAGAGGGCGACGAGCGCATTACCGTGGACCATGTCGGCTCTACGGAGATCGCGATCCCCCAAAATTACACCGATAACACGCAGTCGGGCAGCGAGGCAACGGGCAGCGAGACGAACGAAAAAATGTGGTTAGTGGGGCTCTCCTCGGCGGACAACTTCACGCTCAAAAATTCCGTAGATATTCCCAATCAGGGGGTCATGATCGTGACCTTCAAGATCGACGGCAACAAGTGCGAACAAACGCAGTCGGACGGCGCGCGGTTCGTCGGTGTAAAAGAGGAATCAGGCTTTTCACAGTATGATTACAATACCGATAACGACACTTGGTATAAAGTGAAGGAGACGAGCATCGCACAGTTTGTATATGAGACAAATCTCACTTTCCCCGCACAGCTTGCAAAGCATTTCGATGACTTCACCTTTGCAAACGGGAAATATACCTGTGCGAACATTGAGATAACCTATATGAATGCCCCCGCCCCCGCCACCTCTCTCGAAGTGGTCTTTGCGGAGAATAAGCCTGTTTCGATCAAATTCATGCTCACCGTTAACAATCAAACCGCTTTATATGAGTTCTCCGCCTTCGGCACGACGGAAGTGGAGGTCCCCACGGAGAATATCGTGGACGACACCCAGCAGGGCGGCACGGGCTCCGTCGTGCTTACGAAGGATACGGACTTCGGCGCACTCGTCTCCGACGTGGTGACGGAAGATCAATGGCGGGCGGCGTTTTCCGACAGCTCCTTCGACAATTCGACCATTGAATTGGACTCCCCCGAGTTTCTCCACAACGGCGGCTCATACTACAGAAAGAGCAAGACGGAAGGCGATAACAAATATGTCGCTTACGGGAAATATATCCATGCCGGCGATACAACAACAAAGTTTTACTCGATAGAGGACGAAGCAACCTATCGGTATGAGTATGTCTTCACTACATATGTGCGCTATGATTATGCAAAGGAAAAGGCAGATTGGTTCCTTGCTTACACCCACCTCTGCCCTGACTTTTCCGAATATTTCTCTGAGTTTACCTATAATGAAGAAACGGGCGCCTATGAATACAAGGGCGAAGGGATCGCGGCACTCCTCCCGACGGCTCCCGATCCCGCATATGCGACGACATACATCAACATCTCGGTCAAGATCGTAGACGGCAAGCTCGCCTATATCTCCTGCGATAGCACAGACAGCGGAGGCACCACCCATTATACCTTCAAGTGCTACGACTACGGCAACACGGACTTCGATCTGCCGAAATTCGTGACTCCGTAACAAAATAACCGCAAAAAGCAATCGGGCGGCCGCGCATGCGCGGCCGCCCCTTTTTTTGAATGAAGAAAATGAACGTTTCTTGGCTCCCCTCTATAGGGGAGCTGTCACGTGTTTTTGCGTGACTTAAGGTTTTGACCCTTTCCCCCGCCAAAGGCGGGTACTTTCCCTTTCGGGGACAGCAAGGAATATGGTGATACTTCGACTTCGCTACGCTACGCTCAGTATGACGATTTTGAAAGCACCCCCCTCTTTAAGGACGATTCCGAAAGCCCTACCCTCTTTAAGGACGATTTTGAAAGCACCCCCCTCTTTAAGGACGATTTTTGAAAGCACTCCCCTTTGAGAGGGAGGCATAAGGCAGTTTTTCAATAGCCTAAAAATTCTACCCCTTTCAAGAGGATGTCGTTGACGATCTCGTTGGAGAGGGAGTAGAAGATGATCTTCCCGTGCCGCTCGGTGCATACCATGCCCACGTCCTTGAGAAAGCGCAACTGATGGGAGACCGTCGTCTGATTGATTCCGAGCACCCGGGAAATATCGGTCACGCACATCTCGGAGATGGCGAGCGCGGAGAGGATGCGCAGACGCGTTCCGTCCGCGAAGATGGAGAAAAAGCGGGTGAGCGAGAAGAGCAGTTCCCCCTCGGGCACATATCCCTCGATGAGCCCCTGCGTGCGGCGGTCCAAAAGTAGCGTTTCCATATTTGATCTCCCCCCTCTTTTTCCTCCATGATAGCATATGTATGATTGCACATATGGGGAATTTGTGTCGGAATTTGCAAAGTCGTGTCTTGCTTTTTTCGGGGGAAAACCTGGGGCAAAAGGAGGGCAAAAAAATTTTTGAAAAACTTTGCGTAGAATAGTTGACAAAAGCAATTTTTTTTGTTATATTCAACACGCGATTTCTTATAGAAATCGTAAATTGAAGAGGGCAGAAAAGATGCGCCCTCTCGAGGTGGCAATCATGATGAGTAAGAAGATCCGCTATGCCGTCTTATGTCTCGCGATCGCATTCGTGGTATGCGTCGCCCATCTCGGTTCCGTCATTGCAGGCGGCAACCGCGCTTTAGGTGCCTCGACCGCCCAAACGGAGGCGGGGAGCACGACATCGGGAAATCCCCTCTCCGTGCAGGAGGAGGGCGTCATCCGTCCCGAAGATCTCGACGAAGGGCTCTCCATCAACTCCCTCGAGGATATCCGCGGAAGGCGCGTCACCGTCCGCCAGCCCATCATGGAGGTCGTGGAGCGGGGGATCGTCCGTGAGCCCGCCCATGTTCTCGATGACGAGTATACCCTTTGGGAATACGATCACAGCGACGACAAGCCGTCCATCCCCACATCTGCCAAGATCGATTTTAAGAAAGATACGGTCTTCGGAAGCGACGTGCAGCTCAGCCTCGGCGATACGAAGCACCCGCTCTACCCGATGAAGGGGCTTGCCCGCGTTCCCAAGAACGAGGCAACGGGCGAAGTGCAGGCGCAGAACTTCTTCTCCCCCTTCAAAAAATACATGCTCTTACACCAGGCATGGGATTTCAACATGCACTACAGCCAGATCATCGAAGCGGGACAGCTCAAAAAGCACCCCGCCGCGGACTACATCTACGGCAAGATCCCCGATGACGCGACGGCGGTGAAGATGCACATCGTCACCGACCCCATCTACCGCTCGCCGATGACGACGGGGCTCTATCTCGCGCCCGGCGAGGTTACCACGGTCAAGATCAAGGGGCTCGCAAAGAATGAGACCCTCGTCCTCTACACCCATCACGAGGACACCCTCGGCTATCAGGGCTACGATAAGGACGGCAAGGGCTTCTCGAACATGGATCAATACCTCAAATATTGGGATGAGAAGATCATCGAAGAGGCCAAAAAAGAGGAGCCTAACTTCGATCAATTCAGCTACGGTCTCCACGGGCAGTGGGTCTGGCAGAACCAGAAGGTCCCCTGCATGGGCACGACGTTCACCATCGTCGGCACGGGCGAGGATATGGAGGTCAAGATCGGCAGCATGTACGGCGGTCCCCTCCATGTGAAGCCCACCCAAAGCTCTGTGGATATGGAGATCTCGGGCGCCCTTCTCACCCCGCACTTTGTGCTCGGCGTGACGACCGTCGAAGAATTTGAAGAGGAACTTCGCACCGCCCCCGGGCTCATCGCCACCCTCGACGTCGAGAACGGACAGCTCATCGGCCCCGCCGAAGATATGCGGAATGCCGACGATATCGAGAAGCTCGCCTACTTCTGGCACAGCGTGTTCGCGATCGATATCTCCCTCAACGGCAGAGATTACAACTACAACATGACGATGTGCTACGACATGCACGTCCCCGCGGGCGAAGCGGTCGCGCTCAACTCCAACTTCTGCGCACAGCCCCCCTATTGGTTCCCCATCTGTATGAACTACGAGAGGCTCACGACGAGCGGCAACTGGGGCACCTTCCACGAACTCGGACATGTGCAGGCAAAGACGCACGGCGTGAACTGGGGCTTCTGCGACGGCGACGGCGAGGTGTGGAACAACACCCTCATCCTTCTCATCTACAGCATGCTCTGCAACATGGACAGCCGTCTCACCTATGTGGAGCACGGCGACTATGTCCACCCGTACACCGCAGTGCAGCGTTCGCTGACCGTCAACCGCGCTCAGACCTACGTGGATAAGACGACGGGCGAGACGAAGAAGATCGACGACTACGGCCTGCTCAACGAAGGCAGCAACGCCCACTTCGACCAGCTCTCCATGTATGCGACGCTCCTCCACTCCTTCGGCCCCGACAAGTTCGTGGATATGTTCTACACCTACAAGCTGAACCCGAAGTACTGCGAAAACAAGCGCGCCGACTTTGTATACCGCATCGGCCTTGTGGACCGCGTCAACATTCTCGATTGGGTGAATGATGGCTACTTCGCCAATATCGCAGACGCCATGTTCACCAAGGACCAGCTCGCATTCCTTAGGAGCCTTCCCACCTTCGTCCCCGTTGCCTATGAGTGGGCGAACGGCATCGACGGGCATGAGACGGCGAGAAAACGCGACGTCGACGGCAAGCATGAGACGGTGTTCGACGTGAGCGAGGAGAAGTTTGCCTCGCCCGGGCATGTGGAAGTCGTGGCTGTCTCTAAGGCGCGTTATGGCGATGTCGAATGGAATACGACGAATGAGACCGTGACCTACAAACCGCCGAAGGACGTCACCGAATACGACCAATTCGATATCATCGTGCGCACCGAGAGCGGGCGGCAGGTCACGTTGAATGTGTGCATGCGCCTCGTCTACCGCGGCGTCTACACCGAAGTCTGGGACCTCGGCTCGCGGAGTGAAAACCGTCTTAGTACGCTCAGCCCCTCCATCGAGACGGCACAAAACTATGTGCAGGGGAAGGACCCCACTTCCACCGAGACGGGCACCGTGCCGGGCAAGGGAGACTTCAACCATCCCGATCGAATCGAATATTTCAAGAGCACTTTCATCTTCAGGGCGACGAAGACGGGCTCACACACCTTCTATGTTCTTGCAGATGACCAGGCGTGCGTCAAATTCTATCAGGGAAAGCACGGCGAGACGGGAGAACCCGACAAGACGATCTATTCGCGCAGTGCATATAGCTATTCCCTCACCGATCAAAGCCGCCAGTGGACGGTCGATCTCAATGCAGGCGATGTCGTCTTTGTTTCCGCCGAACTCGTCAACTGGGGCGGCAAGGGGAACTTAAAGATCGGTCTCTGTGCCCCCGGACAGGAGTATAAGACAAATGGGGATATCAAGGATATCCCGCTCGAGAATATCATCAATCCCAAAGTTTCGGACGACGAGCTCAACAAGGTGGACAGAGAGTTCAAGGGTTGGCAGCCGCGCTTTGTCGACAGCATCAAGAACGCCACCATCGACTATCAGAATTCCGAAACGGGTTGGGAAGTTTTGTACGCTCCCGTCAGCGAGAACGGCAGTCCCAAAGAGAACATGGTGGACAGAGACGAAGGCACCGCTTACCACTCCCTGTATAACCATGGCACGGGCGGCACTTCCGTCCCGACGCCCCATGTCTTCGTCATCGATACGAAGGAAGATGAGGAGGAGTTCAACTACTTCGATATCATCCGCCGCACCAACGGCAACGATAAACTCACGCGCTACAAGCTGTATGGCTGCTCCAAAGACGAATATGCAAACACCACGCGGGACGGCAGTCAGGATGAGACCGGCTGGACGCTCCTCTTCGATGGCAGCAGTTCCAACGTCAACGCCGCCCGTCAGCGCATCAACTTTACCCGAAGAGAGATCCGCTACTTCAAGCTCATCATCATGGAAAACAGCGGGCACACCGTCATCAAGGAAGTGTATGCGGGCATCACGTCCGATCTAAGCCAGACCGTAAAGCCCTCCACCTATATGACGGATAAGGAAGACCTTACAAAGGATGAGAAGGACGGCTTTGTGGAGAACTCCGCAAACGGCAAGCTCTCCACCAAAAAGAGCGGTGCGACCTTCACCTTCTCCTTCCTCGGCAGCGGCTTCGAGATCTATGCCGACACCGCAGAGGGTTACGGCGCCGCCTCCGTCACCGTGGACGGCGAATTGCAGGATAGGCCCATCGACCTGAACGATAGGAAGCCGACCTTCAACAAGCTCGTCTTCTACCGCGATGGACTGGAAACGGAAACGCACACGGTCGTCATTACGACCGATGATAAGCCCTTCAATATCAGCTTCATCAATGTGAAGTACGGCACCCCCGTCGCGAAGGAAGAATACCCCGCCACCAAGAACGATAAGGGGGAAGAAGACTACGGTGATACGGCCATCGACCGCCTCTTCACCCGCGAATGGCGCACCCTCGTCAAGGACTACAAGACGATCGAGAGCATCAAGTTCGCAAAAGCTGTTCCTTCCGGCGACTACAAGGATACCTACGTCCGCATCGATACCTACATCCGTCTCTACCGCAGCGGGAACAAGATCGCGTTCGTATATCCCGGCAATATCTTATCGCCCATCGAGTGCGGATCGCTCTTTGCGGGGCTCGAGAAGCTCACCGAGATCGACTTTGCCAACTTCGATACGACCAATTTGCGCGGCGTCTCGAGCATGTTCTACGGCTGCACCTCGCTTGAAAATATCGACGTCTCCTCTTTCCACACGGAGAACGTCCTCAGCTTCAGCAAGATGTTCGGCGGCTGCACAAGTCTTACGAGCATCGATCTCACGAACTTCAAGATGGACGGGAACGCCAACATCTACAGCATGTTCGAAGGCTGCGTGGCGCTTCAAACCATCAAACTTCCGAACACCATCGCACAGCCCGCCGCCCGCGTGCGCAGGGCACAGGGCGAGGAGCAAGCAAACGTCATCACCTGCGAACTTCCCTTTGTGTATCAGGTCTTTGAGGACGGAAAAGAGACGAATGAGTTCATCGCCACCCTTGTGCTGAACGATAGCATGAAGAGCAAGACGCTCAAGGTGCACAAAGTTCACAACTTTGATACTGCCGCAAGTTCTGCGTATAACCACCTCGAAGTGGCGCCGAGCTGCACGGAGGAAGGCACGATCGCATACAAGACTTGCATGACCTGCCATTGCAACTTCGACTATGCGACCGGGACAGTCCTCTGCCGCGACCTCTCGATCCCCATGACGGGACATAAGTATGTCTACGGAGATCCGGAAGGCTGGAACTATCCGACCTGCACGACGCCCGGAGGCATATGCACCCATGAATGTGAATATTGCGGCGCCCCCTGTCCGGACGACGGCGGGTTCATAGAATACCCCGTACTTGGCCATTCGTATGAGCTTCAAAAGAACGAGGAGCATGCCAACGGCTATACCATCGAATTCATCAGATATGAGGAAATCGAACAAGAGGAAATGATAGACGATGAGGGCAAAGTCTATTTTACAAAAGAGGAAAAAGTCGTAAAAGGTAAGGCAGTGGTGACCTTCTATCTGATTTGCGAAGGCATTGGAGATTGGGAGAAGTTTGTGCAAGCACAAGAAGCGGACAACAAAGGAGATACGGAAACAAGAGACAAACTGCTCAATGAAGCAAAATGTCATCATCTTACGCAGGTCGTCTTTGAGTTCGAGTGCGATACGCATTCCGATCCCACCTGCACGGAGGCCGAGGCGTTCTTCTTCGAATTCTCCATCAACTTGGAAGAGTTCACGCAAGCGATGATCGACCAAGACACACAGGACGATAGCGAGGACGGAATCAGCGGGTTCCAACCCATTGTGATCAATAAGGTGTATAAGGGCGAAGAAGTCGAGGGCGCTTCAAAAGAATTGGGGCACACGTTCGAGGACGTCGCCGCCATTCCCGCGACCTGCACAGCGGACGGACTGAGTGCGGGAAGGCGTTGCACCGTCTGCGGCGCGATCGAAGGCTGCGACGAAGTTTTGCCGAAACTCGGGCATGATATGAAAGAGCAGCCCAAACTCGAGCCCACCTGCACGACCGCAGGGCACGAGGCCGGCGAGGTCTGCACCCGTTGCGGCTTGGAAGGCCAAGGTGTAAAACATATCGATCCGCTCGGGCACGACTTTAGCGTGGACGTCCCCGCAGTCGAGGCGACCTGCACCGCCGACGGCCTTACGGCAGGCAAGAAATGTTCCCGTTGCGACGCCGTCGAGGGCCAAGATGTGGTGGAAGCGGCGCACAAACCGGAGGTCATTCCGAGACAGGAGCCCACTGCGACAACGCCCGGGCGCACCGAAGGCTTAAAGTGCTCTGTTTGCGGAGAGATCTTACAGGAACAGCAGGAGATCCCCGCGACAGGCGAGACCAATCCCGATGTGGGCGGCGAAGGCGGTGGAACAGACCCGACGCCCGATCCCGACGTCGGCGGCGGCGAGACGCCCGCACCTTCCGAAGGAGGCAAGGGGCTCAGCACGGCGGCTTTGGCGGCGATCATCGCGGGCGTGGCAGTCTTCATCATTGCCGTCGTTGTCATCATCGTCTGCACCTGCAAGAGAAAGAACAGGAACAAGAGGTAAGAAAGCTATTACACAAAAAAGCGACCCGAAGCGACCCGTGCGGCAACCGCCGCACGGGTCTTTCGTAAACGCTTCTCCCGATCATCAAATCCCCGCGACAAAATAGGATCGCTTCGGCACAGAGCTTGGCGTAACAAAAAAATTACCCACTCAAGGGAGTGAGTATTTTTTATGGTAAGCGGCGCGTATTTTTTCCAATGCTTTCATCTTGATTTTCCCTTTGCTTTACTCCGAAAAGTTGGGGTTGCAAGACATGTGCTTGTCTTGAACAAGGAGAGCATAGTTACTCTATCATTTTCATTTCTGCCGGAAATTTACTTTCGGCGGATCAATATTCCTTTCATAAACTCGGTTTCATTATGAGTTTTATATACGATTTCCTTTTCTTCTTCCGTACAGCCAATCAATATTTTAATTTCCGAATCGCGTTTCATCAAATCGACTGTAACCATAATGGCGTCGATTTTCGTTTCGCCGCTTCCGACCCATACATCAATTCCCGCGCCGTCCATAGAGGACGTGCCCTTCAAATATCCATAATCAACTTGATAAACAGAGTTTGGATATTTCGGGTGTACTGTTCCTTTGGGTCTATCTATTACGATTTCAGATTGATTGACCAAGTCTTCTATTACTTTCCAAAATTCTTCATTGATATCGTCCATATCAAAATACATCCTTTTCACTAATTCTCCCCAAAATACTATTGTAATTCTTTTCTCATCACGATAAAATCTTTTTCTTCTGCCACCTTTACAAATCCCCGCCTTTCATACAAACGAACAGATCCAAAACAATGGTGACCTTGCCGGGAACACTTCGCCCCTGAGGGGGCTCGTGCCGCGCTTAGAATATAAATAGAAGCTTCGCGCGGGCGTCCCGACCGCATTCTTATTTTTTCCAAGGTCGGCACGAGGCCGAAGGCGAAGTAACCCACCGTGTTCTTCTGCTACCCGACAATGACCAAAAAAATTCCCACCGCGCAGGGTGGGATTTTTTTGGTGAACTCGTCGTGACCTCAATAGAACACCTATGATAAAAGACAACAACTTTTTCTCCTCATTTTTTGCCGCTTCGTCTTGGGCTATTGTAGTACAGTCTTGAAGGGAAGTCAACGGGGCAAAATTCTTGCGTTCACAACCCACCTATACCAAACTTCCAATACCGGGCTTACGCCCGGCTTTTTTTGTGCGCAACAATTTTGTTTCTCCCTCTTTCGTTGACATCCCTCGACACCTTCTTTTCATTGCTATTTTCTCTCGATCAAGCCCGTACTACTGCTGCCCTGCCGAAGGGCAAAAAATAAAAAAAAGGAGAAAAAGAAAAAAGAAAAATGAAAAAGGTAGTATGTTCAGCTCAAAAAAGGTATGGGAACCAGAAATGGTCGGGATTGGGATATATAGCAGAAGATAATCTGTTCATCCCGGCGATTTCAAAAAATGGAAAGCCCTATATCAAGGTAATCGAGGACGCAAAGAAATACTGCGCACCAAACGGAAGAGACAAGGAGTTCAGCGGCATCGTAACAGAGGCTCACGAAGATGTATCTATCTTCAATCAAGAAAAAGACAGATACGAAACGATCGACTACCTCGAGGTCGAATATCTCGTCTGGTTCAAATACGCAGATTAAGCGAGGAAACAAGCCATGAAGAACAAGGATTTTATGAAAGAGTATCATCACTTCGACGGGGACCATACCGTCATTTTCAATATCGTCGAAGTCAACAAAGCACGGCGGGAAATCACGCTTGCCGTGAGCGATCAAGGAAGATTGACGCAGACGACTTATGACTTGAAGGGCAATATGAAAGACCCTTACTTTGAGTACGGAACTTTCGGGGAATACAAGATCCCCGTGAACGAATTTGTAAACATGGAGGAAAGAAAATGACAGAATTGGAAAAGTATAAAAAAGCATTGGAAATCTTATATGACTATACCGAATTAGATTCGGGCTGTCCACCGTATCCTGAATTTTGGATCGGAGATTGCAAGAAAATCGAGTGTAAAAAATGCTGGCTGGCATACATCTTTTCAACAGTGGAGAACGAAAGAACCTAATTTACATGGAGGAAAGACAATGACTGTCGAAATCAAAAACCTGCGAAATCACGAATTTCACAACGAACCGTGGCAATTTCGGGTAGACCGAAGCACGCCCGTCGGAAATATCTACTATATGCACGACGAGAGCGAACGCGACAAGGTATGTGACGAATACGAACTGTATTTCAGAAAACTCATAACCTATTCGGATCGCGCGGTCGATTACCTTAATTCCATGCTGGATGCGCTAAAAAAATACGGACATATCGAACTATTCTGCTGGTGCGCTCCGAGACGCTGCCATGCTCGGACAATAAGGGGCTGGCTTATATATCCAAAATCAAAAATTCATAAAGGAGAAAACAACTATGTTCAAAACTATGGCTTATATCTATTCGCTCAATCAAGGCACAATGTGTTCTACCAAAAAGGCGGAAATCACCGTCTTGGAACAGGTCGGAGATAACGACTATATTGTCGATTATAACGGCGTAAAATGCCACGCGATTTTTAACTTTTTCACGGGATGCTACTATGCAGATGATATTTACGGGAGGATCGACAAATGACAAACAAGGTATCAATGGTGATCGGCTCTTGGGGCAGTTACAACGAATGTAACGAACGTGCGCTCGGCTCGAAGTGGTTGGACTTCGACTACTTCGACGATTGGGATGAAATCGTGGAAGAACTCAAAAAGGAAGGCTTCGAGCTGGACGGCATCGACGAAGAACTGTTCGTGCAGGACATCGAAGGCGTTCCGGACGAAAAGAATTGGGACTATGTTCACCCGCGGACGATCTTTGAGCTTATCAAAAAATCGGGCATTCTGGATGATGAATACAAGTATGAACTCATGCTTGCCTTCTGCGAAGTACAGTCTTTTGATGAATGGGAACGCTTGGTCGATGAATACGAGGAGAATTGGGATCGAGACGTCATTTTCTACCGCAACATGACGATGCTCGATGTCGCCTACGAGATCATCGACGAATGTTATGACTTGGAGAGAGTGCTCGGACGGCTCTCCTCTTATTTCGACTATGCCGCCTTTGCCCGTGATTTGAGCTATGACGGCTATATCGAAACGGAGTACGGCGTTTTGGTGATACGATAACGGAGGCATGACATGAAGAGATACTTATTCTACTATATCAACAAACAGGGCGGGATCATGGTCTGCTACTCACACGGCGACCGCTATATCCGCTTAACTTACTTGGGCTATACGCTCCGTGAAGCGTTACAGAAATTCAGGCGCGACAACAACCTGCAACACAAACACATCATCATCGAGAGGCTGAACAAATGAAAAACAAATACGGCTACAAAGTTTGCTACCGACGGCAAGGCAAACGAAAGATGAAGCTCTACCTTGTCACAAACACCTATTCCTCTGCTGAATGGAGCGTGAGATGGTACGAAACACACCCGACAGAAGATAGACAAACAAAGCGTCTGCTCGAAGATGTGACATGGCTCATCATTCCCGTCAAGACTTATCTCGAATATAAGCGTCTTTGGCGCGGTTGCCCGTTCTGACAAAGAGCGGGCTTTTTCTTAACTCAAAAATAAATATCGTAAGAAGAAAAAAACATGAAAATTTCAACAAATCGGCTCTACACTCTCTGCAACAAGTATCAATGGTTCACGAACGGCGACAACACGCAGTACGGAATGATGTTCGAGAGAAACAAGGCAGGCGCGTCGCTCGAAACGCTGGCAACGATCATTTGGATATGCTCGACAGGTTGGGACGAGCGGGACATTTTGAAAATCTTACAGGAGGAAACAGACTTATGATCGCTTTGGAACTCAAAACCGAAAACACTTCGCAAGAAATGGTGAAAGCCTATCTTGAAGAAAACGCGAGCGAGATCCTTGCCCAAAAAATCAACAACGGCGTTACCGTAGAACGGGACGGGAAGAAACTCGTCATGAAAAAAGACCTGAACGGATTTTGGAAGTACGCTTCCCAACAAGCGATAAAGCAAAACGTCGCCTACATAGATAATTCAACCGTTTATGGGTGGGCGATCCATTACTTTGAGGAAGATGACATCGAGGGTACGCTCTATAACGAGGACGGTACTCCCTATAAACCCGCGCCCGCACCTGTAAAGACGACATCCACTATCCCCACCTACACACCGCCCGCGCCCAAACCGAAGCCGCAAATGAGCATCTTCGATGACCTTCTCAAGACAGAACAGACAGCAAACGCACCCACCATGCCCGAAGCCGACGATAAAAAAACGGAAGGCATAACTTTATACCGTCTCACGGACACAGACGACGAAGAAACAGACGCCGAGGACGAACCCGACGATAAAGCCGAGGGAAACGACAAGGAAGAACCCGATGATGCCCTCGGCGACGACGAAACTGAAGAACAGGGCGCGCCGATCTATCAATGCTATAAAAAGTTTGCGGAGAAATATCCCGGCGCAGTACTTTTTCTGCGCTTGGGCGACTTCTACGAAGCATTGGGAGGCCATGCGGTTAAGATATCGAATGCCCTCGACTTGACGCTTACAGGGCGCGATTGCGGGCTGAAAAGCCGTGTTCCCATGTGCGGCGTTCCCTATCATGCGTTCGAGACATATCTCGCCAAGCTCTTGAAACTCGGATATCAAGTAGCCGTTGCCGAGGATTTGACAAGCTACCGCTTCGCGGGAGAAAACAACAGCCGCATTGACGAAGAAACAGGCGAAGTGCTTCCCGCAGAGCCGCAAACGGAGCAGGACGAAGATGTTACGCTCGACGACCTCGACACCGCGGCATTTGACGTAGAAGCATTGTGCATTCTCTCCGACTTATTCGGGAAAGACATCGACGTGAGGTGAAATTTATGAATATCGAGAAAATCAAACCTATACCGAAAACAATCGAAAAAAAGATCCGTGCGTTGGACCAGCAGTGGTACGATCAAGTTTCCCACGTTCGCTTTTTCTCCTATCTCGTAATCCAAAAGGGCGAGCTTGTCAAAATTACCGTTGCCGTACGGAACCACAAGAAATCGTGGTACTTCAAACAGGTCGCCGTTCACGGGTTGCATAGCGAAAAATGCTATGTGAAGGACATGGAATACAATTACTACGGCATGGGCTTCCGCGTCGGCTGGTATGCGGAAGGTTTACAGAATTATCGCAGAAGCTACGAAACGGAAGGCTGGGATAGGGCGGATGCAAAGTATTATGATCCGTTTGCACCCGTTGTCAATCTCAACGTGATAGACAAATTTCCCGCACTCAAATACAGTGCCTACAAACTGTTCCGCGGGAGAGATATTCTCTCCTATCTTCGCCTCTATGAACAATATCCGCAGGAAGAATATCTCTTAAAGCTCGGACTCGGGCGATATTGGGACAGCAAGACCATTTTGCAGCGAGCCGCGAAAGATAAGGCGTTTTGCAAATGGCTTGCGCGCAACAGGGAAAAACTTGGCAACGAAAAATTCTACTATGTTTCCACCGTGATGAAAGCCTATACTACTGGGAAAGAGCTTGACGAAATACAAAACTTCGAGCAAAAAAAGAAAATGCTCTATCATGACGAATACATGAAGATCGTACGGAAATATTTCAAAGCAAAAGATCTGCTCAAGCTCTTTGCCTATACCGAAAAACAGCAAATTTCGTTATCACACTACCGCGACTACATGATCGCATGTGACTATCTCAAACTCGACATGACCGAAGAAAAAAACCTTCTCCCGCACGATTTCACGCTTTGGCACGACAGACGCATTGAAGAATACCGCATACTCAAAGCCGCAGACGAGGCACGGGCAGAACAAGAGCGGGCGGAACGCATGGCACAGATGGAAGCCGAACGCAACGAAAAAGACCTTGCAAGAGCCATCCAGCACAACGAACGCTATTTCAATTTTGTACGCATTGCAGAAAAATACAGAGGCCTCCAACAAACCTATGGCGCATTCGTCATTATCCTTGCCTCGGAGCCTGCCGATCTCGTAAGAGAAGGCATCGCCCTCCATCACTGCGTAGGACACATGAACTATAATGAAAAATTCGCATACGAACAGAGCCTCATCTTCTTCCTCAGAAAAGCCGATGCGCCCGATGTGCCGTTTTTCACTATGGAGTATTCCATTCGGCAAAAGAAGATCCTGCAATGCTATGGCAACGAAAACACAGGTCCGAACGACGAAATCAAAAGCTATCTCAACAAAATTTGGCTTCCTTACGCCAATAAAACCATACAAAAAATCAAAATTGCCGCATAAAGGAGAAAATTACGATGAACGCTTATTTGAGAGTTACAGGTTACTATCCCAAAGCCGACGTCGGCTTTATTGCAGACAGCAACGGTCGTTTTCCCGATCTTTGGGAGTTCACGTCATACTTGACGGAGAAAGACATTAAAATCATCGCCGTAAGCATCGACAACTTCGGCGACGGGGATCTCCCCCGCATCGAGGAAAACAACGAACAAATCATTCTCCGCGCCTGCGGAAAGGGAAAGCCGATCCGCACAGGCAAAGAGATAGAAGTGAACGGAAAACGCTATCGACCGTAACGGCTGTTTTCCGACAGGGAAGGCGTTTGCTCTCCCTTTTTTTGTGCCCTTTGACCGTTTATCCCCCGGTTATCCCTTGATTAACCCTACTTTATCCCTTGTTTATCCCCTGTGACAGCAGGGCGTGTGCTTGTCTTGATACAAGTGCGGCGGCTGACGCCGCCGCAGACAAGCACACGCCCTGCCTGAACGAACGGAACGAAAATCTGAAAAGCAAAGCGGCCGGGCGGGGCGTTCGCCGCTGACCCGCTTGCGACCCGCCCCGCTTTTCCGTTCCGCTTTTTTGCTTTTGTGCCGCATTTTAACGCCTCCGCGCACGTTTCAGTTGCATTTGCGAAGCCCGGCGATCGTTTCTTTGCTCACCGTGCCGATGTACTCGCCTTCGTCCCAGCAAGCGAAATCATCGAAAAGGAGCATTTTCTTATCTTCCAGACCAATGGGACAAGCAACGTCGTCGTCCATGATGTCAGAGATGAAGAACTGCGGCAGACCCTTACTGTAAACGATTTTTTCACCGCTCTTTTCGATATACTTCATGAGATAGGCGAGCGCATCTCCGATACGGTGGTTGTCTACGATCTTCTCGAAATCGCTCCGTCCAAAGTGTTCATTGAAATAGGTGTTTTGCACGGTGGTGGTGCGGCGGTGAGATTTGAAATTGAAATCTTTCGCTTCAAAGAGCAGCCCCGGCATCGTTCCGTTCGGAATGTAAAATATCCCGTGGAAGTGCAAACGCTTCTTTTCGGGAGAGCGTTCCCAAACGCCGATATACTTCCACCCCTTCCTGTGACATAACAGAGAAAGGCAGTTTGTGATCTTCTTTTTGAAGCTCGCCTCGGTATGCTTTTCGCCATCATAAGTGAAAGTCACGAAGTAATTGAAATCCTGTAAATTTGCCTTGCGCGTGAGCCTTATCCTACGGGCGATCAAATTGCGCTTTTTTCTTTCCAGATTGCTCTCCACATAATTTTTTGCCGCAGCCTCCGTCTTGAAATACGGGCGCATTGCTTTCATAAGTGCCGCCTTGCGTTCCCTATACTTTTTGTAGACATTTTCCTTGTAAACTTCATTGAAAAGCTCCCGTTTCGTCATGACGCGGACATCTCCCTGTTCATTGAGAATGCCGCCTGCAGCAGGCGGAGAAGGCGCGTCCGATATAAGCGCACCTTCCTTTGCCATGCGTTCGATAGGCGTCAAAGCCTCGGACGCTTCCGACTTTTCTCCTTCGGACATGGTGCCGTCTTTTTGAATTTCCGAGGGGGATATTTCGGACATGGTGCCGTCCTTTTCACTCTCGCCCTCGTTCGCACCGGGCGGTTTTACTGTGATTTTCTCCTCGTTCCGCTTTCTACGCGGGCGGTATGGACGCGTCGTATGGGGGATGGCGATATAGTGGCTGCCGTCGAAGTAGACTTTACACTCGGGGCTTGGCATTACGGCGTCACCCCCTTGTAGAGCGCATCTATAAAGTAGCTATGCTGCTTTTTCAGCTCGTCCACTGTCGCCCGCTCCGAGGCGTATTCCTCGTAATCGTTCAGCCCCACATGGGAACGTCTTGCAAGGTCGTTGAAATAGTCCGAAAAACAGTCCGTGGAGAAGCGGCGGGCATAAATTTTCTTGTTCATGAGGAAGTACTTCTTATTCTCCGCTTTCCCGTCCATTGTGCCGCGCTCTTTATCGATTTTGAGAACGGAATATCCGTACTTATTGCAGATACGAATATGCCGCTTCCAGATACACGCCGTCATGCTTTTCAGCAGATGAACGAGGAGTGTGTTATCCCCCCTGCGGTAGCGGAAAGCGTAATACAGGTTGATGAAGTGGTTGAACGCCCACTCGCTTATCATCTCCTCGATGGTATAGAACGGATATGCCAGCTTACGGTCCGAGCAATCTGCGATATGGAGAATGTCGGCAAGGTCTCTCGCATCCGCGCCCCAGCTCTCCGGTCGCTGTTCATCGGTGAAAACTTTGATGAACGGGAAATTATCTACCGTCGCGCTATGGCGGCACATTTTAAGCCAAGCATTGAAAAGGTCGTTCTTTTGGTTGGTCTCTTCATCCTTCTTTTTCTTCTCCTGCAATTCGAGATTGTTCCCACGCTCTTTGCCGACCTCGGAGATGACGACGACCCCGAACTCGAAGCTCCCCACCTTCGGGTTGTTCTCCATGACTTTCTTGCCGAGGCGGAGAACATCGAAGTCCAAAATATGGGCGAATCTTCCTTCCGTTTCCGTCTGTCTCGGGAAGAAATCGGCATACCATGTCGGGAAGTTGCCCGCAGAAAACACCTCTCCACTGTCACGGGTAGAGTAGTTGGCAAGTAGCAAGCTGCTTTCCATAACATAGATGAAATACGCCTGTGCATAGGTGCTTAATACCTCAAACAGGGAATTGTGCTTCAACGCGTCGTCATACACAAGCCCGTATCTTCCCACGTCATAGCCATAGAGCTGGAGGGCGGCATCCCCGTGATGCAAAAAACGGCGACGCTTTTTCTCCACCCAGCCCTTGACGGTGGCGAGATTGTAAACGGTGCCGTGTTCCATACACTTCCTCAATTCATCCTCAAAGGAAATCCACGGGAAGTATGGAAATTTCATGTCATTCTCTTGCAAGATAGATAAAGCCTTTTGACGGAACATGACGGCTTGTGAGAGAGCCATATCCGTAATTGCCGTGGTTTTCTTCTTTCCCATGCTTCCGCAGGTGATGGAGACGATAGGTAGCTCGTTGATAAATCCGCAGTTCCGCGCTTCCATGTGCCGGAGCCTGTTCATGGCGAACTTTCTCCGCCAGCGATTGAAGAGTAGCCATGCGATCGTCAAAAGCGTCCACCACGGGAAGTAACGGAAGGCGACATTCAGGTCTATGAGAAGTTTTCCGAGCTGATGGAAGATATCGCCGACATTGAACTTTATGGCAAAGCAAAAGTAGAAGGCGAAGAACTCGACGGCAATGCTGATAAGGTTGAAATTGAAGAGCCAGACCATGAGCCAACAGATCTTGATCGCCCTATGCTCTCTGTAAAATTGCAGATAGCTTTCCGCATGCCGTTTGAGGGGTTGATAGGTACAGCCCGCGATCTTCTTCCAAGCGCGAAGAGGAAGCGTATCTCTGTTATGCCCGAGGTCGCGCCTGCGGTAAATGACCCGCATAATGAGATAGAAAATGATGATACAGGGCAGGATGACGGACAGTGCGTCTGCCAGCCCCAAGAAAAAGTTTGCGACGCTCCTTCCCCATGCGCGGAAGTTGTCGAGGCTGACAAGAAGCCGAAAATATTCTCCTGCGTTTTGCTTGAAACCCGAAAGATCCTTCGGCACCCATGACGCCCAAGAGTACACTTCGGACCCGTCCAGAACGGTGAGCGGGATATCATGTGCGATGCCGAAGCTCTCCGCAAAGAAGAACCCCACCGAGAAGCAGAGATCCCGCATGCCCTCCACAAATCGCAGATACGATCTGAAAAAGACAAACACCCCGAGCAATGCGAAGCCCAAGGAGATAAGAACGGTAAGGGTGATATGTATTTTACGCATGGACCTGTCCTCCCGTGTAAATGAGATAGCTTATTAGAAGTGCCACGACTGCAACGAGTAGCACAGCCATGATGCGTTTCAAAGTTTTCATAATACCTCCATTCGGAAATTTTTCGCCGCATATACGGCAATGTAAAAGCGTTATAGGAGCAAGACGGGATACCCATGTCCGAGGGAGAAGCTATAAATGAAGTATGACGGCTCCCGAAAAATATCGGGAGCCGCTTTTCTATTTTGCAGTCTTATCCTTCGGGGGACTCACCTCTTCGGGCGGCTGCTGTTCCGCGTCTTGCTTCTTTGCGCTTTGCTTTTTCTCCCGTCGTCGCTTGACGCTCTTCGATATGCCCTTGCCTGCCGCCACAACCGCCTTAAAGGGCAGTGCCACCACGAACAGGACACCCTTTATGAGCCACGGGCAGAATTTGAGCAGGATGATGAAAAGAACGAGTAGGATGATTATGAAGAGCAGAACCTTCCACCATTCCAACGGATCTTCGGCGAGATAGATATCCACGTCGTCGAAGATATGGATGGGAGATTGAACGACGGGGATGACGGTGAGCTTGCCGCCATTATTGTAAGTGACCGTCAGGATCTCGAAGCCGAAGAACACCGCTTCCTGCGCCCGGGAGATAGGATGCGCCGTCTTGCTCGGAACGCCGCTACAATTCCCGTGCTTCTGAACAGAGAGCGTTTCCTGCATGTAGTCGGTGACTGCAAAGCGGAAGAGATAGACTTTCTTGCCTGCCTCCATTTCCTTTTCCGCCCAAGACTTGAACTCGGGAACGTCCTTTTCATTCAGCTTGAGATTTTCGGCGATCTCTTCGTCGGAATTGATGGAAGAGAGCGCGCTCTTCGTCACTTCCTCAATCGGCTTCATATCGTTGATCTCCCACGAGCTACCGTTCTTTATCCCATAAACCCAGTTGTAAAATCTATCCCATCCATCCAAAGTGCTGTCATAACTGCGAAGATCGAAAGTTGCATCCGTGTCGAACTCGAGAATGTTCTCTCCGCGTTTAACTTCCTTCCCGTCGCCGTGAACGGCGGTGGTGTCGGTGAAAAGGGTACTGCTTAATCCCATGAGTGCGAGATACCGCTCCGCTTCGTCTGTGCTATCCAAGGATGCCGCACCGTGCGCTTCGGAATAAGATTTAGCGTATTCCCAAAGCTCGTCCGAGGTGATCTTATTCTCGCCCGCATCTTCCACTTGAAAGAGCCAATCTATTTGGTTAAGGTGAGTATCCACAACATTCGTGTAACCGTCATAGATGCCAAAGGGTCCCTGTTCTACCCAAAAGGGGGCTTCAAACATGGCATACGCCCAATCCCAATACGCGCAGTCGTCATCTCCGTTCAAGCCGTCTACATAGCCCGTTGAAACGCCGAAGCCATAGCCGATATCGAATAATTCCTGTGCAGACATTGACGATATATCGACGCCGACATACGGTGTGAATGCCTTTTTCATATCCTTATCGGAAGTCACATAGATAGGCTGCGTCTGATATTCGTACCACTTTGCCTTGATCTTTTGCAGGATACCGAGATCCTCTCCCGCACGGGAGAATAGGTCGTCCTCATTGATCGAGAAATACACTGTGTCGATCTGCCACTGATGGTTTGCGCCGAGCGATGATTTGTCTGTGCGGTAGTAGGTCTGGTTGGATACTTTCTTCCCATCTTCCGTGTAATGATAGAGCGGAAGGTCGAGCGTGACGAGATCGGTCGCGGTGCAGTCGAGCGTACTCTCCGCATTGGCATACTCCCCGCATCCGTGTGCATAGCCCGTCCACTCATAGGTGAGAGATACGGCATAGTCCTCCGGGAGCGGTGCGCCTTCGTCCCACAGTTGGATAGAAGAAACGTCGTACCGCCGTTCACGGTGCATGAGCATATAGCCGTGTTCAAATTCAAGGATTTCAGATGCGCCCTTCAAACGGAACTTGTAAAAGCGGTGATTTTCCGTGCAGTCCAGATACACGAGCGGGAATTGGTCGTAGTCCGAAGGCTTTCCCTCCGCATCATAGGCGCACGCCATTTCAACCGTGTTCGCACCCGCTTCCGTCCGAAGTTGTTTTTCCGTTGGGTTGTATATGTAGAAATACAGTCCGTAGCTTTCCGCAAGGATCGGCTTATCCGAATAGCAGTACTCCATGAACGTCACGAGCTGTGCCTTTCCGAGCGGGTCCTTCGGGTACTGCAACAGATCCACGTCCCCGATGTCGTCCTCGATGGGTGTTTCGTCGTAGCTCTCCGCAGTGGCGGCAGATGCACGCATGGTGGGCATGGAGAATGCGGAGAGGCATACCATGCCCGTAAGTGCGCACGCGAGAAAAGCATATGCTGTCTTGATCTTGCTCACCCGAATACCACCCCCGGCGGTTCAATTTTCAATTCAAGATCGGTTGGCTTAAAATCGCCGACGGAGAACACGATAGAGTATTGCACAGACCCGTCATAAGAAGTCACGATGAGGCGGTAGAGGGCAGGCTCGCGGATGATATATTCATCCGTGATGACGACCGTCCTGTCGGGGTAGAGCTTGGCAAGCGTCTCCTGCACGGTGGCGGGCGGGACAAAGGTAAAACCGTTCTCGCCCTTTTCGAGCGAAAATGCCGCCGTGAGGTCGGTCCCGCCCTCAAAGGTGAACTTCTTCCCGTTCACGGTATAGTGGAACTTCGTTCCCTGCGATCCGCTCGCCTCGATCTTTACGGAGAAGTCACGCGCTTGCTCGTCGCCCGACGGGAACATATACTTTACTTGAAAGCTCTGCTCTTCCGCCTCGAAGTGCATACTGCTCTGTGAGGCCGTGATCTCTTTCCCGCCGTAGACGAGGTAGAAGGTTTTGAACTTTTCCTTGCCGCCGTTGGTGAATTTCACGATGATGCCGATAACAGCCGCGAGAAGAAGGACGGAGAGGATGATCGACACCCAGAAGATGAGCCTGTTTTTTGTAGTTTTCTTCATCCACCCCTCCTCCTACTCAAAACACGTATGACGTCATGCTGAGCTTGACGTTCGTCGCCTCAACTTCGAGTCCCGCCGTGAGATAGTCCACGTCGCAACGGATATCGCCCTCGGCATACTGCTTTTCACCGTAGGTATAGGTGTAGTGCGTCGTAGCCGTGCCGTCGCCGAACGAGCTGGACCCGACCGTTGCGATCATACCCCTCAAAAACTTTGCCGAGGAGCCGCGCGAGTCGCCGAATACCGTAAGGAACGTGCTTGCGGGGTCCGAGAGGGTAAAGTAATTCTCCATACTGGTCCATCCATCTTGGACCGCAATGTTCCCGTGGATAGAATAGCTTGCGGGCATGTCTGTCATATACTCCCTCTCAATGGTGGTTTTTGCACTGTCTGAAATATTGAGGGTAAGTTCATCGAACGAGAAACTTCCCTGCACCGTTCCCGCGCCGTATGTGACATCGACCGAGTAGTATGTAGAAGTGTTGAACGACACCTGCATCGTCGTGAAGAACTTCCTTTCATGCATGACATTCCGCGTCTGCCCGAGCCGCACCGTAGGGCGGGCAACATAGTCCACCGTGCAACTTGCCGAAATGGATGAATCTGCCTGCACCTGTGCCTCCAAGATGACCTGTTCCCCAAAGGCTTGCTTGCACGTCAAAGTCGCTTGCATTGTGTTCGCTTCGTCCACCGAGACCGACACATAGTCCTCCACGTTTTTCCCGCTCGCCCACACACTGTCTGCGTCCAAGAAATGCACGCCCCAATAGAGCGCGGGGTAGGTCGTCGTAGCCGGCTCCACCGTCGCCGTGACCGTCACGGCACTTTCGACGGCTATGGGACTTATACCGTGATCCGCATAGTTTTCAATGGGGATCGGCGTCATGGCAAGGGAGATCCCTTCCGATTTCATCGCATCCGAGACCACCATGCCCGAGGTAGAGCCTTCGGGGACTTGCTCCTCCGCTTCCTTCGGCTTGCGGTCGAACCAACCGCAGATGATCCCGATCAACACGATGCCGATGAGGATGAAAGCAATGAGCGTGAGGATCCACTTGATGCTATCGCTTCTCTTGTGATACTGTAATTCGTCATTCATATTTTTTACCTCCGAAATTTTGAAAACTGCGGCCCGCCCGTTGCGAGCCGCAGAAAACGTATTTACGCTTTTTTGCCCGCTGCTTTATCGAAGCAGCATTTGAAGGAACGATTTATCCGAGTTGCGCATCGGCTTGACGGGGCATTCGTAAACCTGCCCGTCCGCGTCATAGGAACGAACGCCGTAGGTTACGCCCTTCACCGTGCGCTTCGTCTTGTCATCCCTGATCTCGTAAGGGGTGAGGAAAAGCTCTGCCTTGTCTGCGCCGTTGAACACGATATCGAGTACCGCGTACCCGCCGATGTCATGGGGCGCGACCTGCGCCTTAACCTCTTTGCCCCGTACCATGCCCTTGACAAAGTACGAAAAATAGGTCTTGTCGTCCTTCTCGTAAGTCTCCCGCTCGACGAAGATCACGCGGGTGTTCTGATTGTTGTTCTGGTTGTTATCGCTTGCTTTTGCCATTTACTTGCGCCCTCCTTTTATGCGCTTTTCTTTTTCTTGGGGGGAGTGTCTTTATCCCACGGTTGTTTGGACATCTTCTTTGCCTCGCTCTTGGAATAGCCGAGTTCGAGTGCCTTTCTGTACTTCCAAAGGCCGGCGTGATCGTGCTGGCATTGGAGATAGGCTGAACGCATACCCGCTTCATAGTCTGTGAGCGGCTGACCCTTCTTTCTGCCGGCGGCATGAATTTTCTGTTTCCGCTCGGTGGCATAGAGTTTCGCTCTCTTGGACGGAATAGACCACTTGGAATTGTCGTACTGTTTCGGCGCTTCCGCAGGTGCTTCTTCCGACGTCTTTCTGTTTGCCATAAGATCCTCCGATTTTGGTTTTTTTTGATATTCAGTTGTATTTGGTTTACGGCGACTATTTTTCGGACACTTCGTCCCTTGCGCGGCAATCTGCGGACGGATCCTTTCCGCATCGCTCTCACGCCTCATTTTCGCGCCGGTTTACCCATATGAGTTCACGAAATTTGTTTTCTGCGCAAACAAATTTCCGTGAGGAGATAAACTTTTTGCCTTGCATTTGACCTTCGCCCGCTGCGCCTTCCGTTCCATAAAAACGAACAGCACATAAATGTGCAAATCGGGGCGCACTGCGCAAAAGCGTGGTTTTGCTTGTGCAAAAAATTCAAATTGACCTATCCGCCCTTAATCGACGTAACGGCGGGTGTAGGCGGTAGAGGGAAGCCGTTTCCCATTGCGGGGGCGGCGCTCCGGGAAGAACATATCGTACTGCTGATCGCGGGCGGGAGTACGCTTGTAGAACGTGTCGTAACTGAACACATTGCCCGCTTCCGTGCTGTCATGCTGTATCTCGATGACCTGCTTGACGATATAGTCCTTCGTCCGATAGACGTTGCTCGCGTTCACGACGAACGTCGGAATGTCTTTCACCGTGGAATCCTCCTTTTAAGTTTCGTTGAGCCTTTGCACCAGATGGGCGCAGAGCTGCCTGTTGTAATACTTGGCGAGCGCAGGGCTGCACCCGAATTTCTCGGCGTATTGCGCCTGCGTGAAGCCGTTCACATACAAGGCGTAATACACTTCATAGAGCCGAGGGGGAGCGTTCGCCATTGCAATGTTGTAGCGGCTCACCTTTTCCACGATGCCGCTCTCGATGATGCGCCGCGACGCGCTCTCGAACATATCCCGCTTGGAATAGTAGTAGCGAATCTCTTTGAGGTCGCTTTGCACCTGCCGCA
>CANRIO010000013.1 GCA_947630605.1 uncultured Clostridia bacterium
GCGGCCTACTACCACGACGTGGGCAAATTGAAGCAGCCCGACTGCTTCACCGAGAACCAGACCTCGGACTACAACGTACACAACGAGCTCACCCCCGAGCTCTCGGCGGACATCATCCGTTCGCACACCCGCGACGGATACGACCTTCTGGTGCAGAACCACCTTCCCAAGGAGATCGCGGACGTCGCCCGCGAACACCACGGGACGTTGCCAATCAAATTCTTCTACGACAAGGCGGTGCGCTATTCGGGCGACGCCGACGTCAAGGATTTCAGCTATCTCGGGCCCACGCCGCAGACCAAGATCGCTGCCATCATCATGATCGCAGACGCGGCGGAGGCGGCGTCGAGGGCGAGCAAGGACCGTTCCCCCGAGAATGTGGAAAAACTCTGCCGCTCCATCATCGAGGAGCGCATGGACCTCAAGCAGTTCGACGAATGCGATATCACGATAAAGGAACTTTCCACCATCAAGATGACCCTCGTCGAGGCGCTCTCGGGCGTGCATCATCACAGGGTGGAATACCCCGACATCCGCTTCAACCGCGACAAGCAGGCCGTCAAGACGGATGGGGAGGACATGGATGCCTGACCTTACGCTCGACAGCGAAGAATTTGCGGGGAAGGGGACGCTCGAGAAGGTGCTCTCCGAAGCGGTGGACGCGGACATCCTCCTCACCCTCGAGCTCCTGTTTGTCTCCGAAGAGGAGATCCGCTCCCTCAATGTGCGCGAGCGCGGCGTGGACGCCGTCACCGACGTTCTGAGCTTTCCCGCCTCCGACTTTAAGGCGGAGGAGCGCATCCTCGCAAAGGAACATGCCGATTGCATCGAGCCCTCTTTCGAGGAGGATGGGAAGGTCCTTCCCGCACGCATGTATTTGGGCAGCGTCGTCCTCTGCGAAAAGCGGGCGGCGGAGCAGGCGGAAGAGTACGGACATTCCTATGAGCGGGAGGTCTGTTACCTCATCGTCCACGGTTTTTTGCACTGCCTCGGCTATGACCACATCGAGGAGGCCGACAGGTGCGTGATGCGCAAAAAAGAGGAGGAGATCATGCAAAAGCTCCACCTCGGGAGGGGAGAATGAGAAGCGGAACGGTCGCCGTTATCGGCAGGGCAAATGCGGGAAAATCCACGCTCATCAACGTCCTCGTCGGGGAGAAGGTCGCCATCGTCTCCCCCAAACCGCAGACGACGCGGGACCGCATCCTCGGCATCCTCACGCGGGAGGACCATCAGATCGTCTTTGCGGATACGCCCGGCATTTACCGCCAGCGCAACGCCCTCACGGGGCTCATGATGAAGACGACGGAGACGACCGCGAAGGACGTCGACGCCATCCTCTTCGTCCATGACGGGCACGCGGGGGTGAGGGACGAGGACATCGCCCTCATGAAAAAGTACATGGGCCTCGGCATCCCCATGATCGTCGCCTATACGAAGATCGACATCATGCCGCGCGAGCGCATCCCCGAGGACGTGAAGAAGCTCTTCGATGCGGGGGTGACGGCGGACGTCTACCCCGTGTCCGCGAGGAAGGGCATAAAACTCAAACAGCTCGAACAGGCCATTGCGGACATGCTCCCCGAGGGCGGCCCGCTCTACCCCGACGACATCGTCTCCGACCGCAGCGAGAAGTTCATGGTCGCAGAGCTCATGCGCGAGAAGATCCTCTTAAAGTACGGCAAGGAGATCCCGCACGGCGTGGCGGTCGTCGTCAACACCTTCGAGCGGCACGAGAACGGGACGTATGAGATTGACCTCGATATCGTCTGCGAGAAGAAGAACCACAAGGCCATCCTCATCGGCAAGCAGGGCGCCGCCCTCAAGGAGACGGCCTCCTTTGCCCGCAAGGATATGGAGAAGTTCCTCGGCGCGAAGGTCTTCCTCACCGTCTATGTCAAGGTGCGCGAGGGCTGGCGGGACGAGGGAAGGCTCATGAAGGAATTCGGCTACCGCGAGGAATAAAGGGGAGAAACTTCCGCATACTGCGGATATGAAGGAAGAACACGGCGGAAAGAGCGCGAGAGACATCGCGTGGGACCTCTTCGAAAAGACGGGGAATTTCAGCTATTACATGCTCTACAAACGCCTGAAATGATGAAGAGATAAAGGGAAGGTATGGACCTCAAGATGGACGCCCTGCTCCTGCGGGCGGCGGACTATGGCGAAAGCGACAGGATGGTCACCCTCCTCACAGCCGAGCGCGGAAAGGTGAGCGCGGCGATGAAGGGGGTGCGGAAGGCGGGCGCGAAACTTCGGTTTGCGTCCCAGCCTTTTTGTTTTGCGGAGTATGTCTTTGCGGAAAGGAACGGCCGCAATACCGTCACGCAGGCCTCCCTCCACGACGGGTTCTACGACCTGAGGACCAACGTTTCCTCCTACTATGCCGCCGCATGCGTCACGGAGGTGTGCGACCGCTTCTCCATGGAGAACATGGCGGCGGGCCCCCTTCTCGTCTGCGCCGTCACCGCCCTCGAGGGCATCGAACAGCACCTCGGCGAGCCCAACTTCTACCTCGTGAAATTCTTGACGGAGGCGGTCATGCTGGCGGGCTATCCGCTCTCGGCGGGGGACTGTCCCGTCTGCGGAAAAAAAATTACGGGCAGAAGATTTTTCGACCTTCGGACGGGCTCCTTCAACTGCTCCGATTGTGCGGTGGGGGTGCCCGCGAGCGAGAGCACCTACCATGCTATCCGCGAGGCGATCTCCCTCGCCGAAAAGAGCGGAGGGGAGGGCGCCTTCAAGGCTCCGGAAGACGGATATCTTCGCGCCCTGCGGCTTTTGCGGGCATATATAAGTTATCAGACCGATACCGACCTTCCCGCCCTTGAGCAATACCTTTCTTTATAGGCGAATCCCGCGTCATGCTGAGCCGATAAAGACATTACGCAGTCCACGGCGGCCTATCCCCGAAGCATCCCCTTATACGAAGTCCGTGTTTTCATTTGGGGGATTCTTCGGAGAGGGATCTTTTCGGACAGCCGTATTCACTTTTCTGGCTCAGAATGACGCGGTTACCATATTCGTACTTCGTACTTCGGGATTCTTCGGCTTTGCCTCAGAATGACGCGGTAACCCATCGGCCACTTCGCGCTAAAGCGCTCGTGCCGCGCTTAGTATACAAATAGAAGCTTCGCGCGGGGCAGAATGACGCATATCCATATTTTTGTAAAAAACTTTTGTAAATTGCCCGAAAATCGATTGACAACCCGCCCCGCGGTGTGTTAAACTCAAAATACGCACCTGAGGGGTGTAATTTTTTTGTATGGAGTTTTCACACCATGGCTGTCAAATCCACGCGGCAGAAGATCACGTTTGAGTGTACGGAATGCAAGAACAGGAACTACGATAGCTTCAAGAACAAGCGCAACGACCCCGATCGTCTTGAGCTCAAGAAGTACTGCCCTACCTGCAAGAAGCACACCGTTCACAAGGAATCCAAGTAAGCGCGCAGCGCAACGGAGAAAGAAAAATGGCAAAGTCCAACGACATCGAAAAGGGGCCCGAGAAGAAGGGTGCGCCCGCGCCCAAGCCTTCGAAGGCCGATAAGAAGGCCGACAAGAACAAAAAGCCGAACATTTTCGTCCGCATGGGCAGAAGGCTCAAAGAGACCTTCTCCGAGCTCAAGCGCGTCACGTGGCCTACCGTTCCCAAGGCGCTCAAGGCAACGGGCGTCGTGCTCGTCATCGTGCTTGCATTCACGGTGATCGTCACGGGCGTGAACGTGGGATTTACGGAGCTTCTGAAGCTCCTCACCAAAGCGGGGGCATAAGGCATGGTACCGATCCCGGATACCGAGCCCAAGTGGTATATCCTGCACACCTATTCGGGCTATGAGGCCATGGTGCGGGAGAGCCTCTTCAGGCTCATCGAAAACAACAATCTGAGCGACCAGATCGTCGATGTCAAGATCCCCACCGAGCAGACCATCGAGGAGAAGGCAAACGGCAAGAAGAAGGTCGTGGAGCGCAAGCTCCTCCCTTGCTATGTCTTCATCAAGATGATCTATTCGAACCAGCTCTGGTATCTCGTGACGAACACGAGAGGGGTCACGGGCTTCGTCGGGCCGCAGGGCCGTCCCATCCCCATGAAGGAGGACGAGATCCGCAAGATGCGCCTCGAGGACTATGTCGTCGACGCCGACTTCAAGGCGGGGGACAGGGTCACCATCGACAACGGCCCGCTCGAAGGGTTCATCGGCGTCCTCAAAGAGGTCAACGACGAGACGCAGCGCGCGAAGGTCTCCATCACGATGTTCGGCCGCGAGCAGGACGTCGAGGTGGAATATATCCAGATGACCAAGATCGCCCCCGACGCCGTGGAGATCCCCCGCGACGAGGAAGACTGAAAAATCTCGTCATGCTGAGCCGCGCGGTATGTGCGCGCCGAAGCATCACCGCATTCCGAAATTTTTGCGCAAGGAGGGTCTCCCTCCGCAAGCGCGCCTCAATTTGCACATTTATGTGCTTCTTGTTTGGTAAGACGAACGAGAGGACGGTGCTAATTGAGACATCAATATAGGTTTCCTCGACGAAAATATCGTCTTGCGAGATTTTCGTCGAAAAACATGTGGGAGACGGTAAATACTTTTTGATGCCGTCACGAAAACCACAGATATAGGAGAAAAAGCATGGCAAAGAAGATCATGGCAGTTGTCAAACTGCAGCTTCCCGCCGGCAAAGCCACCCCCGGTCCGCCCGTCGGTTCGACGCTCGGCCCCCACGGGATCAACATCCCCGGCTTTACCAAAGAGTTCAACGCAAAGACTGCGCATCAGGAGGGTCTCATCATCCCCGTCGTCATGACGATCTATGCAGACCGTTCCTTCACGTTCGTCCTCAAGACGCCGCCCGCACCCGTCCTCATCAAAAAGGCGCTCGGGCTCGAGACCGCTTCCGCGACCCCCAACAAGGTCAAGGTGGGCAAGCTCACCAAGGCGCAGGTCGAAGAGATCGCAAAGACCAAGATGCCCGACCTCAACTGCTCCACGCTCGAGAGCGCGATGAGCATGATCAAGGGCACCGCCCGCAGTATGGGCATCACAGTCGAGGAGTGAGGAGGTACGCGATATGAAATACGGTAAAAAATACGCGGAGAGCCTCAAGGCCTACGACCGCACCAAGACGTATGATGCAAGCGAGGCCATCGCACACGTCCTCGAGACGGCGAAGGCCAACTTCGACGAGACGGTGGAGATCCACATCCGCCTCGGCGTCGATCCCCGTCAGGCAGACCAGCAGGTCCGCGGCGTGCTCGTCCTCCCCAACGGTACGGGCAAGACCAAGCGGGTGCTCGTCGTCGCCAAGGGCGAGAGAGCGGACGCGGCACAGGCTGCGGGCGCGGATTTCGTCGGCGCGGAAGAGATGGTCCAGAAGATCCAGACCGAGAATTGGTTCGGCTTCGACACCGTCATCACCACGCCCGACATGATGGGCGTCGTCGGCCGTATCGGCCGTATCCTCGGCCCGAAGGGCCTCATGCCCAACCCCAAGTCGGGCACGGTCACGATGGACGTCGCGAAGGCGGTCGCCGAAGTCAAGGCAGGTAAGGTGGAATACCGTCTCGACAAGACGGCCATCATCCACTGCCCCATCGGCAAGAAGAGCTTCGGTCCCGAAAAGCTTCTCGAGAACTTCAACGCGCTCATGGAGGCCATCATCAAGGCGAAGCCCGCCGCAGCCAAGGGGCAGTATATCAAGAGTATTACGCTTGCTTCGACGATGGGCCCCGGTGTAAAAGCCTCATACTCTAAATAAGCGAATCGCATATAGGCTACGAAATACTTCGTCGTGCAATCGCGTCATTCCGAGACCCCTCAGGGGTCGAGAGAATCCCCTTATACGAAGGCCACTTGTACGCGGGCTGCGAAAAGCCTCGCACTCCTTGTCTCGCTTGCAGTTATGCGATTTAACGGTAACCAATAACGGTCACCAAAACGGGGTAAACCGTATTGGGTCACCGCGTCATGCTGAGCTTGTCGAAGCATCCCCTGATACGAAGTCCGCGTTTTCGTTCACGGGACGCAAATCCCCCGCAAAAACGCTTGACAAGCATGCGCCGTGTGCGCTACAATATCAATATACCGCAGACAACGGGTGCAACTTTTGCTCAATATCCCGTCGAGGTGAACTTCTTAAAATCACTTTTAAGAACCGCTCCGTATGTGTCTGCGTACGGAGCTTTATTTTCGGGCAAAAGTCGCCCGGAGCAAATCGGGCCGGAAGGCCTAAAGGAGGCAATATGTCGGCAAATTTAGAGGCAAAGAAGGAAGTTGTCGAAGAGATCAAGGCAAAGATCTCGGCATCCAAGTCCGTCGTGGTCGCGCACTACGACCGTCTGACCGTCGCCGAGGTCACCATGCTCCGCAACAAGTTCAGAGCTGCTTCCTGCGAATACAAGGTCTATAAGAACACCCTTGTGCGCAAGGCATTCGACGAACTCGGTGTGAACGATTTCGACAGCGACCTCAACGGTGCAACGGCCTATGTGTTCTGCCCCGACGAGACGAGCGGCTGCTCGATCATCGCAAAGGCAGTCAAGGAGACCCCTGCACTCGCAGAGAAGATCGTTCCCAAGTGCGCCTATGTGAGCGGTGCTTACGTGGACGCGGAGGGCGTGAAGAAACTCGCGGCGATCCCTTCGAGAGAGGTGCTCATCGCAAAGATGCTCGGCTGCTTGCAGTCGCCCATCGCAAATCTTGCGTTTGTTCTGAAGGCAATCGCAGACCAAAAATCTTAAAAATTATCGGAGGATTCAAAAATGGATGTTCAGAAGTTTATCGAAGAAGTGAAGGGCATGACGGTCGTCGAGCTCAATGACTTTGTGAAGGCACTCGAAGAGGAGTTCGGTGTGTCCGCAGCGGCGGCGGTCGCCGTCGGCGGCGGCGCTGCTCCCGCAGAGGCTGCTCCCCAGGAAGAGGAAAAGACGGAATTCGACATCGTCCTCAAGGATTTCGGTGCCAACAAGATCGCCGTCATCAAGGCTGTCCGCGAATTCACGGGCCTCGGCCTTGCCGATGCGAAGAAGGCCGTCGAGTCTTTGGGCGTTCTGAAGGAAGCCGTTCCCAAGGCAGACGCAGAGGCCGCTCTTGCCAAGCTCAAGGAAGCGGGCGCCGTCGCAGAACTCAAATAAGAGAAGCATTTTCAAGGAGCCGCAGCCCATTGCTGCGGCTCTTTCCGTAATTTTCACGCCGAAATCATCAAAACCGCTTGACGGAAAGGCAAAATACAGGTAAAATGATATTTGAATCATTCGGCTTCACAGGAGGCATTTTATGAGCAAGAAGATCTTTCGCCGCATCGCGGTCATCTCGGCCGCAGGCGTCATCGCAGCGGGGGTCGCGGGCATGTTCTCGGCATGCACGAGCGATCATCCCAAGGTGAAGATCACCTACGAATTTTTAGGGGAACAGTACGAAGTGAACTATATCCTCTCCCGTCACGACGCGCCCCAGACCGTCAAGCACTTCCTCGAGCTCGCCAAGGCGGGCTACTACGATGATCATGGCTTCGTCATCCACGACTTCACGGAGGATGTCCTCATGACGGGCGGCTATACTTTGGACGAGAACGAGGAGCTCAAAGAGGTGGACTATTTCACCGAGGTAAAAGACCTCGACCTCACGCAGTCCGTCTGGGAGGCCAAGGGCACCGAAAAGCCCGTAAAGGGAAACGGGCTCAACACCGTCTACGGCGAGATCTCTCCCAAGTTCAAGGTGGACGGCGGCACCGAGTACAGCCACAAACAGGGCGCCCTCGTCATGTATTATTCCGATAAGGGCGAATTCACAGGGCAGGTGACGGTGGAGCGTGCGGATAAGGGCAAGAACGCCAACGGCGAGCCCCTCCAGAATGAGCCTTACGCCCTCAACAGTGCGACCTCCCTCTTCTACACCCAGCTCTCCGCGGGCATGCCGACGGGGCACGATTCCTATTGCGTGTTCGGCATGATCGAGGACTATTCCGTTCTCGAAGAAGGGCTTCTTGCCGCCATCAGCGAGTACAAAGAGAGCCTCTCCGCCGAAGAGAGTTTCACAGAGGAGATCACGATGAAGCTCAACCGCTACGAGCCCGAGCAGTTTGCCGACCTCAGGACCAGCGGGATCGAGGCGACCTTCCAGACGCCCATCTCCGAGCCCATCAGACTGCGCTCCGTCGAAGTCATAAAATATTGATGAACAAAAAAGTCGCCGCGGCTCCGCCGCGGCGTTTTTTGTACAAAGAAAACCCCCGGATAGTCCGGGGGTTCAGAGAAGGCTAAGCCGATAAGGATGACAAAGGAACTCCGTTTGATTATAATTAAAGAGCGACCTGCCAGTCACAAAAAACAATCAAACGGAGGACAATAGAAAATGAAATCTACTGACAACAAAATTTTATCACATACGACATGGAATTGCAAGTACCACATTGTGTTTGCGCCGAAGTACCGTAGGAAAATATTTTATGAATCGCACAGGAAAGAGATCATGGAAACGATCAGGGAACTGTGTCGGTGGAAGGGAGTAGAAATACTCGAGGGAGAAATGGCGATAGACCATGTGCATCTGTTGCTTATGATACCGCCGAAGATGAGCGTGAGCGGGTTCATGGGATACCTGAAGGGGAAGAGTAGCCTGATAATATATCAAAAGTTTGGGAATGCGAAATACCAATACAGGTGCAGAGAATTTTGGTGTCGTGGCTACTATGTAGACACGACCGGCAAAAACACTCAGGTGATCAAGGAATACATCAAGAATCAGCTGAAAGCGGACAAGGAAGCCATGCAGTTGAGTATTGATTATCCTGAGGACCCGTTCGGGACGGGTCGCAAGTAACAATCGCGCCGACTGGCAGGTCGTCGCATGTGCGCGTGGCGCACGGACTAGTAATCAAGGGCTATGCCCGAAAATGAAGAACCACCGGCTAAGCCGGTGGGGTACTTTTTTTATGCTAACTTTCGATGATATTTGCGACCTTGCCGCCTTCGACCTGCACGCGGAAGTACCGCACATCGAAGACGCGCGCCCGTCTTTGATACCCCAGCCCGACCTCGGCGGGGTCCTCGCAGGGGAGAACGAAGAGGAAGGGACCGAGGAACTCTTTGAGTGCATCCGCCTTTTCGAGGAGGGCGTCCGCAAGGAAGGGCGCAGGGTCTCCGCCCGCGAGGACGCTTTCGAAGAGGGCGAGGGCGAAGGTCGCATCCGTCGGTTCCCGCCTTGCCCGAAGGGACAGAGAGGTCCTTTTTCCCTCCTCCCAACTGCACACCGCGATGTGGCCGAGGCTGTCGGCAAGCGGCGTCTCCGCTACGACTGTTTTTCCGCGTTCGACGACTTTGCCATGCGCCTCTTCGAGCACCTCGCCCGATCGCGAGAGGATGCAGAACGTATCCTCTCCCTCGACGGTGAAGCACCCTCCCGCCTCGAAGATGTCCGCCCTTTCGAGGGCGTCGGGAAGGTCTACAAGGTGGAATCCCGTCTCGTTCTCCACGGAAAGCTGCACCCTCCCCTGCACGAAGAGGGTGAAGCGCGTCCCCGCGAGTTGCTTCTGCAAGAGGACGTGCATGACCCCGTCCTCGCGCAAGAAATGTTTGCAAAAGATCGCGACGCCGCCGCGGATAAAGTAGAGTTCGACCTGCGGCGGGGGATCGAAAAGGAAGCTCTCGTCAAAGCGGAAGCGCACGGGCAGGAAGCCGCCCACGGGCTTGCATTCGAGAAAGCACCCATCTTTCGGATCGAGCTCGGCGGTGCGCTCGAACCCGTCCACACTGCCGAGAAAGAGCCCGTTCACCGTGAGGACGGCGGGCCGTTCGGATAAAAAATAAACGCGCATCTCTATATGAAATGTATAATGCGACAAAATTATGTCAACAATTTCCCCGAGGTGTGTTATGAATAAGATCAATGGCTACACGGAAGAGGAGGCCACCGGCCTCATCGAGTATATCTACACGGGGAAGAATGCGGGCAAGACGCTCTCCTACCTCTTCGAGACATACGGAAAGGAACACAGCCGCGCAAAGGGGAGCGTGCGCAACTACTACTATGCCTTTTTGAAGAAACAGGACGATTCCCGCGTGAAGAAGATCCTCGAGGGGAAGAACCTCTCGGCGAGCTCCATCAAGCCTTTTACCGACGAGGAGACGGAGGAGCTCCTCGGAAAGGTGCTCGAAGGGCGGAGCAAGGGATATTCCGTACGCAGGTCCATCATGGAGGCCTCGGGCGGCGACGAAAAGCGGATGCTGCGCATGCAGAACAAGTATCGCAACCTTCTCAAGAAACAGCCCGAAAAAGTGGAGAAGGCCGCGCGCGAGGCAGGCATGCCCGAGACAGCCTTTCTGCAAAAGCGTCTCGAGCGGGAGATCGACGCCCTCTACGCCCGCATCGCGGCAGACCTCAAGCGCGAAAATGAGCGGCTTCGCGCCGAGATCGACCGTCTCAAGGGAGAAATGTAGCGAAAAAAGGGAGTTTGACCAAAAATCCCCATACCATGTCCGCGAATACCCCCTTTGTTTTTTCACAAACTGCGGATAGGAGGATGGTATGGAAAAGTTATTTTGCCTCGGTGTCGCGATCGGCATGGTGGGCGGCGCGCTCCTCGTTGCCAACAGCTACAAGGCGCGTTCCCTCGTCAAGAAGAGTCAGGCGGAACTCATGGACAAGGTCAATGAGATGATGGACGAACGCCTGAAGATGATGGAAGGCGGCGAGGGCGGCGAAGAGAAAAAGACGTCCAAGAAGAAATAATAAATGAGGCGGGGCGGTGCACGGATTGCCGTGTGCCGCCTTTTGCGTTTTTACTTGCTTTTTTTAGGGCATTGTGCTATACTTTTTTCATGGGCATCGTCATCGCATTCGACATCGGAGATAAGAGGATCGGCGTCGCCGTTTCCGACCCCGGGCAGAGCTTTGCCATCCCCTCGGACACCTACTTCCGGACGGGGAATTTTTCCGAGGACGTCGAGGCCTGCGCGAAGATCGCCTCAAGGCAGGGGGCAGTGCGCATCGTCTGCGGCCTTCCCCTTTCGGAGGACGGCTCCGAGAGCGTGCAGTCGGGAAAGGCCCGCCGCTTTGCCGAGGCCCTCGGGAAGGCGACCTCCCTTCCCGTCGAGCTCGAGGATGAACGCTACACGACCCGTGCTGCGCGGTCCGACCTCATCGCCCTCGGCGTCTCGGCGAAGCAGGACAAAAAGAAGAAGCGCATCGATTCGCATGCGGCGGCCTACATTTTGGAAAATTATCTTTTGAATATAAGGAGTGAAAATATGAAAGAGGATCAGACCGGCTACGAGGAAGAGGACAACATCGTCGAACTCATCGACGACGACGGCGAGAAGTATCGCTATGAGCACCTCATGACCTTCGAGTACGAGGGCGAATGGTACTGCGCCATGACCCCCGCCCTGCCCGCCGAAGAGGAGAGCGAGGACGAGGAGGATGAGGGGGAAGAGGTCGCCTTCTTCCACATCGTGGGCGAGGAGGAAGACGAACACCTCGAGATCATCGAGGACGACGACCTTCTCGACGAGCTCTTCGAAGAGTTCAACCGCATCTGGGACGAGGACGAAGAAGAGGACGGGGAGTAACCCCACATAAATGATCCCGATAGAGTTTTATCGGAATATTGTATACTTTTTCATAAAAAATGACAATTTTCGCCTTATTTCGACAGATATCGAAATAAGGTTGGGAGGCGTACTATGCAAAACGAACGCTATGAACTCAACAAAAATCTTGCCCAGATGCTGAAGGGCGGCGTCATCATGGACGTGACCACGCCCGAGCAAGCGAGGATCGCGGAGGAGGCTGGCGCATGCGCCGTGATGGCCCTCGAACGCATCCCCGCAGACATCCGCGCGGCAGGCGGGGTCGCCCGCATGTCCGACCCCAAGATGATCAAGGGCATCCAGGAGGCGGTCTCCATCCCCGTCATGGCGAAGTGCCGCATCGGGCACATTGCCGAGGCACGCATCCTCGAGGCCATCGACATCGACTTTATCGACGAGAGCGAGGTCTTATCCCCCGCCGACGATAAGTATCATATCGACAAGACGCGCTTTTCCGTCCCCTTCGTGTGCGGGGCGCGGGATCTCGGGGAGGCCCTCCGCCGTATTGCGGAGGGAGCGGCGATGATCCGCACGAAGGGCGAACCCGGGACGGGGGACGTCGTGCAGGCTGTCCGCCACATGCGCGCCATGAATTCCGAGATCGCGCGCGTCACCTCCATGCGCGAGGACGAACTCTTCGAAGAGGCGAAGCGCCTCGCGGTGCCCGTCGAACTCTTGAGGTCCGTTCATGAAAACGGAAAACTTCCCGTCGTCAACTTCGCGGCGGGCGGCGTCGCGACCCCCGCGGATGCCGCGCTCATGATGATGCTCGGTGCCGAAGGCGTGTTCGTCGGCAGCGGGATCTTCAAGTCGGGCGACCCCGCAAAGCGTGCCCGTGCGATCGTGCGCGCAGTCACGCACTTCTCCGATGCGAAGTATCTCGCAGAGCTCTCCGAGGACCTCGGCGAGGCGATGGTCGGCATCAACGAAGAGGAAATCAAGACCCTGATGGCGGAACGCGGGAAATGAGGATAGGCGTTTTGGCGCTCCAGGGCGCATTCATAGAACATCAGCGCGCCGTCGAATCGCTCGGAGAAGAGTGCATACAAGTCCGTACCCGCTCCGATCTTTTCGGTCTCGACGGCCTCATCCTGCCCGGCGGGGAGTCGACGGTGCAGGGGCGCCTCCTTTCCGAGCAGTCGCTCACGCAGGTCCTTCGCGGCGAGATCGAGGGGGGCATGCCCGTGTTTGGCACCTGCGCGGGGCTCATCCTTCTTTCGAAGCGCATTTCCAACGACGAGAACGTTTATCTCGGTACCATGTCCGTGACTGTGCGCCGAAATGCGTATGGAAGGCAGCTCGGCTCCTTCCGTGTGACCTCGGACATGGGTGCCATCAAAGACTTCCCGATGGTGTTCATCCGTGCGCCCTATATCGAGCGCGTCGAGGGGGAGGCTGCCGCTCTTGCGACGGTGGACGGCCACATTGTCGCCGCGCGGGAGAGGAACATGCTCGCGACCTCCTTTCACCCCGAACTCGCCCCCGATCTTCGCGTGCACGGATACTTTTTGGATATGGTGCGTGGGAGAATATGAACAGGCCAAACTTCGACAAAAAGATGCTCGAGATGATGGAAGCGGAGAGGGGGAAACGGCTGCTTTTACACAGCTGCTGTGCGCCCTGCTCCTCCTATTGCCTCGAACAGCTCGCCCCCGCATTCCGCGTGACCGTCTTTTATTTCAACCCCAACATCGACTCGAAGGAGGAGTACGAAAAGCGCAAGGCGGAGGAGGTGCGCTTCCTCGCCGAGACGGGCTATGCCGACTTCCTCGACTGCGACTATTCCCCCGAGCTCTTCGACGAGGCCGTCCGCGGCTTTGAAGGGGAAAAGGAGGGCGGGGCGCGCTGTCCCATCTGCTTCGAGCTTCGCCTTCGCCGCACGGCGGAGGAGGCCAAGGCGAGGGGGTACGACTTCTTTGCGACCACGCTCACCGTCTCCCCCCTCAAGGATGCCGAGAAGATCAACGAGATCGGCTTCTCGCTCGAAAAAGAGCTCGGCGTTTGCTATCTTCCCACCGACTTCAAAAAGCGGGGCGGCTATGTGCGCTCCATCGAGCTCTCCCGCGAGCGCGGGCTCTACCGCCAGAACTACTGCGGCTGTATCTACAGCAAGCGATAATTGCATAAAAGATGCCGCGCCCGCCTGCGATCTTGCAGGCGGGCGCGGCGCTTATTGCTCAGGAGGGCAGCTCCTCTCCGCTCAGAAGACTGCGCGAGAAGAGGGACTTCGGAAGGGGCACGCCCGCGTTGAAGCATTCGAGGAAGGCCTCCATGCAGGCGACGCTCTCCTCGCTCGCCTTGAGGAAGAGGGCGTCCGCACTGCCGCCGTTTCCGTCGGAGTAGCGCGAAAATTCCCTTCCGCATAGGAACTTCTTGTCGGGGACGCGGCGGGGGTAAAGGGAGCCCAACCCGAATGCGCGGAGCGGCCTTACCCCTCTTTTATGGAAATGCGTGAGATAGCGCCCGAAGAGGCGGAGCATCCGTGCAAGGGCGGGGGCCTTCACCTCAATTCCGATGTGAGAAAAAGCGCTCTGAAGATAGGAAAAGAGCACCCCGTCGGCGGCGATTCTCTTGAGGTCGAAGGGGTAGGTATGATGCAAGACGGACGCGCTCTTGAGCTCCCGCAGAAAATACACATCCCAATCGTTCTCGATGCGCTGGTGGGCATGTTTGCCCTCCTCATTTTTTTGCAGATAGCGATAGACAAAGGGGTGAAAGACGACGTCGGCCGCCAGGTGCGTGCAATAGCCGAGGGCGTAGGCGAGGCACTTCTTGAAGGCCTCCCCCGTAAAGCCCGGGAGCGCCATGGCGAGCGCGGAGAAGAAATCGTACACCTGCCGCCTGTGCAGACGCCTGCCGAGATTCTCCTCCCGCCCGCGAAGGGGACGGTAAAAGAAAAACAGATCGGGCCCCTGCGCGCCGAGGATGTAATAGTCGAACGCCTCCGTGACGGTCTCCCGCGCGGCCGAGGGCAGGAGATCTTCCGCCTCTTCGGCGACGAGTTCATGGGTGATACTTGCGGGCATATTTCCTCCGGTGTCCTTTTCGGAAATTATATCCTATCTCTGCAAAGATTAAGCATTTTTCAGGAAAAATCGCGAAAAATTCCGATTATTTCATAAAAAATCATTTATTTCGATATTTGTCGAAATAAAGAGATATGAGGCGGAACATGCGATTTTCGCAAAACGCTTGCAAACTTTCCAGAAAGGGGATATAATGGTCGTATCATGAAAAAGATCTTACTTATCGCAACGGGCGGCACGATCGCATCCAAGCCGACGGGGAGCGGGCTCGCGCCCTCCTTTTCGCCCGAGGAGCTTCTCTCCTTCGTGCCCGAGATCGCCTCGATCGCCCGCGTGGAGACAGTCGCTCCCTTCAATCTCGACAGCACCAATATGGCCCCTTCGCACTGGCTGGAGATCGCGCGCATCGTCGAGGAGCGATACAAGGAGTTCGACGGTTTCGTCGTGACGCACGGGACGGACACGATGGCATACACGGCCGCTGCGCTCTCCTACCTCATTCAGAGCAGTGTGAAGCCCATCGTCCTCACGGGCTCGCAAAAGTCCGTCTACCTCCGCGATTCGGATGCGCGGCGCAACCTCATCGACGCCTTCGCCTACTGCGCGGACGGCGGGGCGCACGGCATCCACATCGTCTTTGACGGGAAGATAATTTTGGGCACCCGCGCAAAGAAGACGCGCACCCGCAGCTTCAATGCGTTCACGAGTATCGACTTCCCCGAGATCGGGATCGTCAAGGACGGGAAGCCTTTCTACTATATCCGTGAAGGGCGGCCCTCGGACGGCCCCCGGTTTTACCGTTCGCTCGCCGAGGACGTCTTTGTGCTCAAACTCATCCCCGGGCTCAAGGCGGACATCTTCGACTATCTCGACGCCCACTGCAGCGCGCTCGTCGTCGAGTCCTTCGGCATGGGAGGCCTTCCCGCCTACGGCGAGTGGATGGAGCGCCTCGAATGCTTCCTCGGCATGGGGAAGACGGTTGTGTTCACGACGCAGGTCGAACGGGAGGGGAGCGCACTCGACACCTATGAGGTCGGGCAAAAGTTAAAGGGCCTCGGCCGCGTCCTCGAGGCGCGCAGTATGACCCTTGAGGCGACGGTGTGCAAACTCATGTGGCTTCTGCCCTTTGCGGGCGAAGAGGAGATCGAGCCCCTCTTCTACGAGCCCGTTATGCACGACATTTTATAGAGTTTCTTCTATGCAAACGGCACCCCGCGGGGTGCCGTTTTTCAGTTATCGAATTTGATCGTCTGCGTGTTTGCGAGGGGGTAGAACGCGGGCATGGTACCCTCCAAATCCGTCCGATGCAGGTCTACGGCGTGGATCGCGCCCTCGTTGTAGGTCGTGTAGTAGTAGATGCCCCTGTCCGTGTTGCAACACGAAGAATATACCGTTTCCTCGTATAAATCCTCCTTGAGACGGACGCATCCGCGCACCATGGCGACGTTTTCGAGCATGTGGAAGAAGGCGCCGACCTTTTCCTCCTCGCTCTCCCCCGAAACGATGTTCGCGCGGGCAAAGACCGCACGGGCAAAACGGGAGGCGGAAGAGCTGTCTCCGGGGAGCCCGAGGGCACCCATGCCGCGGCTGTAGGCCGTCAATTGCAAATTTTCAGAGAATCTGCTCGTCGGCTCATAGGGGGTGAGATTGAGGTAGTCGTTGAGCTTTGAAAGCTGCATGGGGAAGGGGGGATTGTTGGTGAGAACGCCGACGGGGTTTTCGTAGATCTTCAGCCCCTCGGCCGTAGGTTCCGCAACGATACTGCCCGTTTTATCCGAGATCATGAAGTGGAGCGGGGTGAGCGGCAGGCCCTTCCCGAAGGGCTCGTCGATGAGTTCGACCTCCTTGATAAGCTCGCGCGCCTCGGCAAGATTTTTGCAGGTGAGGAGCACATAGGGGATAAATTCGTAGGGCGCGAGGTTGAATTTTTTGGACTGCGGTTTGCGGTAAACGGCGTTTTTCGGGAAGTCGAGCCCGGACATGGATAGCCCGTTTTCGTTCACGGCGTCATAAAATAGCGGAAAGCCGTCCTGCACGATCGCCATGCCGATCATCGCCCGCCCGATGCGCGGCGACGAAACTTTTTTGAATTTCCATCGGTAATTTCTCGGCACGACGGTGACGCCCTCCCCGAAGGAGCCTTCCAAGTCGAGATTGCGCCCGAAGTAATGGTCGCCCTTTGTCCAGGATATCGAAGTACACATGTCCCACCTCCGAAGGTAGTTTGTCCGCACGGCCCGCTTCTATGCCGTGCTTCTTTGATTATACCACTTCCGCCCTCCGAAAGCAATGCTTCATATTGAAAAAAATTGTCTGAAAATTGGGAAATGGGTCATAGATGGGGCAATTCGCCATTGACAAGGGGGGCAAACTGCGGTATAATCCAGACAGAAGAAGCAAAAAGGGAGGGATTCTATGCCGAGAAGTGAAAACCAAAAGATCAAGCTGTTGCGCCTCTACGATATTCTGCGCATGTATAGCGACGCCGAGCATCCGCTCAGTACGAACGACCTCATCGAAAAGTTGAAAGAGCTGGGCATTCCCTGTGAGAGAAAGGCGCTCGCGGACGATATCCGCATCCTCAACGAATACGGCTACGAGATCGGGATCAAGCGTTCGCAACACAATTTATATTATGTCCGGGAGAGGGATCTCGAGCCCCATGCCATCCGCTTTCTCATCGACGCAACGCAGTCTGCGGCCTTTCTTACCGCCGCCCAGACGAAGCAGATCGTCGGCTCCGTCTCTACGCTTGCGAGCAGTTATAAGTCCGACGTTCTCGAGTGCAACGTCCTCTGCTTCGATAAGCTCAAGCACTCCAACGAGAATGTTTTCTCCATCATCTCCGATCTCGACCTCGCCATCGAGAGGAAGAAGGTCGTCACATTCGAATATCATGTTCTCCAGGTCAGCGGCAAGGCGGAGCCCAACAGGGACCAAAACGGGAACATCAAGAGATACGAAGCGCATCCCGTCGCCCTCGCCTATCATGCGGGCTACTACTATTTCATCGCCTACTCCACAAGGCAAAAGGGGATCGCCTCCTACCGCGTCGATCGCATGATGCACGTTTGCATCGAGAAAAAGGACGCCGAGGTCCCCAAGGAATACGAGGAGAAGATCAAAAACGGGGAGATGAAGAACAGCATGAGCGCCTTCGGCATGTGGGTGGGGGAGACCCGTCCCGTCACGATGCGGCTTTTGAACCGCCATGCGGGGGACATTCTCGATAAATTCGGGGAAAAGACGCGGCTCTATCCCGACGGGGACGAGCATTTCCAGGTCACCGTCGAAGTCAACCCCGACGACCTTGTCTTTGTCGGATGGTGTTTAAGCTACGGAAACGAGCTCGAGATCCTCGCGCCCCGCTCGCTGCAGGAGAAACTTCTCGGCCTCGCAAAGGACGTCGTCTCCATGTACGGCCGGAACGGGTGAGCGTCCGCGCCCTCCCGAAAAGATAAACTTCATCGAAAATAAATTTTTATAAGGAGATATATCATGGACATGAACAAGATCCAAGCAAAATTGATGAAAGAGCTTCGCAAGGACCCGATGTATGAGCTCTGCAATGATGAGCAGCTCGCCGCCTTCGCCGAAGAGATCCAAAAGGAAGTTTTGGACTACGAGGCGCGCATGAGAAAGGCAGACACCCCTTGGCCGGAAAATCTCATTGTATGCATCCTCGATCTCAAATGGGTAAAGCTCAGGGAAAGCGTCGAGGAAGAACTCTCCGAACTCTTGGATACGCTCACCGCGCGCGAAAGCAAGATCATCGAAATGTTCTATAAGGAAGGAAAGGGCATCTTTGAGATCGCGGAGGAATTCAACGTCTCTTACGCGATGATCCGTTTCATTCTTGCGCGGGGGACGGGAAAGCTCCGTCAGCCCGCCAGAGCAAAGTGGCTCGCGGAACTTGTCGAAGAAGCGGACAAGGAACTTGTCATCCGCACCTTCGACAGAGAGCGGTACTTGAGAGAGGACGACGAGGAGAGCGAGGGCGAGGAGGACAATGAAGACGAGGAGGACGATTTTATCAAGCATCTCTTCGACGACCCCGACGACGAGGAAGATCGAAAATGAGCATCGTAGGGGATTTTGAAATCACAAAATTTTATACTTCTTCAAGCCTGCAAAAGTATTTCGGAGAGGATGAGGAGGTCACGATCCCTTCGGGGGTGACGGAGATCGCCGCGGCGGTCTTTGCGAGAAAGGATCGCCTCAGGAAGGTGGTGATCCCCGAGGGCGTCATCTCGCTCGGCTCGGAGGTGTTCTACGAATGCCCGGACCTCGAGAGCGTGACGCTTCCGGGCACCTTAAAACATATCGGGGGAGACTGCTTCTGCCGCTGTAAGAAGTTGAAGGAGATAAAAATTCCCGACGGCGTCGAAGACATCGCCCCGGGAGCCTTCCTCGAATGCGAGAATTTGCAAAGGGCAAATATCCCGACCTCTTTGCGCTCTCTCAATGCGGGGGTGTTCATGCGGTGCCCGAAGCTCTCTTCCATCGTCATTCCCGAAGGGCTCGAACGCATCCATGAGGACGCATTCTTCAGCTCCGGCGACAAGGTTCTCACCTTCACGATCGCAGAGGGAAACAAGAACTTCGCCGTAAGAAAAAGAAAGCTCATCGACGTCCGCACGGGCAAAGTGCTCTGGGAACCGCTCCGCCTCTTCTTCGACGAGGAAGAATGAGAGAAAATTTCGCCCGCGATCTCGGCCTCGGACATGGGGCAAAGCAAATATGCTATAATACGCGTGCGCGCGAAAAACATAAGGACAAACTTCGGCATGACGCCGAAAAAAATAAAAAGGAGTAGCATATGAGAAAAAAGACAACCTGTAAATCTGTCCCTGTGGGCACAGCCATCTCCGAATTGGATGTTTTTGGGAAAGCATTGCAAGAAGTCGAAAACGCAGGAAACCCGCGGATGAACATCTTTCGAGCAATGGGACTTGTCAATCAAGAGATGCATCATTCTTCTTTCCTTGCGGGGCTTTTAGCACCCGATAATCCGCACCATCTCGGTGATTTTTTTCTGAAACTCTTTCTTGAAAGTCTGTATGATTATCAGACGATACCTGACAGTAAAACGAAGAATGTTTCATCCAACGTGGAGATTCTCGCGAGGCAGGACATATTCTCAAAGGGAGAATTACTTGATTTGGTGCGGGGGTATGTTTCTGTCACAAAGGAAGTCAAAACCACTACACAAACAGATGATGAAAGCGGACGGATGGATATCTTGATCCAAATTGCCGCCTCTAAGACGGTCATTGTGATCGAGAATAAAACCGGAACGACGACGCATGACAATCAATTACAGAAATATCAAAACGAAATGGATTTCCTCCATGAGGACAACAAGAAAATTTTTGTCTACCTCTCACCCGAGGGCGATCTTCCTTATGATCGCCCCAAGAAAAAGCCGATACAAGATGCCCGATATAATGACAATTGGTGCGTATTTGATTATAAGATGGTGTGTCTGCTACTTAGAAAAACAATTGAAGAATTAAAAAAAGCGAACAATCTCTTCCAAATGGACGCGCAAGACAAGAAAATATTATTATATGGATTAAAGGAGTATTTAGATATGTGCGAAACTGATCTTTTGAATAAAAACGTAGGGAAATTCGAAAAGTGCAAGGAAATCGCGGATGCAAATCCGGTTGCGTTAAAAAAGATGCTGGAGTACCTCAGCTCTCCGTTGCATGAGAAGGTAACCAGATACTGCGCAAAAAAAATCAACGGTGATCCCGAAATCGATACTACCAAGATTTTTGCCACAAAGGCTATGCGGGATTTCTTCGAAAAAAACGGCGAAACATTTTCGTCTGTTATGCTTCACTGTCTTGTCGATATAAAACAAAACAAATACTTTAATGGATTTGAAATTGTTGTAGAGCTCGAAAATCAAAACAATGCCGAACCCTATAACCACCAATGGACACCCGCGCAGATGAAGTTGATTAAAGAACTTCAAAGGTTGGGGGAATTGAAAAAGACCCCTATTACGAGTTTGCGGCTCATCTCCAGTCATTCGCTTCTTGACCCGGAGGATTGTTACAAATCGATGGAGGAAGTCACCCCGAAGCTGGAAGATAATCTCAACAAATTCATGTCACGGCTGGCGAAGCTCGAAGCGGTCTTGAAATCACTCACTCCGTAGTCTTAAAAGAGGGTTTCAACAGAAGAAAAATCACGCCGAAAACATTATTAAAAGAAATCTCCTCCGTGATTGCGGAGGAGAAGGGCACTCACGGTAAAAAATAGTATGGATTACACAAAATTTCTCAATTCCAAAGACATTGCAAGCTATCTCCGTCGGAGCCGCTACGCGTTCACGCCCGAGGAGGCCATGTATGTCATCCATGCGGCGGCGGAGATCCCCCTCGCCGAGAAATACGCCGCCTATGAGGAACTGATCGAACTGTACCCCGATCATGCCCTGCGCGAGCGGCGGCAGGGGGTGTTCAAGGACCAGACGGTCGCCTCCTTCCTCCGCACCTATATGCAGCGGGAGAGGGCGCTTCTTGACGAATTTAAGCGGGGCGGCGGCGACGCCGTCTGCACCTACGACTACTTTTCCAAGGAAGATGACGCCTGGCTTCAGGACGGGTACGGGCAACACTGCGTGTATCGCAATTTTTCCGAGGCCTTAGAGGACGCGCAAGCGGAAAACGAGGACGGGGATATCGCAAAGATCATCGTCACAAAACGGTATTTTTCGGGCAGGACGATCGAGGCGACCCTGCTTCCCGACGGCACCTTTTTGAAGATAGAAGAGCTCAGCGGCGAACGCGACGAAGCCTTTCTCCACGCCTTCGAGTGGATGTGGGTCAAGATCCCCACGCCCTTCAAGTTCGGCGATATTCTTGCCCCCGTCTTTCGGGACAGGCGGAGACCGCGGCGGTATGGCGATGAGGCCCGCGAGCTCGTCGTCCTCACGGAACTGTGCACATGGGGGAGCAAAGAGCTCAAAAAGAACGGCTTCCGCGATGCAAAGACGCCCTGCATGTGGTTTGAGCATAACTTTGCCGCCTGCGATCGTCTCATACAGACGCATGAGGAATACGGCGACGACTCGGACATGATCCTCTGCGGTTACTTCCTTGACGGCGATGAGCTTTGCTACGACCACACCCTCGGCATGGACAAGGGGTATCTGAACTTCGAACGCTTCCACGGAGAGCTGAAGGGCTATGAGAGGCTGCTCTGCTCCGTCTCCAATTTCCTGAAGGGGAAGATCGATCTCGAACTCATGCAAAGGGCGCACAGCCTCATCCGTGCCGAGGAAGAATGCCGCGAAAAGAGGTCCTTCCTCGACATCTATACCGACGAAGGTCTCACCCTCGCAGGTATCAAAAAAGCAAAAAATAAATAATTCATCAAATGCAAGGAGGAATTTCTCAAGATGATCAGGACAGCCATGGGGCTTAAAGTCGATACGGCAAACATGCCTTCCTGCCTTTCGGCACAACACTTCGACGATTGGATCGGGCGGTTCGCCCGCCTCGGACAGCGTTTCGGCTTCGTTGGCATTTCCGCACTCCTCCCGACGCTCACGGTCCGCTTCTCCACGGAAGAAAAAAGGGAGACCTACGGCGTCTACTCTTTGGAAGAGGCGAAAGAGGAGATCCGCAGTCTCTTCCCGCGGAAAAGGGAAATACAGGCATGGTTGAAAGAGTGTCTCCCTTCCATCGAGACGAAGGAAGATCTGTGGGAAAGCGCAGAGACGCTGGCATATCAACCGAAAAAATTGTTTGATGCAGAGTATGACGGCGAAGCGGTTTATGCGCTTATTCGCGAGATCGCCTCCGCCATGAAGTTTTCCGCTTTGCGCCTCGGCGAATACCGCCATACGCAGCGTGAGATCGTGCTATATACAAACAGCATCCTCCAAACACGCAAGAATAAGACCGCCGAGCAGGCATTTGAGGAAGTTTTCGCCCATGAACTCTTCCACGCCTACCACTCCTTTTATTTGCACGATCTGCAAAATGACATCAAAGACGAAGATATCCTTTCCCGAAGGGATCAGACGCGCGAGGTCGTCTTGGAGTCGCTCGCGTCCTACTATGAAAACCTGTATTGCATGCGGCACAACATCCCCAACGATCTTCGGGATGTATGGGTAAGGAACATGCCGGCGATCTATCCCTATGCGGGCGCATACTATATTCAAGACGATCGGGAATTCGAAGGAATTCTCCAATGTTCTTCCGATCTCGATGCGGCGCTTCGGAAACTGCTTTTTAGAAGTGATGCAGGGCGCAGACAATTTTACATGATCAAAAACGGCAATGCGGCGGAGAAGATCAAGGAGGGCATGACGATCATTCCCAAGGGAATACGATCCTGTCCGAAGGGGTGCATCGATGCCGTGATCGAATATTGCAGAGAGAAGTTGAATGCGGAACCGTCCTCTTCGCGGAGCATTCTGTATTTCTATACGGATAAGATGCGTGCGTTTTTTGCAAGGCACGGCGAGGAGATCGGAAGCAAACTGCGCATCGTATGCCAAAGGGAGAACGACCGGATCGTCATTTATCTCGAGACGAAGGGAAAACCCCACACATCCGTAGCGCTCGATCTTCTGCGGGCGAACGGCAACTTCATGGCGCAATACGGCTCGGGACGCCCGGGGAAGGAGTTCTCCACCTTGATCTCCCGCGTGAAGGTCATCGGCCTTGACGAACTGACGGACGGAGCGGGGAGACTTCGGCCGCTTGCCGCCGTTGCGCCTGCGATCGATTTGAACTTAAGACAATTTGAGAGGAAACTCTTTATACTGGAGAACCTTCTCGATGCGCTCTGAGCGGAAATTTATCTTAAAACTTTTAAGCCATGAAACACAGAGTTTTTTTGTACGTCGAGGACAATTGCAAAAGGAAGAGACCGGATAGGATCCTCGCCGTGGACGAGACGGGCGAGCACATTTTCCGTTGCAATGTGGACAACCGCGGGGAGGAGAGCTATGAGGAGCAATTCGCAAACGACAGAGAAAGTTCCCCCGCGGCCGCCGCATTTGCGGCATTCGAAAGGTTCTGCAAGGAGGAGTGCGGCATAGAGGACTGCAACGACGAGGTGATCATTTCCGAGGGAAAGATCATTCCGCCGAAGACCCTCGCGGGATATATGGAAGTCCGCTTGGGCGGCGCAGACTGGGTGTTCGTGTCGGAACTCGCGTTCAACTACCGCTATGAGACGGCGCACCTCGAATATCCCATGCCCTTCAAGGCATTCCGCAAGCTCCATACGGCGGGGATAGAAGAGCCCTTCGCCACCCGTGCGCTCTATGCAAAGTACAGAGAACTCATTCACAAGGACGCCTACACGGAGGAGGAACTCGACCGCATGGAGAGGGCCGTCTTCTCCCGTCTCGATGCGGCCTACCGCCGCCGCCAAAGCGGACCCGATGCGAGCATTTACATCTCCGACACCTGCGCCGCGATCTACCGAGGCGACCGCGACCGCTTTTATCGCGTTTTGGAGGGCATCGTCGCCGATTACGCAAGAAGGCGTTCCAAACGAAAAAGTCGGGTGCTGGAAGACATGCTCGAGTTCATTGCCGACAGCATCTATTGCGAAGGGGAGATCGACCTCGCTTCCATCGACGAGGAAGAAAAGAAGCCGCCGCTCGAGCGGAAGGAGTATGCGATCTATGCGGCGCTCTCCCCCGAAGTATTGCGGACGGTCGGACTGATCATCGAAGAATTGGGAAACCGGGCGTGAGCACGGCACTCTGCACCGATGGGGGGAGCAGGGCGCCTTGTATCTGCAATAAACTTTAGGGCAACATCATGAAACACCGTGTTTTTGCATACGTTGATGACAATCCGAAGAGGGGAACAAAGAGCGCGATCCTCGGCCTCGACGAGGCGGCGGAACGCTTTTTCTGCGCAGAGGTCGAAGGGGAAGTGGGGGAGCTGAGCGAAGAGCTCGAAAGGGGAGATGGCTCCCCCGCGGCCGCCGCATTTGCGGCATTCGAAAGGTTCTGCAGGGAGGAATGCGGCCTGAAGGACCGCAACGACGAGGTCATCTTCGAAGAGCGGGCGAGGGCTCCCTCTTTACATGACCTTGCGGACTATGTCGATCGTAAGCTTGGCACAGCCGATTGGGCGACCGTAAGATATATCGCGTCCGACTACCGTTTCGAGAGGGCGCACGTCAAAGAGCCGCTGCGCTTTCTCGAGTTCCTGATCCTCGCAGGGCAGGGCATGCCCGAGCCCTACGCCACCTGCCGCATCTATCAGAGATACAGAAAGCTCATCCATAAGGACAGCTACACGGCGGAAGAGCTCGACCGCATGGAGGGGTACATTTTTTCCCACCTCGGCGAGATCTACCGTCGCCGCCGCGGAAGAGGGGATGCGATCCGGCATATCGCCTATCCCTGCGCCGCAATTTACAGAAGCGACCAAACGCGTTTTCTGCAAGTTATTGAAAAGATCATCGCCGACTATCCGAGGCGCAGTTCGAAGGAGAGAGGGGAAGCCCTCCGCGATTTTCTCGAGGACACTTCTTGCCTCATATATCGTGAGGGGGAGATCGACCTTGCCGCCATTCCCGAAGAGGAGAAAAAGCCCCCGCTTTCCCGGAAGAAGTATGCGATCTTCGCACCGCTCTCTCCCAACGCCCTGCCTCTTGTAAAAGAACTCATCGGGGAATACGAAGATGAAAAATAAGATATGAATTCGCGCATTTTGTTTTTGGACTATGACGGCGTCGTCAACACGCCGATGTGGAACGAGCGGGGGACAAAGGTCTCCTACGGCTTCCCCGAGGACGGGAAGGTGAACAACTTTCAGGCGGTGCAGTGGGTCTCCGAATTTTGCCGAAAGTGCAAGTTCGACATCGTCGTGACGAGTTCGTGGCGGGAGGAGAATAATTATCGGGAGTGCCTTTTGGCGGGCGGTCTGCGCAAGGACGTCGTCATCGCGGGGGCGCTTCCCATCGATGAGACAAAGTCGCGCGGAGAGCTCATCCGCGACTATCTTTTCTCCCACCCCGAGATCAAATATTATCTCATCGCAGACGACGAGGAGGACCTTCTTCCCGAGCAGCTTTCACACCTTGCCAAGACGAACGCCTCCTACGGCTTTCTGGAGCCCGAATACAAAAAGTGCATTGCACTCTACATGCAATTCAAGAGCGGCAAAAGATGATCCCTTCCAAACAAAAAAGACCCCGGCAGAACCCTTTCCGTTCTGCCGGGTCTCACTTGCTGACCCCAACGGCATTACTTCGCCCCGAGGGGGATCGTGCCGCGTTCAGACTGCAATGGTGCTCCGTATGTACTTTCAATAGAACACCTCGTCACGATAAAAGCTTTTCGCAAAACTGCTTGCCGATCCCCTCAAAATTCTCCTTTTTCAGAAGAGAATTTCTCCAGTCTTCGGGAATGCCTTCATAGCCATATAAAAGCCCCGCAAGGCTTCCCGCCACCGCGCCGACCGAATCGGTATCCAGTCCCAAGTTGACCGCTTTCAAGACGCAATCGCGGTAGTTATCCGTCGTAAGAAGACACCAGATCGCGGCTTCCAAAGTATCCACGACATATCCGCTGCTCTTGATCTCATCCCGCGGAAGGGAGGCAAAGTTGTCCTCAAAGAGACGGTGATAGTGATAGAGTTCGTGTCGGTCTTTATAGTACGTCTCCGCCCGCTTCAAACCATCCCGGATCCCCTGTTTGGTGGGATTTTCGAGAAGTTCCCAGAGGATGAAAGTATAGATCCCACAGCCGATACAGCTCCGCGGGTGGGCGTGCGTGAGGGCGGAAGCGCGATGGATGAGATCGAGTTTTTCGTCCAATGAGAAATCGAAACGATAAAGATAGAGGGAGAAGGGGTAAATGCGCATGAGAGAACCGTTCCCGTTTTCGTATTCACCGTGACACCCGCAGGCCTCCGCCTCGTTCCCATTACGTGAACGGTCGATCGCTTTGAAGCACGCCCTGCCGACATCAAACGTTTTGCCCGTCGGCGTAAATTCATTTCCGAAAAGCCATTTGCGGAAATTTTCCATCACCGCATCGAAGTCAAGGCCGTGTTTTGTGAGGGCGTCCATTGCGCAGAGCGACATGCTCGTATCGTCCGACCATGCACCCTTGGGGAGGCTTTGACCGTAGAGGGGCATCATATCTGTGACGGGATATCGGTCGCGCTCCTCTCTCGGCTGAAATTGCACGGGTCCGCCCACCGCATCTCCCACCGCATGCCCGAAGATGACGGATTGGATCATGTGAAGAAACTTGTTGTTCATATTGATATCTTTTTTTATCTCTAAAAAGTTATTATAAAAGCAATGCGGATAGGCAAAGTGTTTTTCCCCACACAAAAAAGAAACGGTGAGGTATTTATCATCAGATTTGACGATCGTTCCCTCGCCATATGTTTTGTGCGTTACGACCATACCGACGAAAATTTCGGGAAGGGGGGAAGTTTCTGGGGACGAGAGGGGGGCAATCAATGATTTGCGGCTATTTTTTAGGTTCTGTGCTTGCCTCCCTGTTTGCTCCTTTGCTCGGTTCTTTGAAAAGTTCATATTTTTTTTGTCGAATTTCGTCTGCGATCGGCCCCGAAGCTCCAAGCCCAAGTTCCAAAAGTTCCCCAGCCGTAGCGATGTTGGTGTTGTTCAACAGTTGCATTACAGTAGGAGAAAAGCCCATTTGCTTGACGGGAGTAAGATATTTGGGCATATTTTTGTAAAAATCCTCTTTTTTATTCAGAACCCTGCCAAACTCGCCCGCCTCTCCCAAAATAAAATCATCTGAAATCTTTCTGTATTTTCTTTTGGTGAGATCTTCCCGAAGGAATGCGGATAGCGAAAATGCACCGACGAATCGGCATTGCCATTCCCCGCCCTTCGGATGATATATTTGAAAAGCAAGCCGAAAAGGGTAATGGCCATCACTATCTTGCAATGCAATAACTTTACTTCTGTCTTTGCTGGATGCTTCCTCCACAATGGTATCGCCGTCTAAAAAGTTTTTCCACATATACCCGTCTGGATATCCGTGTTCGCTCCCATCCATAAAGACAAACCAAGCAATGACACCCGACAATCCAAAAACGTCCAAAGAAACACTTGCCTTTTTATAATAGTCATATTTTGTACCGAGCGTAATGTTTATCATATCGGGATAATTTTTCCCCGAAAAAATGTCTCCATAATGAAATATTCTCATTGCTTTTTTCCTTTTTTGATTTTCAAAAGACATTATGGCGTTCGCAAATATGTCTATATATTTTGTAAATATTTTCCTTCATTGCTTTACAATTCCACGACCGTGACGCCGTGATTGGTGACGCGGAGAAGTTGTTCGAGTTCGGGGAATCTTCCTCGAAGTTCCCGCGCTTTTGCATTCAAAACATCGAAATCTTCCCCGCTTATGACGGCTTTCAGGCTCCCGCTCCGCACCTGCGCATTCAGCCATTGGCGCGCTTTGATGCGGATCGCGCCACCCCTCCCCGTGCTGCCATAGCCATGGATGATGAGCGCACACTTGTATTTGTTTTGTTTAGCGAGCCTCAGCGACGATTTCAGCCTGTCCAATGCCTCGTCGCACGTCGGCATCCCTTCCTCTAAATTGATTTCTGCGATGTTCATACATCTCCCCTCAAATCAAGTGATCGAAAACTTCCGCAAATTTCAAGAGACGCGGCAGCGACTCGTCGATGGCGTCGAGATAGCTCTCTTGATCATACAGGGTGATCTCTTTCTCGCAATAAATTCTTCTGGCGTTTTCTCCCTTTGTGCCGCATTCCCAATGACAGGGGAAGCCGAGCTCATCTTCGATCTTGCTCTTATAGCAGAAAAGGAGGTCAAAGGTCTCAACGTCGTTTTCAAGGTAAACCCCGTATCTCACTCTTCCGCACCGGGGCGTAAACTCGATGCAGATACAGCGGTTTACGGGGAATCTGCTTGCGTTGACATGTGCATAATGGCGGAATGCGCCGTTTGCATCATAGAAGAACTTTAAGGAAAAGGGTTCGCCGTTTTCCATAAGAGCCTCTCGATATGCCTTCCAAAAATATTCCCGTTCTGTCTGTGTATTCGTCATATTCTTTTCTCCTTATGATATTGCGGTAATTTGATAGCCAAGCCTCTTTGCGACTGCCAAAAAACGGGGGATATTCATAATTCCCCACTGCGTACAGACGACCATGTCGCCGTCCCGAAGGTGCAGGACCTCATTTTCATCGGAAAAGAAGCGAATCCGATATTCCGTTTCGCCGCGCTGTTTGGCGATATCGACCTTCTCCACAACGCCAATGCTGCCCTGCAGGGATTTATCAAAGACAAGCCTCAGATCCGTACAGGAAATTTCGGGATGGTCGATGACATATTTCTTTACGACGGCATAGACCAAGCCCTTCTTGGAATACACGACTCCGTCAAATGTATAGCGCGTTGTGTCCCGCTTGCGTTCAGGCAAAAGCGGCCTGCTGTTCATGACATGCCGCGGCGGAAAATCGAAAGAGGGCACAGGCGAATTTTCCATGCCCGATATTTTTTCTTTGAGCTCTGCGACGTCCCGTTCCAACGCCTTGATGCGGCTGAAGAGTTCTACGACGATCTCTGCGTCCATAACATGACCTCCGGTGTAATGGTGAGAACAGTATAGCACGGTAGAAACGTGCCGTCAAGTTATTTAGTGTTATTTTGTAAAAAATTTTTTAACAATGTTTAGCATTGGATTTTTGTAATAAACAACAAAAACATCCCGATGTTGCGGCAGCAATGCCAGACCGCCCGCGTGCCGCCCCGCCCGCATTCTTATTTTTCTTCTGCTACCCATTGGCATAACAAAAAATTACCCACTCAAGGGAGTGAGTAATTTTTATGGTGACCTTGCCGTAACCTCAATAGAACACGTCGGGGAGTTTGATCAATCGGATTAAAGGCCAAATTATATTAGGAGTTATTTTTTTCTAAACCTGATACTATTATCATATTTTGCATATAAAATGGTGTCGGTTTGAATCCCATTTGCCGGTCTGAACTCGATTGCAAAATTTGTATCAAGGTACCATCCCTGAAAGTGTGCATAATGTGTGTCATGTTCGCCTGTGTAAGAAGCGGTAGGCGGGCTATATAGAAAAGCGCGCCCTTCTTCTACTTCCATTTCGTGCGGAGACCAATAAAAGCAAAGGCTATATTGTTCCTTCACATATTCGCCGGTCCAATATTGAACCGTGTATTTTTTGGGGCCACACCCTCCCAAAGCGAAAAGGCTCGTAAGGATAATCGATGCGAAAAGACAACTAAAAGCAACTCTTAATTTTTTCATAATTTCTCCTTTATCGTATTTACAAAAAAATGCTAAGAAAGAAACTTATACATCATAGCCATCTTATAGCGCGTTAAGAGGTCAAATAAATTCCTCTGTTCGTTTATAATTGAACCATCTAATAACTTATCATAAACTATTTCGGGCGAATCCTCAATAGTAAATCCGGAACTTATTTTCAGATCTTCGGCTTTATCGCAAAATTGTTGCGCTTTTAATGTGTCATACTTAATCGTATGATTCCCGGGAGAGAGGGGAAATTTAGGAATTAAGCTACGACAGTGAGACATCAACGAATTGCTTTTTACAGAAGACAAAAGGTCAGCTCTATCTACAAAACATGGGACCACATACGATGCCCGCAATCCCGTATTGTTAAAATTGACCAAGGCGTTGTGTTGATTTTGAGAGTTTCCGACCCCTTTATGTGTCGGGAAGCTATACGAATTCAATTTGTGCCCAAATGGATTTTTAGCGTATTGTGAAACAACTTTGAATTGGAAGATCCGCGCCTTAAAGGTTTTACCCTTGAAGAGAGCGTCAAAACCCAACCGTACTTCTTGCCGCTGAGAGGGGAAGAAAAAGTCGCATTTATAGCGGTTTAAGAATTCTCTGCAAAATAGAATTTCAAACTCTTTTTCGCAAAACTCACTTCTCTTCATATACACCTTTTCAACTATTTAAGTAGTATATACCCTTTGGCAAGATAAATTTCAAAACCCAACAGAGCCTTTTTACGGGTTCTGTTGGGTTCCGATTGGTGACCCCAACGGGATTCGAACCCATGATACCACCGTGAAAGGGTGGTGTCTTAACCGCTTGACCATGGGG
>CANRIO010000014.1 GCA_947630605.1 uncultured Clostridia bacterium
TTATTATAACACAGACTTCCGTTTGAACTACTTTTTTATCTCCCTTTACCCGTTGCACTTGATAGTATAATTCACCGGAATGAGGACTTGCCCCCTCCGTGGGAGGGGGGCATCACCGCGTCATGCTGAGCTTGTCGAAGCATCCCCCCATACCCCTCTCTCAAACAAAAAAGCATATAAAAATATCATTTTTTAACACAAAAAACGCCATTTTTCATTTATTTCGAAAAATATCGAAATAAAAAATAAGCGTAAAAACAAATGAAAAACGCATGGCAAAAGCCATGCGTTTTTGGTGCACCCGGCGGGGATACTTCGCGTTATGGGCAAAGGCGTTTTATTGATGCAAATCGGAACGCTCGTGCCGCGCGCTTAGTGGGCAATAGAAGCTGCGCGCGGGGCGAACCCGCAAACTTTCATGTTTGATATCGTCAAATCCCCGAACAGGGATGCTGTTCGGGGATTTTGGTGTACCCGCCGGGGCTCGAACCCGGAGTCGATGGCGTCGGAGGCCATAATGTTATCCAATTACACTACGAGTACTTCTTGCTTCTTTTCCCACATTATAGCATATCTTTTCCAAAAATGCTTTATATTTTTGCGCGGATATGGTAAAATGAAGAAAAATTTTTCGGGAGATGGGATATGCCGAAAGAGACGGTCGTCGTGGGCATGAGCGGGGGCGTGGACAGCTCGGTCGCAGCTCTGCTTCTCAAGGAACAGGGCTATCGGGTCATAGGCCTCTTCATGCGCAATTGGGAGGAGACGGGCGAAAACGGCGTCTGCACCGCGGACGACGACTTCGAGGACGTGAAACGCGTCTGCGGCCTTCTCGACATTCCCTACTACACGGTGAATTTTGCCCGCGAATATATGGACCGCGTCTTTTCCTACTTCCTCTCCGAGTATAAAGCGGGCAGGACGCCCAACCCCGATGTCCTCTGCAACCGCGAGATCAAGTTCGGCCCCTTCAAGGAGTATGCCAAAAAGCTCGGCGCGGACTTCATCGCAACAGGCCACTACTGCGGCATCTCGCACGAAGGGGGACTTCATCGCCTCCTGAAGGCGAGGGACGGGGGCAAGGACCAGACCTACTTTTTGAACCAGCTCTCCCAGTCCCAGCTCGAGGATGTCCTCTTCCCGCTTGCCGATTTCGAAAAGAGCGAGGTGCGCGCGATCGCAGAAAAGTACGGCCTTGCGACGGCGAAGAAGAAGGACTCCACGGGCATCTGCTTTATCGGCGAGCGGAACTTTCGCAAATTTTTGCAGGAGTACCTTCCTGCACAGCCGGGCAAAATTTTGACCCTTTCGGGCGAAGAGGTGGGCGAGCACATCGGACTGATGTACTACACCTTGGGCCAGCGGAGGGGGCTGGACCTCGGCGGGAAGAAGGGGGAAGAGGGCAGGTGGTTCGTCGTCCGAAAGGACCTCGCCCGCAACATTTTATACGTCTCCCACGGCGACGAGACGCCCCTTCTCTCGCGCTCCTGTTTTGTGAGTTCGATGAATTACATCCCTACCATGCCCGAGGATGAGGTGTTCGATTGCACGGCAAAGTTCCGCTATCGGCAGGGCGAACAGCGTGTCCGCGTGCACAGGATGGGGGAACACCGGGCGGAAATTTTCTTCGAGGAGCCGCAGCGCGCCGTCACGGAGGGACAGTTTGCCGTTTTATACGACGAAAGACAGTGCCTCGGCGGGGGCGTGATCGAAAGGACGCAGCCATGACCGACTTCTTTCAGAACAAATCGCCCGTCATCGAGAGGCTGAAAAAGTACGGATTTTCCGAAGAGGACGGCGTATGGGCATACCATGTCCGCATCCTGGAGGGCGATTTCGAACTCACTGTCCGAATTTTGCCAAGCGGCGAAGTCAGGACGGAGCTTATAGAGTGCGAGCTCGGCGAAGTTTATACCTTGCATCTTGTCGAGGAGGCGGGCGGCGAGTTCGTGGGAAGGGTACGCGCGGCATATGAGGCCGCCCTCGAAGATATCGCCGCACACTGCTTTGATGGAGCGTATTTCAAACAGCCGCAGACGGAAAAACTTTTCGCATACGCCCGCGAAAAATATGGGGATGAGCCCGAATATCTCTGGGAAGATACCCCCGACAACGCCATTCTCCGCCGAAAGGAGACGGGCAAATGGTACGCCGCCATTCTTACGGCGAGGAATAAGAGCCTCGGCCTTCCCGGCGAGGGCGCGCTGGAGATCGTTGACCTGCATGCCGACCCCGCGGATATCGCAAAACTTGTCGACGGCGAGCGCATCCTCCCCGGCTGGCACATGAACAAAAAGCATTGGATCTCCGTCCCCCTCGACGGCCGCGTTCCCTTTGAAAAAATCACGGCGCTTTTGGATAAAAGTTTTCTCCTCGCAAAGAAGTGACCCATCGCAAAACGGCCCCCTCTCCGATAGGGGGCCTTCCCATAAGAAAAAGCGTCATGCTGCCCCGCGCGCACGTTCTGATCGCCAACGAAGGGCGGCACGAGGGGCAACGCCCCGAAGTAGCCGAATTGCCTATACCATGTCCGAGAGAGACCTTCCCCGAAGCATCCCCTTTTGCGAAGCCCGCGTTTTCATTTAGGGGATTCTTCGGAGAGTTACCCCGTCGGAAATCCTTATAAACCCCATCGCCTCAGAATGACGCGCCAACACCCTCATCTCGACGGCACGATAGTGACGCACGAGCCGAAGGCGAAGTACGCACCTATCGCGGCGGAGGAGACCCCTATAAAAGCGACAAAAAACCTTTAATAATCCGTCCTTCCGATGAGATAGTCAACGGAAACATTGAGGTAAGAAGCAACCTTTGTAACGCTCAAAAGATCGGGCGTCGCGCCCTTTGACCATTTCGTAAAATACATATCCTTGATGTCCGTGTCCTTTACGATGCGGTAGCGGGACACCCCCTGCTCCGCCATGACTTTGCGAAAATTCTCATAGAACGGAGGAAGGTCGCGCGGCGTTACCTTACGGTCAACTTCGGACATGCCTGCCAGATAATCGATGGAACACTCAAAAAAGTCAGCGATTTTGACGGCGTTCGAAAGGGATATGAGCGACGTACCTTTCAGCCATGTTGCGACGGAGGTGAAGTGCACGCCGATCTTTTCCGCCAGGTCGCGCGTCTTCATCTGCCCTGTGTCAAACATCAATTCCTTCAGCCGTTCCGGAAATAATGACAAATTCGACATAAGAACTCCTTTTTCGACAATAAATTATCCCACCTTCACACTAATTTTTCTTGTCTTGTAGGGCGAGGTTGTGTTGTCTGCCGCCTTCGCGTTGGATGAAATCTCGATGAGCAGTAGTCGTAGGGCAACCGCGTCATCCTGAGCCGAAAAATCATAATGAAAACGGCGAGCCCATCCTCGAAGGATCCCGAGGATGAAAACAGTGACTTTGGTAAACAGCAACCCATTCCAAATATCGTCATGTTGCCCCGCCCGCACGTTCTGATCGCCATCGAAGGGCGGCACGAGTGCCGACTTTCGGCACGAAGTAGCTTGTCGAAACATCACCTTATTCTTATAATGCGGTGATGCTTCAATTACGTTCAGCATGACGATTTAGAAACGCTCGGACTTCGTAGTTTTCTTATAATGCTTCGAAAATCTTGCAAAAAATTTTCCCCTATGATAGAATTAAGAGGGCAACACAATCAAGGAAACATTATGGAGGAAGATATGAAAAAGATTCTTGCGAAAGTCACCGCGCTTGCGATGGCGGCGTGTCTCACACTCGGCCTTGCCGGCTGCGGCGTGGGAGAGACGGGTGGAAACGGCGGAAACGGTGGAAACGGCGGAAGCGGTGGAAACGGCGGAAACGGCGGAAACGGCGGCACGACGGAGGTGAAGGGGGAAAAGCTTCCCGAAGAGAATTTCGAGCAGCTCTGGAGGGCCGCCTTCGATATCGAAAACAGCGAACAGTTTGATAATTGTAAGATAACCATACAGGCGACCATCGAGGCACCTACGGCATACGGCTGGACAAACCGCGCGGGATACACCCTGATCCGTGTTTTCGCGGACGGCCTCGAATACGGCAAGTATTCACAGAAGTCGGGCAATCAGCTCTTTGAAGATGAATATTTTTTTGACGGCGAAGAGTACTATGTGCGGGAGATCGGCGAGGAATGGGAAAATACCCCGTCCTGCAATGCGCTCGGTATGGGCGACGATCTCCTTGAACGGATAGACCGTCTCGATCCGAATGATTTTACATTCGACGCCCAAAAGGGAGAATACAGCTGCGTGGATGAATTCGGCCAAACGTGGAGCTGTAAATTCAAAAACCAACGGATCATCGGATTTACGATCTACTATAAGGAAAAGTCATCGGAAAACGGCGGCAATTCCGAGACGACAGTGACCGCGACCTTCACCTACGGCGGGCAGAAACTGGCGCTCCCCGAGGAACTCGAGAAGCTGCCGCTTGTTGCCTTTGACACGACAAAGCCCGTCACGATCAGTTTCTCCCACGTCATGGGGCAGAATTTGAGAACGGTTCTCAGGCCCTATGCCGAGGAGTTCATGGCACTCTATCCCAACATCACGATCACCAATCTCGACGAGCCCCGCGATTCGAGCATATACGATGAACTCTATTCCATGATCTCCATGCAGATCATAGTAGGGACAGAGCCGAACATCGCCTATTGCTATCCCGACCACGTGGCGGGCTATAATGCGGCGGGCGCTGTCCAGACGCTCGACGATTTCCTTCCCGGCGGCAGGTATGCGGATATGGAAGTGACGCGTGCGGACGGGACGACGGAGAAGCTCGGCCTCACCGAGGAGCAGGTGGATATGTTCGTTCCAGGCTATTACAACGAGGGCAGAAGCTTCGGCGACGGGAAGATGTACACCATGCCCTTCTCCAAGTCCACGGAAGTGCTCTTCTATAACGAGACGGAATTCAAGAAAAATGGCTGGAAGGTCCCCACGACCTGGGAGGAGATGGAAGAGACCTGCCGTGCGATCAAGAAGCAGTACCCCGAGAGCATCCCGCTTGGATACGACAGCGAGGAGAACTGGTTCATCACGATGTGCGAGCAGTACGGTTCTCCCTACACCTCCGCGACGGGCGATCATTATCTCTTCGACAACAAGCAGAACCGCGAATTTGTAGAGTACTTCGCAGACTGGTATCAAGACGGGCTCGTCACGACGCAGGCGCTCAACAACGATACATATACTTCCAACTTGTTCACGCAGAAGGAGCCCGACGGCAAGGCCTATATGTGCATTGCCTCGACGGTGGGCGCGAGCTACCAGCAGTCGGGCTCCGCGCAGGGCCAGTTCGATTTCACGGTCGGCATCGCCCGCATCCCGCAGGTCGACCCCGCAGATCCCAAGGTCATCTCGCAGGGTCCCTCCGTGTGCATCTTCAAGAAGGGCGACGTGCAGCAAGTTCTTGCGAGCTGGCTCTTCATCAAATACCTCATCACGAATGTAGATTTCCAGGCGAAATTCTCCATCGCCTCGGGGAATGCTCCCGTTCTCAACAAGGAGACGATGTCCGCGAGCCCCCTCTTTTGCAACTTTTTGGAGCGGGCCGACGGCGAATACAACCTTTCTGCGCTCTCCTTAAGCGTCTGCATGGAGCAGGAAGAGGCTTACTTCACCCCTCCCGCCTTCATTGGCTCCGCTGAAGCGCGCAAGCAGGTCGGCAAATTGATGCAGAAGGCGCTTTTCGATCCCTCCGATCTTGACAAGCTATTCAGGAGTGCGATCGAAGCGTGCAAGCGGATCGGTTGAATCCTCCGCGCACGCACGTTCTGATCGCCAACGAAGGGCGGCACGATGGGCATATTGCCCCAGCCGTGGGGCAACCGCGTCATCCTGAGCCGAAAAATCATAATGAAAACGGCGAGCCCATCCTCGAAGGATCCCGAGGATGAAAACAGTGACTTTGGTAAACAGCCCACCATTCCAAATCCGTCATGCTGCCCCGACCGCGGCTTCTATTATTTATCAAAGGTCGGCACGAGTGCCGGCTTTCGGCACGAAGTAGCTTGTCGAGGAATCACCTTATTTTATAATGCGGTGATGCTTCAACTACGTTCAGCATGACGATTTAGAAACGCTCGGACTTCGTAGTTCTGGATTCTTCGGGGAGTTGCCCCGTCGGAAAGCCTTATACACCCCATCGGCTCAGAATGACGCCTACCCCCTCATCTCGACGCCGCGCCGCCTGCATCGCAGGCGGCGCGGCGGAGGAGATCCCTACAGTCCCATGAGACATTATCGCTTACGTAGGGATTCCCTCGCCCGCTCCGCGGGCTCGGAATGAGGACTTGCCCCCTCCGTGGTAGGCGCGTCTGACCCTTGCCCCCTCCGTGGGAGGGGAATAGAAGGTGGGGCGTCTCGCGTCATCCTGAGCCGACCATGTTATTACGCAGTCCTCGCGAGAAATTCCCCGAAGGATCCCCTGATACGAAGTCCACGTTTTCATTGAGGGGATTCTTCGGGGAGTTGCTTTGTCGGACAGTCGTACTGTCTTTTGCGGCTCAGAATGACGCGAACCACTAATCTCCAAAGAACTTTTTGATGATCTCGGCGAGTTTGCTCTTATAGACGACGTTCTGCGTGCCCGTGAAGCAGAGGGGCGGGTAGATGACGCACCACCAATTGTCCCCCTTGCCCGAGCCGAGCTCTAAGATGAGTGCGTCATAGACGCCGGCGTCGAGGGTCACGCCCTCGTAGATGCGGGTGGGAAACTCCTCACGGCGGATATCCGCCCTTGCCCCGTACGAAAAGCCGTTCTCTTTCAAAACCCTCTCCGCAACTTTCTCGATCGCGGGGAGATTTTTTTGAATGTTCCCGATCGCCTCCGCCTTATTTTCGCAGGAGGCGACGACGGGGGTGAGGAATTTCACCACCTCGTCCCGCACCTTGTATTTCACCGCCTGTGCCGCTTCCTCGTTGGAGTCGGCGCGGATATGTACGCGAAGATAGGCCTCCCTTCCGATCTCTTCCTTTGAAAAATTCCCGAATGCAAAGACGATGCCGAGGATCCCCGCCACGATGAGGACCGCTGCCAGAACTTTTTTCATGTCCGCCTCCTTTGTCGCAATGATTTCCCTGTGACAAAAATTTTATACCTGCACCCCGATTTTTTATTAAGTTTTTTTCCAACCCCTTGCAAACGTGTGCAATTTATATTAAAATAGAGGCATGTTTCACATCGTCCTTGTAGAGCCCGAGATCCCGCAGAATACGGGCAACATCGCGCGTACCTGCGCCGCGACGGGGAGCGCATTGCACCTTGTAAGGCCCCTCGGCTTCGACATCTCGGAAAACGCCGTGCGCCGCGCGGGGCTCGACTATTGGCAGTATGTCGACGTCCGCGTGCATGAAAATTTGGAGGAATGTCTCCGATCGCTTGGCGATATGCCCTGTTTCTTCTTCACGACGAAGGCGGAGAAGTGCTATGCGGACGCAAATTATCCCGCGGAGTGCGCCCTCATCTTCGGCAAGGAGACGAAGGGGCTCGAAGAGGAACTCTTAGTGAGGCACAAGGAGAGCTGCGTGCGCATCCCGATGGTGGAGGAGCGCCGTTCGCTCAACCTCTCCAACAGCGTTGCGATCGCCCTCTATGAGGCCTTCCGCCAGAATGCCTTTGTCGGCCTCGAGCAAAAGGGCGCACTGCACAGACTCAAATGGTAAAGAGAAAGAAGATATTATTTCTCATCGTCGGGGCGGTGCTCTCGGCGGTGTGCATACTTTCCCTCTTTCTGCCCTTCCCAAAAGCGGCCGCGCGGGCGGAGGAGAATTACCTCTGCCTCTGGGAGGATGGAAGAGAAACTTTTGAGAGCTACGCCTCCGCCTTTTCCATGCTCCAAGGGATCGGGGAAGAGGGGAGCATTGAGCTAAAACAGGGTACCCATGTCGGGAGGATAACCCCCGGAGAGGACTTCTCCATCTACAACGACGCCCTCTCGAAGGGGAGCCTTTTGGACCTTCTCCTCCTCGGAAATGGGGCGCTTTCGCGCATCGAGCGGGCCGCGCTCTATCGGGCGTATGGCCGCACCGCCTACTACTCTGTCGACGCCTTCCGCTATACGGGAGATAAGGTCGTCCGCGAGAATTTCGAGCACCCCGAAGCGGTCGTCCTCCTCTCGGGCACGCTCGAAAAAAATTATCTCGCCCGGACGGAGGCGAAGGAGCTGCGCCTTGCTGCCGAAGCGGAGTTTTCGGCGGACAGGCTCCTCGGGAGCAGGGTGGCAAAAATCACGGCAGACGCGCCATACTATGCGGAAAACGACCTTCTTTATTTCGAAGTAGCGGGGCAGAGACGGCTCCTTGCGGCCGTTCCGACGACGACGAAGCTGACCGTCGGCGACTGCGACTATGTGGACAAGGGGGCGCTTGCCGCCTGCACACAGCTCGAAGAGCTCACCCTTCCCTTTGCGGGGAATGCGAAAAGAAATTTCGGGTCCTCCTATGACGGGACGTTCGCATGGCTCTTTTCGTCGGACGCCTTTCTCGTCCCGAAGACATTGAAAAAAGTCCGCATCCTCGGCGGGCAGCTCGTGAGCCGTTGCTTCTACGCCTGTCCCGAACTCGAAGAGGTGGATGTGTGCAACCTTTCCGCGGAGGACGTTTCCGACGACGCATTCGCGGACATGGTGGGGTGGAAATGCATCCACTCCCCCAACGGGAACTTGATTTTGACGGGAAATTACACGAAGCGCATCGCGCCGTGCGGGTGCACGGTGTTCGAGCGCATTTAGCATACGGGAGGAACGCATGAGACTTTTCAAGAGAATTTTCAGCCGGTTTTTCATCGTGGCGCTCACGATCATCGTCTTTGTCCTTCTCATCTGGACGGCGATCATCGCGGCGCTTGTCCTCCTCGACGGCGTCGTCGCCAAGTATCTCCCCGACGTCGAGCCCTACTTTATCCTCGTCGTCTCCATTCTGTGGTATCTCATCGCGGCGATCTTCGTCATCCGCGTCGCCAACCGCGACATGGTCCCCGAGACTAAGATCCCGTGGATCATCACGATCGTCGTCTTCAGCATCTTCGGCGTCGTCCTCTACCTCATGTTCTCCTCCGTCCGTCCCTCCAAAAAGAAGCGCGAGCTCTACCGCGGGGTGGATGCCGCCATGCGCAAACACGAGTGGAGCCAATTTACGAAAGAGGAACTGCACGACAAGATGGGCCGCTGGGGGATGGTGAGCGAGGCACTCTCCACGGTCACGCCCGAGGCCATTGCCTACGGCGGCACCAAGACGGAGTATTTCCCCGTGGGCGAACAGTTCTTCGAGCGCTACCTCGAGGACCTCGGGAAGGCGGAGAAGTACATCTTCATGGAGTACTTCATCATCGAACGGGGGCAGATGTGGAATGCCATTCTCTCCGTCCTCGAGCGCAAGATCCGCGAGGGCGTCGAAGTGCGGGTCATGTACGACGACATCGGCTGCATGGGCAAAATACACCTGAACTACCACCGCACTTTGAAGAAGAAGGGGATCAACTGCAAGAAATTCAACCCCTTCGTGCCCATTCTCACGAGCGTGCACAACAACCGCGACCACCGCAAGATCACGGTCATCGACGGGAAGGTGGGCTATACGGGCGGGCTCAACCTCGCCGACGAATACATCAACGCCACCCATCCCTTCGGCCACTGGAAGGACAACGCCCTCCGCCTCGAAGGGGAGGCGGTGAAGAGCCTTCTTTTGATGTTTTTGCGGCAGTTCGATGTGCAGGTCAAGACGGTGGAGGACGCCGCCCGCTACATTCCCGAAAGTTACGAAAAGTTCGAAGAGAGCGGCATCGTCCAGCCGTACGGCGACGGTCCCTTCCCCATCTATCCCCGCCACTTCAGCGAGGACGTGTATATCAACATCCTCAACAGTGCGCGCAAGAATGTCTATATCACGACACCCTACCTCATCATCGATTACAGCCTGAAGCAGGCTCTCATCCTCGCGGCGAGGAGGGGGGTGGACGTCCGCATCATCACGCCGCACATTCCCGATAAAAAGATCCCCTTCGCCCTCACCCGCTCCAACTACATGGCCCTCATCGAGGGCGGGGTGAAGATCTACGAATACACCCCCGGGTTCGTGCATGCCAAGCTCATGCTCGCGGACGACACGGTGGCGACGGTGGGGACGGTCAACCTCGACTACCGCTCCTTCCTCTATCACTACGAGGACGGCGTGCTCATGCACGGGACGAAGGCGGTGGAGGAAATTCGCCGCGACTTCGACGAGATGTTTGCCTGTTCCGCCCTGCAGACGCGGGAGGACGCAAAGCGGAGCGTCGTCTGGCGGTGGATCTGTGAGCTTGCCAAACTCTTTGCCCCGCTCTTTTAAGGAGGACATCCTATGATCCATTCTCTCTCGGGCGGCGTCATCGCCGACAACATGCCTGTGACCTTTGCCAAAGTGGACATCCTCGGCATGCCCTATTGGTACATCGCCCCCTTCAAAGTGGAGGTGGGGGAGAAGGTCCTCGCGCCCTACAAAGAGGGCCGCCTCGTCGAGGGGATAGTCTTGAAAGTGGAGACCTGTTCCCCGCAGACCGCACCCGTCCCCCTTTCCCGTGCAAAATTTTTGGAACGGGCCGCAAACGTTTGACAGCTCTCTTCTCTTATGATAAGATAAAGGGGTCATAGGGGAGTAATCGGCTTTGCCCTTCGGCAAAGCGGCGTCATCCACACAATGCGCATATGCGCGGGTGGCACATGAAACGGTGAGACTTATGCACGTTTTTTTGCGTGCGTAAGTCTTTTTTTAACGGCTCTTTGGCGGAAGGGGAAGTATGCAGGTTTTCGAGATCGTACTCATCGGGATCGCGCTCGCGATGGACGCAGTCGCCGTCGGCATGACGGACGGCATGGCGGAGCCCGACATGAAGAAGGGCAAGATGCTCGCCGTTGCGGGAGCGTTCGGGCTCTTCCAGTTCGCGATGCCCATCGTCGGCTACTTCGGCGGCTATGCCTTTTCGGGGGCGGTGGAGCGCGTCGCCCCCTACCTCTCCTTCCTCATTTTATCCGGGCTCGGCGTCAAGGCCATCGTGGAGAGTGTGAAGGGAGATCGCGGACATGCCCCCCTCGTTTTTTGTCAAAGGGCCCGCCTTTCCCCCGTAAAACTTCTCGGGCAGGCGGTGGCGACCAGCCTCGACGCGCTCGCCGTCGGCATCACGCTCCTTGCGGCGGAGACGGGGGCGGGGCTTCCCATGCACGCCGCAGCCTGCGCTCTCGTCATCGGGATCGTCACCTTCCTCCTCGCGCTCCCCGCCGTGACGCTCGGCAAGCGGGCGGCCAAACTGCTCGAGGGAAAGGCGGAGATCGTCGGCGGGGCGGTCCTTGTCGCCATCGGCCTCAAACTCCTCCTCGAAGGCGTGTTGTAAAAGGTGGAGGTTGTAAAAAGTGGAGGTTATAAAAGGCGGAGAATGTTCCGTGTCATTCTGAGCCGATAACGCCAATAAGACTTTCCACGGGAGTGGCTCTCCGAAGAATCCCGAATTACGAAGTCCGAGTTTTCATCCTCGGGATCCTTCGGTCGCTGCGCTCCCTCAGGATGACGCGGTCATCCCGAAGGATCCCCTTTTGCGAAGTCCGAAAGTACCCGCACTCTCGCTTGACAAAATTATGCGGAAGTGGTACTTTTAACATGCAAAGAAGTTTATCAGATAAAAGTTCGGGAAGAATCAACTTATGCTGTACCTTTGGATATTTCTATTGATCGTGGGATTTGCCCTCCTTGTGAAGGGGGCGGACTGGTTCGTGGACGGCGCGGCGGGCATTGCCGCAAAGTGCAAGATCTCCGCCCTCGTCATCGGGCTTACCGTCGTCGCCTTCGGGACGAGCGCGCCCGAGCTGTGCGTCTCGGTGACGGCCGCGATCAAACACTCGACGGGCATTGCCATCGGCAACGTCGTCGGGAGCAACATCACGAATATCCTGCTCATTCTCGGTATCTCTTCCCTCGTCCGCGTCCTTCCCGTCAAAAAGACCTCCCTCATCCTCGACATTCCCGTCCTCCTTGTCGCGAGCGGGCTGCTTCTCGGCCTCGGCGTCTGGGGAGGGAGCCTCGCGTGGTACGACGGCCTCGCCCTTCTCGCCGTCTTTGCGGCGTATATGGCCGTCCTCTTTGTGAATGCGAGAAGGGAGCAGAGGGCGGCAAAACTTGCGGGCGGCCCCGCTCCCGAGGAGGAAAAACCCGAAAAGCAGCCCAAGACCAAGGTGGGGAAGTGGTTCAAAATGATGGAGGAAAAGACATGGTTCCTCATCATTCTGACCCTCGTCGGCCTCGGCATGGTGGTGGGCGGCGGCACCCTCCTCGTGGAGGCCGCAAAATATATCGCAAATTACTTCAAGGTGCCCGAGGACATCATCGGCCTCACCGTCGTCGCGATCGGCACCTCCCTTCCCGAACTCGTCACCTCCGTCGTGGCGGCGGCAAAGGGGGAGACGGACATCGCCGTCGGCAACATCATCGGCAGCAATATCTTCAACATCTTCCTCGTCGCGGGCGTCTCCTCCCTCTTCTGGCCGCTCGCATTCGACTATCCCAACAACCTCATCGACGGGCTCGTCGCCCTCGGCGCCGCCCTGCTTCTCTATGGGTGCGCCCTCATCGGGCGGAAAAAACTCGGCCGCATCGCTGGGGCACTCATGGTCTTGTCCTTTGTCGGCTACTATGTCTATCTGTTCCTTGTGAGAGTGTGAAATGAGACATCTCTTTTCCTCGTTAAAACGGTATAGAGCGGAGGCGATCTTGTCCCCGCTTTTCAAACTGCTCGAGGCGGGGATGGAACTTCTCGTACCGCTCGTCGTGGCGAAGGTCATCGACGTCGGCATCGCAAACGCGGACAAGAGCTATATCCTGCACGCCTTTTTGCTGCTCGCGGCATTTGCGGCCCTCGGGCTTGCCTTTGCGATCGCCGCACAGTACTTTGCGGCAAAGGCGGCGGCGGGCACGGGGGCGGAACTGAGAAAGCGGCTCTTTTGCAAGATGCAGTCCTTCTCCTTCACCCGTATCGACGAGCTGGGCACCTCCTCCATGCTCACCCGCATGACGAGCGACGTGGACCGCGTGCAATACGGCGTCAACATGATGCTGCGTCTCCTTCTCCGTTCGCCCATCGTCGTCTTCGGTGCGACCGCACTTGCCTTCGTCGTAGACGTAAGGGCCGCCTGCATCTTCGTCGCCCTCATCCCCCTTCTCGCCATCGTCATCTATGCCGTCATGGCGGCATGCGTCCCCAAGTATCGGGCGGTGCAGGAGGAGCTGGACGGCGTCTATCTGTCTACAAGGGAAAACCTCACGGGAAATCGCGTCATCCGCGCCTTCCGTCTGGAAGAAAAGGAGACGGCCGCCTTCTCGAAAAAGAGCGATAAGCTTCGCTGCACGCAGGAAAAGGTGGGCCGCATTGCCGCGATCACCGCGCCGCTCACCTTCATCCTCGTCAACGTCGCCGTCATCATCCTCATCTATGTCGGGGCCATCCGTGTCGGACATGGTACCCTCGGACAGGGCGAAGTTGTCGCCCTATACGGCTATCTCGCCCTCATTCTCGTCGAACTTATAAAGCTCGCGAATCTCATCGTCACCCTCGCAAAGACGGTCTCGTGCATGAAGCGCGTCGGGGCCGTTCTCGAAGCGGAGGGAGAGGAGGAATGCACCAAAGAGGAGGAAGGGGAAGAAGAGGATGCCCCCGCGTTCTCCTTCCAAAGCGTCTCCTTCACCTACGCGGGCGGCGGCGCACCCGCCCTGAAGGAAATATCCTTTGAAGCGCGCCGCGGCGAAACGGTAGGCATCTTGGGCGGCACGGGTTCGGGAAAGAGTACCCTTGTGCGCCTTCTTCCCCGCTTCTATGAGGCGGAGGAGGGGCAGGTCCTCGTGGGGGGAAGGGACGTCAAAGCCATTCCCGCAAGCGCGCTCCGCGCCCGTATCGGCTATGTGCCGCAAAAGTGCGTCCTCTTCCGCGGGAGCATCGAGGAGAATCTCCGCTGGGGGAAGGAGGACGCCACGGAGGAGGAACTTCTCGAGGCCGTCCGCATCGCACAGGCGGAGGACGTTCTCGAGGCGAAGGGGGGGCTTTCCGCCGAGATCGAACAGGAGGGCCGCAACCTCTCGGGCGGGCAGCGGCAACGGCTCACGATCGCGCGCGCACTTCTGAGAAAGCCGGATATCCTCATTCTCGACGACAGCGCGTCCGCCCTCGACTTCGGGACGGAAGCGCGCCTCCGCGCCGCCCTTTCCTCCCTGCAAACGACGACCGTCCTCGTCTCGCAGCGGGTCGCCTCCGTCATGCACGCCGACCGCATCATCCTGCTTGATGAGGGCCGTATCGCGGACATGGGTACTCACGAAGAACTGCTTGCCCGCTCCGCCCTCTACCAAGAGATCTATTCTTCGCAGACGGAGGTGCGCGCATGAAACGAAGAGAAACGCTCCGCGGCCTTCTCCGCTATTTAAGGCCTCATCTCCCCGTCTTTGTCCTCGCCATGCTCTCCGCCCTCGTCGTAGTGGCGGGTCAGCTCCTTTCCCCCTTCTTCGCGGGGAAGGCCGTCGATTGCATCCATGCGGACGGCAGCATTTCTTGGGAGCCGCTCAAACGATACCTCCTCTTCATCGGGGTGAGCAGCATTTCGGCGATGATCTTCCAATGGGTGCTTGCCGTACTCTCCAACCGCATCGCCTACCGCGTCCTCTCCGCCCTCCGCAAGGACGCCTTCAAAAAGGTGGAAAAACTCCCCCTGAAGTACATCGACAATCGTCCGTACGGCGACGTCGCGAGCGTCATCGTCTCGGATGCGGAGAATGTCTCCGAAGGGCTTTTATTGGGCTTTACCCAGCTCTTCACGGGGGTGCTCACGATCGTGGGCGTCCTCGGCATCATGCTCGCCATCCGCTGGGAGATCGCCCTCATCGTCTTCTGCATCACCCCCGTCTCCTTCTTTGTCGCCCGCTTCATCGCGCGCGGGACTTTTAAGAGCTATCGTGCGCAGGTGGAGGCCCGTGCGGACGAGACCGCCTTTGCCGACGAGATGATCGCAAATCTCAAGATCGTCAAGGCATTCGGCCGCGAGAAGCGCAACGAGGAGATCTTCGCCGAAAAGAACGAAAAGCTCCGCAAAAGTTCCCTCCGCGCCGTCTTTTTCTCCTCGACGACCAACCCCGCAACGCGCTTCGTGAACGCCCTCGTCTATGCCGCCGTCGTGCTCGCAGGCGGGTATTTTGTCGTCTCGACCGCGGGCATGGGTACCCCGTTTACCGTCGGGGGCCTGACGACCTTCCTGCAATACGCCAACCAATACACGCGGCCCTTCAACGAAATTTCCGAAGTCGTCGCCGAATTCCAGAGCGCCCTCGCGAGCGCGGGGAGAATTCTATCGCTCATCGCCGAAGAGGAGGAGCCGTCGGATGCGGACCTTCCCGCCCTCGAGGACGTGAAGGGGGAAGTGAGGGCGGAGGACGTCGCTTTTTCTTACGACAAGGAGCGGGAGCTCATCAAGCACCTCGACCTCCACATTTCGCCCGGTATGCGCGTCGCCATCGTCGGCCCCACGGGGTGCGGCAAGACGACGCTCATCGGCCTTCTGATGCGCTTTTACGACGTGGACGAGGGGGCGATCTTCGTGGACGGGCAGGATATCAGAAGGGTGACGCGTGCCTCCCTTCGGGAAAATATCGGCATGGTCTTGCAGGAGACGTGGCTCAAGTCCGCCACCGTGCGCGAAAATCTCACGATGGGGAGGCCGGATTGCACCGAGGAGGAGATGATCTCGGCCGCCAAGGCCGCCAAGGCGCATTCCTTCATCATGCAACTTCCAAAGGGGTACGATACCCCGCTCGGCGAAGAGGGCGTACTCTCCGAGGGACAGCGGCAACTCCTGTGCATCGCCCGCGTCATGCTCTGCCGCCCGCCCATGCTCATCCTCGACGAGGCGACTTCCAACATCGATACCCGCACGGAAAGGCTCGTTCAGGAGGCCTTCGCCGCCCTCATGAAGGGCAGGACTTCCTTCATCGTCGCCCACAGGCTCTCGACCATACAAAACGCCGACCTCATCCTTGTGATGAAGGACGGGAAGGTCATCGAGCGGGGAAGGCACGAAGAGCTCCTCGAAAAACGCGGCTTCTACCACGACCTCTACCGCGCCCAATTCGCCAAATAAGAGAGAATATTCTCAACGCTCCCGCCCTGTCGGGGGCTTTTTTTCTTTGTGCCGCATAAAAAAATTTCCCCTTGCACACATTGCCCATAGGAGGAAATTATGAAGAAGTTTTTGCTCATCACGACGCTATCCCTCACGCTCGCCGCGGCATCGCTGACGGGGATGGCAGTCGCGGCAACGCACATACAGGAGGCCCCTGTCGCCTCGGTGAAAGCGGTCGATGCGGCCGTCCTTCGGCAGGGCAGCAGGGGAAATGAAGTGAAGGAGGTCCAGCGCCGCCTCAAGCAGTGGGGTTATTACTCCGGTTCGGTGGACGGGATCTTCGGCGCGGGCACGAAGAGTGCGGTCATCGCCTTCCAGAGGAAGAACGGCCTCACCGCGGACGGCATCGTCGGCAAGGCCACCTATAAGGCCCTCGGCATGACGGCGTCCTACAATGCCTTGAACGGGGGAAGCGGTTCCTCGGGGTCTTCAAGCTCTTCGACCCCTTCGGGCTACACCTCGTCCGATCTCTACCTTCTCGCCAAGGCCATCTACGCCGAAGGAAGAGGGGAGAGCTACACGGGGCAGGTGGCGATCGGCGCGGTCATCATCAACCGCGTAAAGTCGGCATCTTTCCCCAACAGCATCTCGGGGGTCATCTATCAGAGCGGCGCGTTCACGGCGGTCACAGACGGGCAGATCAATCTCGAGCCCAACCAGACGGCATACAACGCCGCCCGCGACGCCATGAACGGCTGGGACCCGACGTACGGGTGCCTCTACTACTACAACCCCGCGGTCGCCACGAGCTCATGGATCTTCGGCCGCAAGACGGTCACGGTCATCGGCAAGCACGTCTTTGCCATTTAAGGAGGAGTTATGGAAAAGGAAATCGGTAAGAATGTATCAAGCGGCGCAAAGAAGGTAAAGCGCGTTCAGGAAGAAAAGGCGAAGGAGCCCAAGAAGACGAAGAGAAGCACGACCGAAAGGCGCACCTCCGAAAGGGCGGTAAAGCGCGAGCATGCGGCGGCGGACGAGCGCGTGAAGGCGGCGAAGGCGCGCGCCGAAAAGAAGGAGGCAAAGCTCGACAAGAAGGCCACCTTAAAGCAGGCTAAGATCGAGAAGAAGGCCGCCATCAAGCAAAAGAAGCTGGAAAAGAAGCAGCGCATCGCCGAGAAAAAGCTCGCCCGCAAAGAGATGATCGCAAAAAAGAAGGCGGAACGCCTCGAAAAGCGCGCCGAGAAGAAGGCCGCGCTCAAGGAAAAGCGCATCGAAAAGAGGGCGGAGCGCGCCGCCCGCAAGGAGCTGTTGAAAAACGAATCCAAGGCGGAAAAGGCCCAGCGCATCGCCCGCGAAAAGAAGGAGCGGATCGCCTTGAAGCGCAAGAAGCAAGACGCTCACATGAAGGCGCGTGAAGACAGGCGCAAGGCACGAGAGGCCGCCCATGTCCGCAAGGCGGAGGAGAGAAAGCATAAGCGCGAACAACGCACCGAGCGCAGACGCACGGGCGGGTTCGGCGGCTGGCTCGCGGCGGTCATCTCCCTCGGCACGGCGTGTTTGGTCCTCGCCACCGTCGTCACGGCGGGTGCCATCCGCATGAACGAGATGCAGGTCTCGGGGGAAAATTCCGCCCGCGCCACCCTCTATGAGATGGTCTCCGCGAGCGAGGAACTCGACGACAGCCTTGCAAAGCTTCGCGTCTCTTCGGGCGCAAACGAACAGCGCTTGCTCCTCACGAATATTTTGGTGGACGCCGCCATCATGGAGAGTTCTCTCGAGAGGATCCCCGTCGATCAGGCGACGAGCACGGACATCTCCGCCTTCGTCAACAGGACGGGCTCCTACGCCCGCACCCTCCTTGCAAAGCTCGGCCGCGGGGAGAGCCTTTCCGAGACGGAGAGGAGCACCGTTGCCTACCTCTATGAGGTCAACGACAAGCTCTATACCGAGCTCAACGACCTCATGACGCACATGCAGAAGGGCGAGCTTCGCAGCTTCGTCGGCGGCAAACAGGGCACCGTCTCCGAGAAGTTCGGCGAAATGGGCAATGAGACCAAGCAAGAGCCGGAGGATATCGTAGACGCACCCTTCACGGGAGAGGGGAACGTCGGTGAAAACCGCCTCGCCCGCTTCGAAGAGATCTCCTCTTCCGAGGCGGAGGAGAGGGCCCGCGAGCTCTTTGCCCCCTACCATGTTCGCGATGTGAAGTTTACAGGCGAGACCATGACGGAGGAGGTGAGCTGCTACAACTTCACCCTCACGGATGAAAACGATGTCGAGATCTTCGCCGAGATCACCAAAAACGGCGGCAAGCTCGCCTTCTTCGACACCTACGAGCAGTGCTCCACGAAGAACTTCGACCTCGAGACGTGCGACGCCATTGCCCGCGAATATCTCAAAAATATCGGCATCGAAGACGTCGAGGCGGTGTGGCTCTCCGACGCAGGTATGGTCGCGAACCTCACCTACACGGCGGTGGAGGACGGCGTACGCATCTATCCCGAGATCATCCGCATCCGCGTCTGCGAAGAGAAGGGTAGGGTCATCGGCATGGACGCGAGGGGTTACCTCCTCAACAACGAGGACCGCGACCTCAAGGCGGGGCTCTCCGAGGCGGAGGCCGAAGAGAAGCTCACCCGCGGGCTGGAGCCCTACAGTGCAAACCTCGCACTCATCCCCGTGGACGGCAGGGAAGTCCTCTGTTGGGAGTTTGCCTGCAAGTACGCGGACGGCGAATATATCGTCTACCTCGACGCCAAGACGGGCGACGAAGTCCAACTCTTCCGCGTCATGAACTCCGCCCAAGGCAGCTATTTGAGATAAAGGGTATCTGCGTCATTGGGATTACCGCGTCATGCTGAGCCGAGAAAAGAGGGATGAAAACGGCGAGCCCATCTCCGAAGCATCCCGAGGATGAAAACAGTGACATTGATAAACAGCACCCCGTTCCAAATTCGTCATGCTGAGCTTGTCGAAGCATCACCGCAGCAAAGGCTTCCCCCTTGACATAAGGGGGAAGCTGTCACGTCTCGCGTGACTGATGGGGGTTGGCTTCCAATGGGCGTACTGCGTCATGCTGCCCCGCCCGCACGTTCTGATCGCCAACGAAGGGCGGCACGAGGGGCATCGCCCCGAAGTAGCCAACGGCTGTACGCAGACCGCGCGAGCTTATCCCCGAAGCATCCCGAGGATGAAAACAGTGACTTTGATAAACAGCCCACCATTCCAAAATTCGTCATGTTGAGCTTGTCGAAACATCACCTTATTATAATCGGACTTCGTAGTTCGGGATTCTTCGGAGAGTTACTTTCACGGACAGCCGTATTTACGTTATCGGCTCAGAATGACGCTAATCCACTACTCATTCACACCTAATCACTAACCACTTTTTCTCCTCATCTCGACGCCGCGCCGTCCGAGGACGGCGCGGCGGAGGAGACCCCTACAAACGCGCTTTGCCACATTGACAGGGGATTCCCTCGCTCCGCTACTTCGCCTTCGGCTCGTGCCGCGCTTAAGTTTACAATCGTGCGCGCGGGGCGGAATGAGGACAAGTGGTATGAGCGTCCCCCCTTATCCTTTAGGCAAAAACATACCACCCATGTCCGAGGGAGGGCAACAAAAAAGCCCCGCGGTGTGCGAGGCGAGATGATAAATTACTCACACGGCGGGGGCGAGTTTTTTCTTGCGGCTCTTGAGTTCGCTCTCGAGCTCGGTGCAGTCCTCCGAGAGTTCCGCCTCCGTCTCCGAGACGTCGATGCCGTCCAGGATATTTTGCAGACGGTATTCCTTATTGAGGTACTTGATGGTCTGGTAGCCGATGACCGTCGTGAGGGTGCCGTTCACAAGCCCCTGCACGGAGGAGTCGACGAGGGCGGAGATGGCGGAACCCAAGATGGGGATGCCCTTGACCGCGCTGCCCATCGTCTTGACGACCGCCCCGCCGATATTGGCCGTGCCCAGCCCGTAGGCGACGAGGGCGTTGGAGATGACGGTGGCAAAAATTTTGACAAGCCTTGCATCCGAGGGACGGAAACCATAGAGGAACACGATGTCCTTTATGAGTTGCAGATTGATGATGACGACGATCGCCGCATCGATCTTTGCCGACTGCGAGACGGCGGAAAAGGCGGCGCTCTTCAAAGAACATTTGCGGATGAGGGAGCGGGCGGACTTCTTCACCGACCCCTTGTAGAGCTCCGTGAGGCACCCCTTGAGCTTCTCTTCGTCGTTCGTCTTCAGGGCGATCGCCATTCGGCCGACCACCTCGCTGTCGTACCAGCCCACGCCCTCGACCTTTGCCGTGAGGTCGATCATCTTATCCGCGATGTCGTGGCGAAGTTTCTTGTTGTGCCGCTGGGCCTTCCTTGCCGTAAAGCCGTTGACGTTGGTCACGAAGTAGCCCGCATGCAGAATTTTGACGGTGGGGACGATGTAGACGCAGATGTAGAGGACGAGGCAAGCGGCCCCCACGCCGTAGCCCGCATACTTGTTGACGTCATACACGCGGAGGGAGACGAGGGCAAGCACGACGAGAAGAAACACGCCGATGATCGCCGCCATAAAGCGAAGGAGAAACTTCGCCCCGCGCACATTCTGCCGCTTGACGTATTTCTGTTCATAGTCGTAGATGGTCATCTTCCCGCTCAAGGCCTCTTTTTCTTCGGCCTCAAGGAGCTCTTGCTGTCTTTTCTTCTTCATGTTCGGCCCCCAAATTCTGAAAGTATTTATAGCATACTATATTTTATGGGATTTGTAAAGGAGTTTGAAAGGAGGAAACGGGTGGATGGCGGGAAAAATTTTCCCATGCAAAAACATTGAAAGCGGGCGGAAAGTGTGGTATAATCAAGACATGAAAAAGAAGACGACGATCGAAGAAGACAGGCGCGCAAGGGCGGAGAAGCATGTGCTCTCCTGCCCCAATTGCGGCAGTCCCGTATTGGACCACATGACGCAGTGCCCCAAATGTAAGGCCAAACTCACCCCAAAGGGCTACCAGCCCATGAGCGACGAGAAGATCAAGAAGATCCGTTACATCACCTATACGATCGGCGCAGTCATCTCCATCGCCATCATCGTCCTCATCATCGTCTTCCGAAAGTAATGCCTTCCCGCGTCCTCCCTCCCTTCCTCATCTCGACGCCGCGTATTTTTACGTCCTCATCTCGACGACACGATAGTGGCGCACGAGCCATGGGCGAAGTACGACTCTATCGCGGCGAAGGAGACCCCTACAAACCCATGAGGTCTCATCGCTTACGTAGGGATTCCCTCGGCTCCTGCGGAGCCTCGGAATGAGGACTTGCCCCCTCCGTGGGAGGGGGGTAGGGGGTGCCCCGCGTCATGCTGCCCCGCCCGCGCGTTCTGATCGTCGTCGAAGGGCGGCACGAGCCGAAGGCGAAGTAACGCGGGACACTACCCGCGTGAGAAGGGTGGCACGGCTTTGCCGTGACGGAAGGGGTGCCCACCCACGTCATGCCGAGCATCACCATACTAAAAAACAGTGCCCCCATTCGGCACTGTTTTTTTCAAGTCTCTATCGATGGTTTTACCGATGGCCGCCGGGGCCGCCCCAACCGCCGCCGGGGCCGCCCCAACCGCCGCCGGGGCCGAACCCGCCCTGGCCGCCGGGCTGTGTACCGAGTTGGGTCACGGAAGAGGCGATCACGATGCTTTCGGCAAGCGTCTGCGTCCCCGCATGCAGGGAATAGGCGCCACCCATGTCGAGCTCAGGGCAGGAGACGACGATGTTGGAAAAAGCCCGCGCTGGGGTGTAGGAGAGGAGTTTGGTGCCACCCATGTCCGCGATATACACTTCAGATACGGTCAAATTCGAGTTCTGCGTATAGACGATGACGTTCTGTTTGGAAGAATTGGAGGGGGAGGAGCCCATCATGCCCGAACAGCCGACCGCGAGAAGATATCCGCCGTCGATGCGCGTTTCGCCGTCCGTGTCGAGGGCGGTGTTGTCGCCGCTCGAGGGCCCCGTCACAAAGAGCGTCCCGCCCGTCATGATAAAGTCGCCGTTGGAATCCACGCCGTCGCCCGAAGAGACGACCGTCGTCTTTCCGCCCGAGATCAAAATTCTGCAATTGGAATTTTTGTTGCCGGGGATAGCCTGTGTGCCGTCCGCGGCATTTATGCCGTCATCCGCGGCGACCACGCCCAGCTCACCGCCCAAAATTTCCACCTTCGCCGCCTCCGCGCCCTCATAGCAGCGGGAGATGTCGATCTTTCCGCCCGAGATCGTGAGAAGCTTTTCCGCATGGATGCCGTCATCCCCCGAGGCGATGGAGAGCGTCCCGCCCGAGATGACGATCTCGCCGTCCGAGTGGAAGGCGTCGTCATTTGCATTGACGGTAAGATCTCCCCCCTCGATGAGGAGGAGATACTTGTCCCATGCAAGGTCAGTCTTGTCCGCGCCGTAGTCAAGGGCACCCGCCTTGACGCCCTTCCCGCTCGCCGCATCCGAGGAGGCTTCCGTAATGGTTGTCGGCGCACCGCCGTTTGTCGTAACGGTGAGCGTCGTCTCCCCTTCGACCCAGACGAAGGTGTCCGCCTGAATGCCGTCATCCGTCGTGGTGAGGGTCACTCCGGCGTCCTTGAGATGCACGAAGCCGCCGTCCGCATAGGAGAGGTCGGGCACGCCCGTGAAGGCGGCGTCGTCAAAGCGGGCGATCTCGGCATGCAGGCCGTCCTTTTGGGAGGTGATATCGAGGGAAGTTCCCTCGACCGTGATGGAATTGGCCGTGACGGCATTCTTCGTGACATCCATCGTAAGGCAGGATCCCGCCTCCCCGCGGATGAGAAGATCGCCGAGAACGTCGATGCCGTTGGAACCGTCGGGGTTGGTGTTTTTAATGAAGTTTTCCCCCGAGAGGGTGAGGATGACATCGCCCGCGCCCTCCGCCTCGATCGCCTTTTTGGCGACGGAGAGGGTCACATCATAGAATTTGAGCTCGACGGCCGCATCACATGTGATGGAGATCTTTGTGTCAAGACTGCCGCGCACGGCATAGACGCCGCCCTCCGTGATGGTGCTGCCGTCGTACTCTTTTTCCGCGGCGGTGGGGAGGGAAATGACATCCGCAGCCGCCTTTGCCGCCTCCGCATTGGTGGCAGTGGGGGAAACGACGGAGCCCGTATTTCCGCCCGTGCTTCCGCCCGTATTGCCGTTGTTTCCGCCTGTGTTACCGCCTGTATTGCCGCCGAGATCCCCGCCCGAAGGGGAGGGACCCCCGCCGCATGCCGCGAGGGGCAGGCAGAGCATGAGCGCCGTCAAGGCGACGCATAGAAATCTTTTCATGGAACTTCCTCCTTCATTGTAAAGCCATTATAACATACTTTTTTGAAAATTGTATGAATTTTTGAAAAAATCTCCCCCGCTCGTCATCCCCTCGTCATGCTGCCCCGCCCGCACGTTCTGATCGTCGTCGAAGGGCGGCACGAGGGGCAAGGCCCCGAAGTAGCTTGCCGAAGCATCCCCTCATACGAAGTCCGATGGGCGACCGCGTCATGCCTTCTCTTCCTCCTCATCTCGACGCCGCGCCGCCCATCGGGCGGCGCGGCGGAGGAGACCCCTACAGACCCGCTTTGCTACATTGAGAGGGGATTCCCTCGCCCGCTTCGCGGGCTTGGAATGAGGAAAAGGCTTCCCCCTTTTGAAGGGGGAAGCTGTCACGCTTTGCGTGACTGATGAGGGTTGGGTAACCGCGCCGTGTTTTATCTCCTCATCTCGCCGCGTGTCTTTATAAAAACAAACCCGCCGAGGCGGACATGGTACCCACCTCGGCGGTCATGTTGCGATCGGGTCGGCCGACGCTCCTACATCATGCGATCACGCGTAGACCGCGATAGAGTATGCGGGAAGCGACGTCTCCGTGGCCTTACCCGTGGGGCAGAGCGCCTTTTGGAAGGCGGTCCCGGAGGGCACACTCACCGTCTTGTTGCTATTTGTGAAATTGATGACGATATACACCGTCTGGCTATTCCAAGTCTTTTTGATCGTGAGCACGCCGCCATCATTGGATTCCTTCGTCGGGGTGCCGCGCATGAGGGCGGGGAAGGCATTGCGGAGGTTGTTTGCTGCCTGATAGTAGCGGAGAATGCTCGCCTCGTCTGCGATCTGCTGCAGAGCGCCCGTGACGTCCGTGTAGTCGGGAGCGACATCGTCTACCTCGATTTTGGGCGGATTATTGGTGTCCCAAAGGAAACCCATGCGCCATGCTCCATCCGATTGCGCGCTCTGCGGGCGAACGCCGTTCATCGCGATCTCATCGCCGTAGTAGGTGAAGGTGTTGCCCGTATACATGGAGAAAAGTCCGTAAGCAAACTTGATCTTTGTGGCGTCGTGGTTGAACCATCCATCGGCGATGCGGTCGGTATAGTGATTGTCGAGGAAGGGTGCGGGAATGCCGCCGCCCGAGAAATTACTGTCACTTAAAAGACTCTCCAAAGAGCTATAGTATTCATTCGCCGCCTGCGTCGCCTGCGAGGAAGAATTGACCGCCTCGTTGACCCACCAACCGATGGCGCCCTTATGATCGGACCAACTCCACTGGGGGAAGTACGCCCCGGTGAACCAGAAGTAGCTGTTCGCAGTCGTATTCTTGCAGTAATTGATGGTGCCGTCGGTACCACTGCTGCCCGAATACACCTCACCCACCACATAGATATCGGGGTTGTATTTCTTTGCTTCGGAGACGATCCAATCGACGAATTGCATATTCTTCTGGGTCCTCGTCGCAACATTGCTCTCCTGCGAAAAATATTCCTTCACGGCGTCGAGGCGCATGCCGTCGATATGATGGCCGCCCACCCAAAGCTTGATGACCTCGGCAAGCTTTTCTTTTACCTTGGGATTATCAAGATTGAGATCGGGCATACCGCCGTAGTATTGCGAGCACTCGTACCATAAACCATCGCGCTGTTCCCAGTGGCTTGTACTGAGGTTTTTATTGCTGAAATTGTAGAAGCCGTAGTATTCGTTCGTAGTATCGCCGCTCTTCTGTGCGGTAAACGCTTGGTTCCACCATTCGCATCCACTGTCAGAAGTGTGGTTGAACACCATGTCGCAGATGACCTTGATACCGAGAGAATGGGCCTTCTCGATGAGCTCGTCGAAATCGGCAAACGTGCCGTAGTCGGGATAGATCTTCATATAGTCGCGCGCGCCATAACCGTACTGTCTCGGCCAAGCATCGACGATGGGCGTCAGCCAGATGCCCGTGTAGCCCATGCTGCGGATGTAGGGGAGGCGGGAGATGATGCCCTGCAAATCGCCCACATTGTCGCCGTCGGAGTCGCAGAAGGATTGCACGCCGATCTCATAGTAAGTCCCGTAGTTGTCATCGACGAGATTTTCGGGGAGAAGCCCGTCCGTCGAAACAAAGTAGTTGTTGTCGCCGAAGCCGTAGCCGCTCATGGGCGTTTGGCACCGATCGCACAAATTATCTCCGTCCGAATCGACGTGAACGGACTCCCCGCACTCATCGCATTGGCAGTCTTTATTATTGTCGCGGTGGTAGTGTTCGCCCCTTACCCAATTGAAGAAATCGTCGATGTCGCCCTCGTATCCCTGCTCGAGCCAAAGTTCATAGGCACTCTTGCCCGTTGCGCCCTGCGGCCCCTGCGGCCCTGTTTCACCCGTCTCGCCCTGAGGGCCCTGCGGACCCTGCGGCCCTGTTTCACCCGTCTCGCCCTGAGGGCCCTGCGGACCCTGCGGACCCGTTGCACCGGGCTGGCCGTTGGTGCCGCTTTCGCCGACGACTTTGCCGAGCTTTTCCGTCGTGCCGTCCGTATATGTAACGACAAGGTGACCTTCACTGTCGATCTGTACGCTCAAAATGCCGCGGCCGTCGTCGCCCTTATCACCCTTCAGCTGGGCGATGAGTTCATCGAGGGTACCCTCGAAGCCCTTTTCCTTTGCCAGGGCATAGACGCGGTCCATCGTCCACTCGTCATCCCCCGTTGCGGGTGGCTCTTTTCCGCCGCAGGCCGCAAGCCCGAGCGTGAGGCAGGCTGCCATCGCAAGTGCGGCAATTTTTGCAAAAGTTTTTTTCATATCTTCCTCCATAAAATAATTTTTCGATAAAAAAATAAGGGCGCTCCAACATGGAACGCCCGCAACGAGTATCCCATATTGTTGCGACACAATACCTATTCATGAATAAGGAAATAGGATACACCGACGCCGTTGTATCGTTCATGAATAGTATTTGATTGTGTCGCAGTTCTCATTCTATCACAGCAAAACTTCTTTTGCAAGCAGTTTGAAAAGATTTTTACATGAAAAGGTAGGGGGCCGCGCCGCCCCTTCACCGTCGGATCCCCTGTTGCATAGGATGAAAGTGTACGCACATCACGAAACACGGGGGTTACAAATGCAGTGGTTTTTCGCACTATCATCGTGGCAACAGGCCCTTCTTCTCTCCCTCATGCTTTATACGGCGACCGCACTCGGTGCGTCCCTTGTGTTCTTTTCAAGGAGCATCGGGAAAGCCGCGGTCACCCTCCTTTGCGCACTCTCCGCGGGCATCATGATCGCGGCGAGCTTTTTTTCTCTTCTTCTGCCCGCCCTTGAATATCAAAGCGCACTCCCGCCCTATCTCACGGTGACGCTCGGCTTTCTCCTCGGCGGAGGCATCCTCATCCTTGCGGATATCCTCCTTAGCAGGCGCAAAAGATCCTTCGGCGGAATGGGGGAGAAAAACGGCCTCATGTATCTCGCGGTGACGCTGCACAACATCCCCGAGGGCATGGCGGTGGGGGTGGCGGTCGCCGCGGCGGCGGGGGGCGAAGGGGCGATGCTCTCCGCGCTCATCTTTGCCTTCGGCATCGCGGTTCAGAATTTTCCCGAAGGGGCGTGCGTCGCCTTTCCCCTCAGGGCTGGCGGCATGTCTCGGACGAAAAGTTTCCTCCTCTCCCAGGCCTCGGGCGCGGTGGAGATCCCCGCCTGCGCGTTGGGTGCGGTCGCGGCGGCATTTATCACGGGGTTCCTCCCGTGGGCGCTCGCCTTTTCGGCGGGGGCAATGATCGCCGTCGTCTGCTCCGAACTCATCCCCGAGTGCTTTTCGGGGAATAAGACGATCGCCTCTGCGGGCATTCTTTTGGGGTTTTGTCTTATGATGATCTTAGACGTAGCCTTGGGTTAGGTCTGTGTTTTCATTAAGCGAATCGCGTATAGGCGTCGAAATACTTCGTCGTGAAACCGCGTCATGCTGCCCCGCGCACTATTGTCTACTAAGCGCGGCACGAGGGGCAAAGCCCCGAAGTAGCCGAATTGGCAATTACGCAGTCCACGCGAGTCCATCTCCGAAGCATCCCGAGGATGAAAACAGTGACTTTGGCAAACAGCAATCCATTCCAATATCGTCATGCTGAGCCTGTCGAAGCATCACCTTATTATAAATGGACTTCGTACCTCTGGATTCTTCGGAGAGTTGCCCCGTCGGAAATTCTTATAAACTCTCTTGCCTCAGAATGACGC
>CANRIO010000015.1 GCA_947630605.1 uncultured Clostridia bacterium
CAAACATGAAGGGTGTCAAGGAAGTGGATACGTGGCAGCTCGGCTACGGCTACATCGGCGTAAATGCCAAGTATATCACCAGCCTCAGCGGCCGCAGGGCCATCATGGCGGCCATGGACACCACCCTCGCCACGAACTACTATCGTGAGGGGACTGTCGCCACCATCTACTGGCCGATGTCCCTCGTCAGTTGGGCATATCCCCGCACCGCGGGCAACGAGCTCGATCCGAGCGACTATCGTCTCAATAAGGAAGACAACAACGGCAAGGACTATGCCAAGGCGATGTCCGAGACGAGACGTGTCGAACTGATCAAAAAGTACACCGAAGCCGCAAAGAAAGAAGGGATGACGAACTTCAAGGTCACCTTCACCATCGCGGGCTCCAGCCTCACGGAGCATCCCTGCTACACCGTCTTCCAGAACGCGCAGAAACTGCTCAATGAGAACGGATGGAACGTCACCGTTCAGCCCGACACGCAGGCCCTCACCAAGCTCGCCACCGGTTCCCTTCAGGTGTGGGCGGCGGCCTGGGGCTCGACCATCGACCCCGATATGTATCAGGTCTATCACAAGAACTCCACGGCGACCTCCGTCCTCGCATGGGGCTATCCTCACCTTATCGCAAACGGTACGACGACAGAACAGGGTTATCTGAACAACCTTGCCAAGCTGATCGACAAGGGACGCACATCCCTCGACCAGACCGAGCGTGCGCAGACATACAAGGAGGCGATGGGATATGTCCTCGACCTTGCCATCGAGCTTCCCGTCTACCAGAGAAAGACGATGCACGGCATCAACATCAATGTCATCGACGAGAGCACCCTTCCCACGAACATCAATCCCTACAACTCGCCGCTCTCCCGCATCTGGGAAATCAAGATGAAATAAAAGTTTTGCGCCACCCGCCCTTGTATTGAGGGCGGGCGTGCGAGGAAGGGGGGGCATGTGCCCTCCGGCCGCGGAGGGAAGTCCCTCCAAAGTGTAATCAACATCGGAGCGATCCTATGCTAAAGTATATTCTCAAAAGACTCGGGCTCGCCGTTATCATCCTTCTCGGCGTCTCCCTCATCCTGTATCTGCTCGTGCGCCTCATGCCCGTCGATTTCATCGAGCAACAGATCTTGCAGATGAATCAGGGCGGCGCGACCATTCCGCAGGAGACGGTGGACGCCATGTATAAGATGTACGGCCTCGGCGACAACAGCTTCCTCGGCATCCTCTCGGGATACGGGAGCTGGCTGTGGAACCTCGTGCGCCTCGATCTCGGCACCAGCTTCCTCTACAAGCAGCCCGTGCTCTCCAAGATCGCGCAGGACATGACGGTCTCCTTTGTCATCGCCTTCATCGCCATCATCTTCGAATACCTCATCGCCATTCCGCTCGGCGTGACGGCCGCGACGCACCAATATTCCATCCGCGACTATCTCGTCACGATCATCGTCATGATCGGCATCTCCCTCCCGTCCTTCTTCTTCGGGAGATTCCTGCAGGCCGTCTTTGCACAAAAGCTCGGATGGTTCCCCACCCAGGGCCTCGTTGCGGCGGGGCAGGACCTCGGTCCCATAGAATATATGTTGGACTATCTATGGCACCTCGTCTTGCCGCTCCTCGTCATGGTCTTTTTGAGCGTGGGCGGGACGATGCGATATCAGCGCACCAATACGCTCGAGGTGCTCAATTCCGACTATATTCGGACGGCAAGGGCGAAGGGCCTTCCCGAGAGAAAGGTCATCTATAAGCATGTCTTCCGCAATACGATGATCCCCATCGTCACCCTGCTCGCGGGCGTGCTTCCCTCCCACTTCTCGGGCGCCATGATCACCGAGCAGATCTTCGACTTGCCCGGCATCGGGAACACCGCACTCAAGGCAATGCAGAGCGCGGATATCCCGTTCATCATGGGCTATAACATGTTCCTTGCACTTCTCAGCGTCATCGGGGTGCTCCTCACCGACCTCATGTACGCCGTCGTCGACCCGCGCGTCAAACTTTATTAAAGGGGGAAAGCATTATGGAAGAGAAAGATCTCGATCGGCTTGACCTCTTGGACGCAGGTCCCGTTCTGGAAGCAGACATGGAGGCGGCCGCCGAGCTCCCCGCAGAGGAAGTCGCAGAGGAGGAGGCCTTAAAGGCCGCCCACGACGAGGAGAACGCACTCGATAAGAACGTGCGCCTTCTCTCGCCCGCGCGCATGGTCGCCCGCCGCTTCTTCCGCTCCAAGCTCTCCATCGTAGGGCTTGTCATTCTCGTCGCGCTCATTCTCTTTTCCTGGCTCGGCCCCGTCATCTACAACCGCTGGGGCGAGACGGAATTCGACAACAGCGGTTGCGTCGACACCATCACCGCGGATGTGAGCGCCAACGTCGGCGGCGAGGAGGTGGAATTCACACAGGTCGTCGAGACGGCGAAGGGCCTCAACACCTTTGCGCCGCTGAGTTCTGACCACATTTTGGGGACAGACAATACGGGCATGGATATCTTCACCCGTCTCATGTATGGCGGCAGGATCTCGCTGTCCATCAGCTTCCTCGCCGTCTTCGCCGTCACCTTCCTCGGCGTGCTGTTCGGCGGCATCGCGGGGTACTTCGGCAAGCGGGTGGATGAGGTCATCATGCGTATCTGCGATATTCTCATGTGTATCCCGTCCCTTCCCATCATGCTCATCATCGGGACGCTGTTCGACTCATGGCAGATCGACCCGCAGTACCGAATATACCTTCTGATGATCTTTTTGACCCTCATCTCGTGGCCGGGGACCGCCCGCCTCGTGAGGGGGCAGATCCTCTTTTTGCGAGAACAGGAATACATGGTCGCCGCGGAGGCGATGGGGTATTCCACCTCGCGCAAGATCTTCAAGCACCTCGTCCCCAACGTTCTGCCCCAGCTCATCGTCTCGATGACGCTCTCCTTGGGCAGCATGATCCTCACCGAGGCGACGCTCTCCTATCTCGGCCTCGGCGTCAAGGCGCCCTACGCCGCATGGGGGACGATGATCAACGCCGTCAGCGGCGACCCGAATATTCTGGCGAAGTACTTCAACGTCTGGGTCCCGCCCGGAGTGTGTATCGTGCTCGCGGTGCTCGCCTTCAACTTTATCGGAGACGGCCTGAGGGATGCACTCGATCCCAAGGCGAGGAGGTGACGCATGAGCGAAGAAAAAGAGCCCAAGACGAAGGCAAAAAAGAACAGAAACTATTTGACGGGCAGGGAGATCCGTGCCATCGTCAGATCCAACAATAAGGTGACCCGCGCCCTCGAGAAGAAGAAGCGCCGCAAGGCCAAGGAAGAGGAGTTTTTGACCACCCTCAAGGACGATCGGAACATCCTCGAAGTGGAAGATCTCCACACCTATTTCTTCACGGAGCAGGGGATCGTCAAGGCCGTGAACGGCGTCTCCTTCGAGGTGCCGCAGGGCTCCACCGTCGGCGTCGTCGGCGAGAGCGGCTGCGGGAAGTCGGTCACGAGCATGTCCATCATGCAGCTTCTGCAGGGTCCCGCCGGGCAGATCTATTCGGGCGAGATCCGCTTCAAATCCTACGATTTCAAGCGGGATGCGAAGGGCAAGCCCATTCCCGTCTGGGAAAAGGACGAAAACGGCGAAGATCTCCTCACCGAAAAGAAGGACCGTCACGGAAGGCCCGTCCTCGACAAGGAGGGGAACCCCGTCTTCGAGAAGAGGCAGAAGCGGGACGCATACGGCACCCTTCAATATGAGATGGAGGAGAAGGTCTTCAACATCGCCGAAATGCCCATAAAGGAGATGCACCGTCTCCGCGGCAGACAGATCGCGATGATCTTCCAGGAGCCGATGACCTCCCTGAATCCCGTCTTCACGATCGGAAACCAGCTCGACGAGGTGACCCTTCTGCACTTCCCCGGTTCCACCAAGGCGGATGCGAAGCGGCGCTCCATCGAGATGCTCAACCTCGTCGGGATCGCAATGCCCGAGCGGGTGTATAAGTCCTACCCGCATGAACTCTCGGGCGGTATGCGCCAGCGCGTCATGATCTCCATGGCGCTCGCGGGGGACCCCCGCCTCATCATCGCAGACGAACCCACGACCGCGCTCGACGTCACCATTCAGGCGCAGATCCTGGACCTTCTCCGCGACTTAAAGACGCGTATCAACGGGTCCATCCTGCTCATCACCCACGATCTCGGCATCATCGCGGAGATGGCGGACTTCGTCGTCGTCATGTACGCGGGCCGCATCATCGAGAAGGGCACGGCCTCCGAGATCTTCCATCATCCCATGCACCCCTACACCATCGGGTTGCAGAGATCCAAGCCCACGATGGATTCGGAGAAGGACACCCTGTTCGATATCCCGGGCAATGTCCCCAATCCCATCGATATGCCCGACTATTGCTACTTCCGCGAACGCTGCTCGCATTGCACGAAGAAGTGCTTCGGCGACTATCCCGAAATGGTGCAGGTGAGCCCCACGCATTGGGTGGCATGCCATCTCTACGATGGGAAGGAGGAGAAAGGTGAATAATTCCTATCTCTATGTCGTGACCGGCGGTCAGGTGGTCGCGGCAGGCATTCTTGTCGCCGTCGTCGCCCTCCTCGTCATCGCGGGATGCGTCCTCTTCTTCCTAATAAAAGGCAGGAAGGCGGACGGGGCAAAGACGGACGGGGCAAAGGGGGACGACGTCGCCCTCTTCGACGACGAGCTAGAGGCCCGTCACGAGCGTGAGCGCCGCGAAAAGGCCGCCCTCAAGGACAGAGACCTTCCTCCCGATGAGGAAGCCTTGCTCGAAGTGCGCCACCTCAAGATGTATTTCCCGCTCAAAAAGACGATCGGCGGCAAAGTTTCGCTCGCCCTCCGCGCGGTGGACGACGTCTCCTTCAAGCTCAAAAGGGGCGAGACGCTCGGCATCGTCGGTGAGAGCGGATGCGGCAAGACGACGATGGGCAGGGCCATCCTCAAGCTCTACCAGCCCACGGGCGGGCAGGTCTTCTTCGAGGGAAAGGACATCGCGGGCTACAAGCCCAAGGAGATGCGCCCCCTTCGCACGAAGATGCAGATCATCTTCCAGGACCCTTACTCTTCCCTTCCGCCCCGCAGTACGGTAGGGGGGATCCTCTCCGAGCCCGTCAAGGTGCACAAGGTAGTGCCCAAGGCGGAGACGAAGGACTACGTCATGAAGATCATGGAGCAGTGCGGCCTCCGCGACTATTATTACGAGCGGTATCCGCATGAATTCTCGGGCGGACAGCGGCAGCGTATCTGCATCGCGCGTGCGCTTTCTGTCAAGCCCGCTCTCGTCGTCTGCGACGAGCCCGTCTCCGCACTCGACGTCTCCATTCAGGCACAGATCATCAACCTTCTGAAACAGTTGCAGGAAGAGCTCGGCCTCACCTACCTCTTCATCTCGCACGATCTTTCCGTCGTCAAGCACATCTCGGACAAGATCGGCGTCATGTATCTCGGGTCGATGGTGGAGTTCGGCGACAAGAAGGCGATCTTCTCCCATCCCATGCACCCCTACACGCAGGCGCTCTTCTCGGCGGTCCCCAATCCCAATCCCGACGTGAAGATGGACCGTATTGTCCTCAAGGGGGATATCCCTTCCCCCGCAGACCCCCCCAAGGGCTGCAAGTTCAATACGCGCTGTCCGCATGCGATGGAGATCTGCAAACACATCACACCCAATTACAAGGAATATGAGCCCGGCCATTTCGTGGCCTGCCATTGCTATCCGCAGGAGGACTGATGAAGCGCAAGCACCGCAAGGAGGAGGCCTCTTCCGAAGAGGAGAAGCCTCAAAAAGAGCAGAAGATCGTGTATATAGACGACGGTTCGCAGATCGCCGACATGAGCGCAACGCGCCGCCACGGCAGAGCGGAGCGGCAGAAATCTACCGCCCGTGAGAAGATCCGCACCTACTTTTCCGTCGTCAAGCACATGCTCATCCCGATGTTTTGCACCCTCCTTGCATTCACCTTGGTGCTCATCATCCTTCTCGCAGTTACGGGAAACATCTGACCTTTCTCACACCCTTCGGAGGAGAAGAACTCATGAAACGAAAACTCTTGCTCGGTGCGCTCGCGGCCTTGAGTGCGGTCTGCCTCACAGTTGGGCTCACCGCATGCGGAAAGTCGGGCGACAGGAGCATCCATCTCGCCTATGAATACGACAAGGACAACAATGTCTATGCGGTCACGGGGCTTGTGAATCTCCCCTCGGATGAGGCGGTGAAGGCCAACCCCGACCTTCTTCCCAAGACTTTGACCGTCCCCGCGACCTACGAGGGAGCCTCCGTCTACATTGCAGACGGGGCCTTTCAGGGCTACGACTTTTTGGAGAGCGTGACGCTCGAAGCGGGCGTCTCCTCCATCGGGAAAAACGCCTTCTCGGGCTGCAGTTCCCTCAAGGAGATCACCCTTCCGGAGGGGCTCAAAACGATCGGCGACAGGGCATTTGTCAACGATGCGGCGCTTGCCGAAGTTGTCCTTCCCGCAACGCTCGAAACGCTGGGCGCGAACGCCTTCAATGGCTGCGGCGGCCTTACCTCTGTGAGCGTCCCCGCGGGCGTCACCTCTTTGGGCGAAAACATCTTTGCAAACTGCGGAAGTTTGGCACAGGCCACCCTTCCCGCAAACCTTACAGATATTCCCGAGGGAATGTTCGCGCAGTGTGCAAAGCTCAGGTCCATCGACCTTTCGGGCGTCACCGCCATCGGGAGAAATGCCTTTTCGGGCTGCAGCTCCCTCGAGGAGATCACCCTTTCGGAGGGGCTCAAAGAGATCGGCGACAGGGCATTTATGAACGATGCGGCACTTGCCGAAGTTGACCTTCCCGCAACGCTCGAAAAGCTCGGGGCAAACGCCTTCGATGGCTGCGGCGGACTTTCTTCCGTCAGCGTCCCCGCGGGCGTCACCTCTGTGGGCGCAAACGCCTTTGCAAACTGCGGAAATCTGGCGCAGGCCACCCTTCCCGCAAACCTTACAGATATTCCCGAGGGAATGTTCGCGCAGTGTGCAAAGCTCGGCGCCATCGACCTTTCGGGCGTCACCGCCATCGGGCACGATGCCTTCTCGGGCTGTGTGAGCCTTACCTCCGTCTCCATTCCTGCGGGCGTCACCGCGATTGGCGACCGCGCCTTCTACGGCTGTAGCGGTATCGGGGCATTCGAGGTCGCAGACGCGAACGAGGCATACGATGACGCGGGCGGATGCCTCATCGACGCGAAGACGAACACCCTGCTCTATGGTTGCAACAAAGCAGAGATCGAGCTTGGGGATTCCGAAATCGTCGCCGTCGCCCCGCACGCCTTCCGCTTCATGGGCGAGATCGACAGCGTCACATTCCCCGCGACCCTTTCCGATTTAGGCACGGATGCCTTCTTCGGTTGCAGCGGGCTGAAGTCCGTCTCCATTGAGGGAGAATGCGAAAACTATCTGTCCGTGAGCGGCGTCCTCTATGAGAGGGGGAGCGCGCTCTCCTTCCTCCTCATCCCCGCCGCCCTCGAAGGGGAGATCGAAATTCCCGAGGGGATCGACAGCATCCCCGAAAGCGCCTTTGAGCACCGCGGCATCACTTCCGTGAGCATCCCCGCGGGCGTTACTTCCATCGGGAAGAATGCCTTTGCGGGTTGCGCCGAGCTTTCGGAAGTCACCTTCAGGACGGCAACGGCGAAGACGGAAAATGAAGAGGGTGAACCTACGGAGACGACTGTTTACAGCAAACTCACCTCCATCGGCGAGCGGGCGTTTGCGAACTGCGTTTCGCTCACCTCCTTTGAAGTCCCCGACGGGTCCGAAGAGACCTCCATCTCGGCGCAGGCATTCTACGGCTGCGCAGGGCTCGAATGGATCAGCCTCGGCGACCGCGTCACCTCGGTGAGCGGCAATGCGTTCGAAGGGTGCTTTAACCTCAAGATGATCGACGTCGGCGAAGAGAACCCGGCCTATTTGGGGCAGGACGGCGTGCTCTACGCCCTCTTGGACGGAAATGTCACGGGCTTTGTGCACATCCCGAACTGCCTCGAAGGGCCCATCGTGATCCCCGAGGGCGTCACCTCCATCGAGGAGGGCGCATTCGCGGGGCGTGACATTTCCTCCGTGCGCATCCCCACGAGCGTCACTTCCATCGGAAACAGCGCCTTTGCAAACTGCGATTTGCTTACGGACGTCACCTTTGCGACAAAGACCGTAGAGGAGACGGACGAGGAGGGCGAAACGACCACGACGACCGTATATAGCCAACTCCAGACGATCGGCGACCATGCGTTTGAGAACAGCGATCTTTCCGGGATCGATCTTCCCGCAATGCTCACTTCCATCGGAAGCTATGCGTTTGCGAATACGCAGCTTACGCAGATCACACTTCCCGAAAAGCTCACTTCCATCGGGGACTACGCATTTGCACAGACAGATCTTTCCGCCATCTCCATCCCCGCATATGTGACGAGCGTCGGGACGGGTGCCTTCTCGGGCTGCACTTCTCTTGCAAACGTCACCTTTGCCACCGCACAGGAGACGACGACGGACGAGGAGGGAAATCCCAAGACGGAAACTGTCGAGAGCAAACTTGCAACGCTCGGCAGCTATGCCTTCCAAGGCTGCACCGCCCTTCACACCATCGATCTGCCCAAGGCCCTCACGAGGCTCGGCAGCTTCGCATTCCAAGATTGCGACTTGACGCGTGCGTCCTACGCGGGCACGCAGAACGATTGGCAGGAGGTCACTGTCGGCAGCGGCAACGAGGACCTTTTGGCACTCCTTACCTTCGCCTCCGCATAGGCGGGCAGAAGACAAAACAGCAGGATCAAGCGGTCGGACAGTGCGATTGCCCGGCCGCTTTGCCTATAAATGCACGACGATAACAAAAGGATAAAGGGGAAGGCATGATCCGGGTAAAGGAACTCACAAAGGTATACAAGAGCCGCAAGAGCGGCAAGTGCGTCGCTCTCGACCACATCAGCTTTACATTGCCCGATAAGGGCTTTGTCTTTGTCATCGGCAAGAGCGGCAGCGGCAAGACGACGCTTCTGTCCCTTCTCGGCGGGCTGGACACCATCACCTCGGGCGAGATCATAGAAGACGGCAGACATGTGGAGAAGTTCGGCATCAAGGAACAGGTCGCCTACCGCAACTCCACGGTCGGGTTCATCTTTCAGGACTTCCACCTCGTCGACGAGCTGACCATCTACGAGAACGTCGCGCTCGCATTGGAGCTCCGCGGGGAGAAGGATGGGGAGAGAGTCGAAAAAGTTCTTGCCGACACCGACCTTGCAGGGTATGAAAAGCGTTATCCCAAGGAACTTTCGGGCGGACAGAAACAGCGGGTGGCGATCGCAAGAGCGCTCGTGAAACAGCCCTCCGTCATCCTCGCCGACGAGCCCACGGGCAACCTCGACAGCAAGACGACGGCGCAGATCCTCGACCTTCTGAAGGAACTCTCCAAGGAGAAACTCGTCGTCATCGTCTCGCATAATCTGAGCGATGCGGAGCACTACGCCGATGAGATCATAGAGCTCTCGGACGGGAAGATCTTGCAGCATGTACGCCGCAATCCCGCATTCGATGAGCGTCTGCGCGTGGAGGGCGGCGCGCTCGTCATTCCCTATGGCGAGAAGTTCACGGAGGAGAACCTCTGCGCGGTCAATTCCGAGCTGGGTTTGATCGGCGTCCACAAGGTCAAACAGGACAGCGACAGGTTCCTTCCCCAAAGAGAGGCGCCCGCAGAGGAGAGATCCCCGTTGCCCCTCGAACATAGACGGTTCAAGTTTGGGCCGAAGGCGAAGCTCGCGGCAAAATTTTTGCGGCGGGGATGGCTGAGGACATGCCTCTATGCCGTCATCTTTGCGGCGGTATTGGTGGTGCTCGGGCTCTCGCAGCTCATCATGAACTTCAACGGTGGCAAGGTCATCACGGCCGAAATGGCAAAGCGGGATCTCTCCTGCACCTCCTTCGTCAAGGATACGAACGAGACTTACGACAAGTTGGATGCGACGTACAAAGTGGATGTAGAGGCTGACGACTTGCAAAAATTCTATAATGCGGGGTATGAAGGAAAGGCTTACCCGCTCATCAATTATACGCTGTATAACTCCACCAAACTGGTCAATTATGAACAAAAGCGGGTAAGTTACGGCTTTGACCCCTACAAAACCACAGAGACCGCCGGCCTACTCATCACGGACGAGGAGTTTCTCGAGCACAAGTTCGGCGAGTTGAAGTTTGCGGCAAAGGCGGATGAACAGCACGCGGACGGGGTATTCATTACCGACTACTTTGCGGACGCAGTGCTTGCCAACTTTTCAAACATAAAAACGTACGATGAGCTTTTGAAGGAAGTCCGCTGGAACACGATCCACAGCTATGGCTACGTCAACGGAATCATTGATACGGGCTATAAGGAGCGCTATCGGGAGCTTCTTGAAAAGCTCACCGACCCGTCCTGTTCCAGGGAACAGCTACGCCGTATTTCCGAAACGAAAGAGTTCCTTGCCTTTTATGACGAGCTGACGCAGTATCTCAACATCTCCTATACGTTTGAACAGAACTTTTTGGATGCCTCCGTGGAGCTCAAGGACAGGCAATTTATCCTTGGCGCCAGAAGCTCATTTGAAATGGGTGGACGGAGCTTTGCATACAAAAGCAATTATTTTTCCGATGAGACGGTGTATAACGGGAAGCGCACGCTGAACGAAGATGAGATCATGATGAGCTATGCCGCATACAACCAAGTGTTCGACACGTCCTACACGGAGCGGAATCTTCAAGATTTCCAACCTCATTCCGTCAAACTTTGTTATTGTCTGATGTGCGATGAGACGGGTTCTGTCAAGAAGTTCGAAAAGACGGTGACGATCGTTCGATTGGTAAATGCACCCGTCGGCCGATGCTTTCTGTCCGAGAAGATCTTCGAGGAAATTCAACGTGAGGATCTTTTTACGCTCGGCTACTATTTCGACAATGAGGGGCAGGAGGAACTGCTCTTCAACGTGGCGGGGGAGAACGGCTTCATTCCCAACTCCTCCATCGCGGGCACGATCTCCACGATGGCCAAGGCGGTGCGGGTATTCAGCCGCTTCTTCGACATCATCTTCATCGTGCTCTGCGTCGCCCTGTTCCTCCTGATGGTCCAATTCGAGTTCAAGAACATCAAGGACAAAATGAAGGAGATCGGCATTCTGAAGGCGCTCGGCGCGAGAAACCACGACCTCATCCTCATCTTCGGGTTCCAGGTGCTCGTCGCGGGCGTCGCGATGGTCGCACTCTACATCGTCGGCTCCTTCCTGTTCATAGGGCTGGCGAACAGGGTCCTCGTGCTCTCGCTCACCAACCTTGCGAAGAACACCCTCGTGATGAATGTCAGCTTCCTCTCCGTCAAGTGGCTGTATATCTTGCAGAACTGTGTGCTGGCCCTCGGCATCGTGTTCGCCTCCTTCCTTCTGCCCATGTTGCGTCTGCGCCGCATCAAGCCGACAAACGTCATCAAGGCAAAGGAATAGCCCTCCGGCGGCGCGATCCTTTGAATTTTGTAAAAAAGAGAGGGGAGAGAACTTTCTCCTCTCTTTTTTTGTGCAAAGAAGGGAGGAATTTTAAGCGAAATTGCCGCAAACCATTGTGTTTTTTTTGATGAAATGTTATAATAATTTCGTCTATACTGTATTGTGAAACACCCTGTTTTCATGGAGTAGATATGTTAAAGATCGTTGTCGATGCGATGGGCGGCGACAATGCGCCCGCCGAGATCGTGAAGGGCGCCGTCGAGGCGCTCGCAAAACGTGATAATTTCAAACTCGTGCTGACGGGGGATGAAAATCTCGTCGGGCACGAACTTTCCAAATATGACTTCGATGCAGACCGCGTGGAAGTGGTGCACTGCACGCAGGTCATCACGGGGGACGACGTCCCCACGCAGGCCGTCCGCGCCAAGCGGGACAGCTCCCTCGTCGTCGGTCTCCGCCTTCTCAAAGAGGACGACGCGGTGGGCGGATTTGTCTCCGCGGGGTCCACGGGGGCGGTGCTCACGGGCGGGATCATGCTCGTCGGCAGGATCAAGGGGGTCATGCGTCCCGCACTCTGCCCGGGCGTTCCCAACGTCCGCGGGGGCGCGACGCTGCTTTGCGACTGCGGGGCGAATGCGGAGTGCAAGCCCGCCTACCTCGCCCAATTCGGCATCATGGCCTCCGCCTATGCGAAGGCCGCCTACCACATCGAAACTCCCCGCGTCGGCCTCCTCAACAACGGCACCGAGGCACACAAGGGGGACCCCCTTCATCAGGAGGCATACGCCCTTTTGAAGGAGACGAAGGGCATCGACTTCGTGGGGAACATCGAGGGGAGAGATCTCATGTTCGGCGACATCGACGTCGCCGTCGCAGACGGGTTTTCGGGCAACATCGCCCTGAAGGCCGTCGAGGGGTGCGGGAAGACGGTCGCAACCATCTTGCAGCAGGAATTCCGCCGCTCCGCAGGGAGAAAACTTTCCTACCTCTTCGCCAAAAAGCCCATCCGCGCGCTCCGCTCCATTCTCGACTACGACCGCTTCGGCGGCTCCGTCTTTTTGGGACTCAAAAAGGTGGTCGTCAAGTGCCACGGCGAGGCCAAGGCAAGGCCCGTCACGGCCTCCGTCCTGCAGGCGGTGGACGCCTATCGCGGGGGGCTCATCCAAACCATCGCCGGGATGCTCGAAGGCACGGAGTTTCTCGAGGAGAGAAGCGAATGAGCCGTACGGAGAAATTCGACGAGAAGACCGTCCTTTCCATAGAGGGGCGCATCGGCTACACCTTCCGCGACAAAAAGCTCCTCGAGGTCGCCTTCACCCATTCCTCCCTTGCGACAACGGAGGGGGAGCGGGACAACGAGCGGCTGGAATTTTTGGGGGACGCCGTCCTGGAGCTCGTCGTCACCGAGATGCTCTTTCTCTCCTCCCATGAGGACGAGGGCAAGCTCACGGAGCTTCGGAAGCAATATGTCTCCCAATCCGCCCTCGAGAAGGCGGAGGAACGCCTCCTCCTCATGCAAGATCTCCGCTATGCGGGCGGGGAGATGAACATCGCGGGCAAGACGCGGTCCAACCTCTTCGAGGCGGTCGCGGGGGCGATCTATCTGGACGGAGGCCTCCCCGCCGCAAAGAAGTTCCTCCTTTCCAATCTCGTCGAGATCGGGACGGAGAACTTCAAGACCTTGCTTCAGGAGTATGTGCAGGAGCGGGTGCACGCCACCCCCCGCTACGAGACGCGGGAGGACGGAGAGGAATTCGTATGCACCGTCCACGCCCTCGGGGAAAGGGCAGAGGGCAGGGGAACGGGAAAGAAGGCCGCCGAGACGGAGGCCGCAAAGAGGCTCTACACCTTACTCAACCATAAAAAACAGTCATCGGGACAAAAGGGGAAACATCTGTGAATTTCAAGGAAGTCAGGCTTGCGGGATTCAAATCCTTCGCCGATAAAACGTCAATCAAATTCGATGACGGCGTCACCTGTATCGTCGGCCCCAACGGGTGCGGCAAGTCCAACGTGGCGGATGCCGTGCGCTGGGTGCTCGGCGAACAGTCCGCAAAGACGCTCCGCGGCTCCAACATGCAGGACGTCATCTTTGCGGGCACCGAGACGCGCCGCCAGCTCTCCTTTTGCGAGGTGACTCTCGTCTTTGACAATTCCAAGCGTCTCTTCGACATCGAGTACGAGGAGGTCGCCATGACGCGCCGCCTCTACCGCTCGGGCGAGAGCGAATATCTTCTCAACATGCAACCCTGCCGCCTCAAGGACATCGTCGCCCTTCTGCACGGCGTCGGCATCGGGAAGGAGGGCTATTCCATCATCGGGCAGGGCAAGGTCGCCCAGATCATGAACTCCAAGCCCGAGGACCGCCGCACCATCTTCGAGGAGGCGACGGGCGTCATCAAATTCAAGACCCAGAAGGGGGAGATCGAGCGCAAACTCGAGAGCGCGAAGGACAATCTCACCGTCTTCATCCAGCGCATGGACGAGGCGGAACGGCAGCTCCGTCCCCTCGAAAAACAGGCGGAGACGGCGAGGAAATACCGCGAGTATGCCGCCGATCTCAAGTACGAAGAGGTCAACGCCTACCTTGTGCGGAGCGACAGCTTCGAACAGGATTCCATAAAATACCGCGGCGCCATCGCCCAGGCGGAGGCAGAACTCGCGGGGATCGACGCCCGTCTTGCCCTCGCAGACGGCGAGGAGGAGGCGGGGAGAGCCCGCATCGCACAGGCGGACGACAAATTAAAATCCCTGCACGACAAGCTCCTCTCCTTCGAGGTCGGCATGGCGAACAGGACGGGCGACGCAAAGGTGCTCGGCGAGAGGATCGGAAACTACAAGCGCAGCCTCTCTTCCGCCGCGGAGGACATCGCCGTCTCCCAGAAGCGCATGAAGGATATCGACGCCATCGTCGAGGGCAGTGCGAAGAAGTCGGAGGGGGAAGCAAAGCGCGTCAGGGAGATCGAGCGGCAGTGTGCGGAGATCTCGCAAAAGCTCTCCGAAGCGGAGGCCCGCGTCGCCGCATACGAACGCCTCTCCGACGCCCAGCGTGCAAGCGAAATTTCCTCCGTCGAGAACCTCGCCGACGTGCGTGCAAACGTCGGGAGCCTCACCGCAAAGCGGGACGCCGCGCAGGACAGGATCGGCGAAGTGCGGCAGGCGATCGGGAAGGCAGAGGGGAGAAGAGAGGAATTTACCCATCAGCTTGAAGAGTGCAGGAAGGAGAAGGCCGCATGCGTCGCCTTCCTCGACAGCAAGCCTCAGCGGGAGGAGGAGCTCCTCGGCGTGGTGAACGACCTCGCCCGCTCCTCGCAGAAGATCTCCGAGGAGATCGTCAACTGCAACACCTCCATCGCCAACTTCACCAACAACAGGGATATCTACATAGGGCTCAAGAACCGCTTTGACGGCTACCGTGATTCCGTCCGCCGCCTCCAGCTCGACGCAAAGGAGAACGGCGAGCTCGCAAAGCGCATCAAGGGGGCGATCGCCGACATCGTGCGCACGGACAAGCAGTACGAGGTCGCCATCGAGACCGCCTTCGGCGCGGCCATGCAGAACCTCGTGACCGCCACCGCGGACGACGCCCGCTACCTCATCCAATATCTCAAGGACCATCATCTGGGCATCGCGACCTTCCTTCCCGTCGACACCATGCGGCCCCGTCCCGACACACGGGAGGTGGAGCGTGCGCTGAGCGAGAACGGCGCGATCGGACTTGCAAACGACCTCGTCCGCTACGACGAGTACTTCGAGAACGTCATCAAGAACTTGCTCGGGAACACCCTCGTGTGCGACAACATCGCCAATGCGACGCGCATCATGAAGAAGTATCCCCGCGCCTTCCGTATCATCACTTTGGAGGGCGACACGATCGCCTCGAGCGGGTCCATGACGGGCGGCTCCCAGAGAAAGGACAGCGGGAATTTGCTCGCGGGGGAGCGCAAGATCAAGGAGTGCGAGGAGAACATCGCCCGCAAGAAGAGCGCGCTCGAGAAGTTCCGCGCCGCCCTTGCCACCTGCGAAAAGGAGCTCGAAGAGGCCCGCGCCGCCTTCGAGGCCTTCCGCGTGAAGGTGCAGGAGGAGACCGCGCACTTCGCCGCCGTCGCCCAGAAGGAGATCGCCCTCGAAGGGCTTGTTTCCACCGCCGAGGCGGACGCAAAGGAATATTCCGCCCTTCTGGAGCGGCTCACACGGCAGGCCTCCGACCTCGAGACGGAGGTGCTCTCCTCCGCCGAGAACGAGGAAGTTTTGAACAAGATCCGCATGGAGGCCGCAAACGAATCGCAGCTCCGTGCGAGCGAAATAGAGAAGATCAAGGCGGAGCGGGAGGAGCTCTCCCATAAGCTCTCCGAACTTCGCATCGAGGCGGCGACCGTCTCCTCCGCCCGTGCCGCGGAAGCGGAAAATTTGGCAAGGCTCAGAGAAGAAAAGGACGCCCTCCTTGTGCGCATCGAAGAGACCCGCGCGGGCATCCGCAATATGGAGGCGCAGATCGAGGCCCTCAAGATCGAGGAGGAGAAGGTCAGCCTCACCGAGGAGGAACAGCTCGCCGTCGCCAAGATCCGCGAGGAGATCTCCGCCGTCGAAGAACTCAAAAGGGCGGAGAACGAAAAACAGTCCCGTCTCGCCGAGGAAAAGCGCGGCCTCATCGCCAAGCAGACGCTCACGACGGAGAAAAAGCACACCGCCGAGAATGAGATCACCCGCGCCGAGACCACCCTCGAGAACATGCGCCAGCGTCTCGACGAGATGTACGGTCTCACCTACGAGAGCGCGCAGGAGCTTCGCGACCCCGCCTACGACTTTACACAGGCAAATACCAATATCAATTCCCTCCGCCACAAGATCGCCGCACTCGGCAACGTCAACATGAACGCCGTCGAGGACTATGACGAACTTCTCGCCCGCTACACCGAGATGCAGACGCAGAAGGATGACCTCGACAAGGGCATCGAGGACCTCACGGGCGTCCTCAACGAACTGCGCGAGACCATGCAAAAGCAGTTCGACACGGGCTTCCAGGAGATCAACGCCAACTTCACGCAGATCTTCAAGGAGCTGTTCGGCGGCGGCAGGGCGGAGATGCAGCTCGACTATACCGACTGCGAAGACCCGCTCGAAGCGGGTGTCGAGATCGTCGCCTGCCCTCCGGGGAAGAAGCTCACGAAGATCTCCCTTCTCTCGGGCGGCGAACAGGCCTTCACCGCGATCGCGATCCTCTTCGCCATCTTAAAGTCCCGTCCGATGCCCTTCTGTATCCTCGACGAGATCGAGGCGGCCCTCGACGAGGCCAACGTGGACCGCTTTGCGAAGTACCTGAAGAAGTTCTCCAAGGACACGCAGTTCATCGTCATCACGCACAGAAAGCCCACCATGGCACAGGCGGACGTCCTCTTCGGCGTCACCATGGAGGAGAAGGGCGTCTCGAAGATCGTCTCCGTCAAGCTGTCGGAGGTGGAATCGCGTCTCGGCGGCGACACCGTCATGTAGTTGCTTTCATAATGCGAAACGCGTATAAGCTACGCTAATGTTCGTCGAAGAAACGGCGTCATGCTGAGCCGAAACGGCAATTACGAAGTTCAAGCGAGCCCATCTTCGAAGCATCCCCTTAACGTAAGTCCGCGTTTTCATCAAGGGGATTCTTCGGAGAGGGGCTTTATCGGACATCCGTATTCACTTTTCGGCTCAGAATGACGCTTACCCCTATCCACTAATCACTAACCACTGATCACTGATCACTATTCCCTCATCTCGACGACACGATAGTGGCGCACGAGCCGAAGGCGAAGTACGCATCTATCGCGGCGGAGGAGACCCCTACAGACCCAACGGGGCACATCGAGAGGGGATTCCCTCGCTTCGCTCGGAATGAGGAGCCCCCTCCGCGGGAGGGGAATTTTATCCAATCATTAAAAGGAGTCCATATGGGATTTTTCGGAAGGATTAGGGACGCACTCAAAAAGACCAAGGAGAGCGTCGCCCACAAGATGCGCCAGCTCTTCCTCAAGAACAAGATCGGCGATGCCTTCTATGACGAGCTCGAGGAGATCCTCATCTCCGCAGACGTCTCTGTGAAAACGGCGGAACAGGTGGTCGCAGAGGTCAAAGAGGAGGCCATCGAAAGCAAGATAAAGGACGAGCAGTTTGTCACCGATCTTTTGAAGGACATCCTCGAGGAGACGTTGAACGAGGCACCCATGCCCAAGATCCAATACCCCTGCGTGATGATGTTCGTCGGGGTGAACGGCGTCGGCAAGACGACGACGATCGGGAAGGTGGCGAACTACTTTGTGCGCAATAAAAAGTCGGTCACCGTGGCGGCGGCCGATACCTTCCGCGCGGCGGCCATCGACCAGCTCGGCGTCTGGGCAGACAGGGCCAAGGTGCGCATCGTCAAACATGAGGAGGGGAGCGATCCCTCCGCCGTCGTCTTTGACGCGGTCTCCTCCGCCAAGGCGCGGGGGACGGATGTCCTTTTGATCGACACCGCGGGCCGCCTTCATGTGAAGGAAAACCTCATGAACGAGCTCAAAAAAATGGACAGGGTGGTCGAGCGGGAATTCCCCGAGGCCCACTTCTATAAATTTTTGGTGCTCGACGCCACCACGGGACAGAATGCCTATTCGCAGGCGAAGGTGTTCAAAGACGCCGTCTCCCTCGACGGCATCGTGCTCACAAAGTTGGACGGCACCGCCAAGGGCGGGTTCGTGTTCTCCCTCTGCGGCGACCTCCACATCCCCGTCGTCTTCGCGGGCGTGGGCGAAAAGCTTGAGGACCTCGAGCTGTTCGACGCCGAACAATTCGTCGAAGGGTTTATCTGATTTTATAAATTTCACTCTCCTCATCCCAACTCCACCGGCCTCTCCTCATCTCGACGACACGATAGTGGCGTACGAGCCGAAGGCGAAGTACGACTCTATCGCGGCGGAGGAGACCCCTACAAACCCACTATAGCGCATTGAGAGGGGATTCCCTCGCCCCGCTTCGCGGGCTCGGAATGAGGGCGGGGTAAACCGCGTCATGCTGAGTCGACCAAGTGATTACGCAGTCCACGTGAGAAATTCCCCGAAGCATCCAGAGGATGAAAACAGTGACTTTGGCAAACAGCATGCCATTCTAAATCACGTCATGTTGAGCGAAGTCGAAACATCACCTTATTATTGGACTTCGTATAAGGGGATTCTTCGGCTTTGCCTCAGAATGACGCGGGTCACCCATCGGCTACTTCGCGCCAAGGCGCTGTGCCGCGCTTAGTCTACAAATAGAAGCTTCGCGCGGGGCAGAATGACGCGATGCCCCTAACCACTAACCACTATTCCCAGGAAAATTTTTCTCCCTGTCAAGTAAAAATGCTTGACGGGGGATTTTTTATCTGTTATAATGGCAAAGAAAGGAGTGCGGGATGAAAGATTTTGACGATGTCAGGTTATTCGATCTCTATGGCGCGCTCCTCACCGAGACGCAGCGGGGGATGTGTGCGCTCTACTATCTCTTCGACCTCTCCCTTTCGGAGATCGCCGAGGAGAAGGGTGTCACCAAACAGGCCGTCTCGGATTGCATCTCGAAGTCGCGTGCACAGCTTCAGGCGGCGGAGGAAAAGTTGGGCTTTTCCACGCATCTTGCCGAGTTCGGCATGCGGCATCCCGACCTCGAAGGGGAGCTTTCGGAGATCTTCTTTTCGGGCGGAAAGGGGGAATAAATGGCACTATTCGCATCGCTCTCGGAGCGGCTCAACCACATATTTTCCAAACTCACGAAGCGCGGCAAACTCACCGAGCTCGAGATCAGGCAGGCCATGCGCGAGGTGCGCATCGCCCTTTTGGAGGCGGACGTCAACCTCAAGGTTGCCAAGAACTTCATCGCCGAAGTGAGCGAGAAGGCGGTCGGCCAGCAGGTGCTCGCCAGCCTCAACCCCGCACAGCAGGTCATCAAGATCGTCAACGAGGAGCTCATCGCGCTCATGGGGCCGGGCAATGTCAAGCTCGAAGTCGCCCCGAAACTTCCCACCGTCATCATGATGTGCGGTCTCCAGGGCGCGGGCAAGACTACGATGTGCGCCAAGCTCGCCGTCCAGCTCAAGAAGCAGGGCAAGCGGCCCCTCCTCGTCGCGGGGGACATCTACCGTCCCGCGGCCATCGACCAGCTCAAGGTGGTGGGCGGAAAGGCGGGTGCGGAAGTGTTCGAACGGGGCACACAGGACCCCGTCAAGACGGCGAAAGAGGCCGTGGAATATGCGCGCAAGATGGGCTTCGATACCGTCGTCATCGATACCGCCGGCCGCCTTCACATCGACGAAAGGCTCATGCAGGAGCTCGAGAACATCACGAAGGCGGTGGAGGTCACCGAGATCCTCCTCACCGTCGACGCCATGACGGGGCAGGACGCCGTGAACGTCGCCGAGACCTTCAACCAGAGGCTGAACATCACGGGCGTCATCCTCACAAAGCTCGACGGCGATACCCGCGGCGGCGCCTGCCTCTCCATCAAGGCGGTCACGGGCAAACCCATCAAATTCATCGGCGTGGGGGAGAAAATGGGCGATCTCGAGCCCTTTTACCCCGACCGCATGGCCAGCCGTATTTTGGGCATGGGGGACGTGCTTTCCCTCATCGAGAAGGCGCAGGAGGCCGTCACCGAACAGCAGGCAAAGGAACTCGAGAAGAAGATGCGGGAGAACACCTTCACCCTCACCGACTATCTCTCGCAGTTCGAGACACTCAAGAAAATGGGCGGCGCGAACGCGCTCCTCGCCATGCTCCCCGGCGCGGGCAAATATAAGATTAAAGAGGGCGACCTCGACGAGAAGAGGATCGAGCGCACTCGGGCGATCATTCTCTCCATGACCCCGAAGGAGAGGGACAACCCGCAGATCATCAACTCCTCCCGCAAGCGGAGGATCGCGCTTGGCTCGGGCACCACGGTGCAGGACATCAACCAGCTTTTGAAACAATTCGAGCAGACGAAGGTGATGATGAAGCAGATGAAGGGGAAAGGGAGAAGGATGCCGTTCTGAAGTTTCGCGCGATTTCTTTTCTTCGAAAATAAATACGCGCGAGGAAATGAGCGTTTGCGCCTTAATAGGTTTGGTCCTCTTCATCGTTCCATCCGACAATAAGGCGACAGGGCTCGCCAAATTGGGGCGCGCAGCGCAGGGGAACCCTGCTCGCGCAAGTAATTGGGAGCAAGGTGATACGCGTCATGCTGAGCCGATAACGCCAAAAGGCTTTCCGCAAAAGCAATTCTTCGAAGCATCCCGAACTACGAAGTCCGACTTCATGTATCAAATAACAACAAAAATAAAAATCGTAACAATATACGGAGGTAACAACTATGGTCAAAATGAGATTGGTGAGAATGGGCGACAAGAAGTCCCCCGTCTACCGCATCGTCGTCGTGGACGCGCGCAAGGCGGCTACGGGCGAGTACATCGAGAAGATCGGTTTCTACGATCCCAAGTCCAACCCCGTCACGCTCGAAGTAGACGTGGAGAAGGCGAAGGATTGGCTCGCAAAGGGCGTTCAACCCACCGAGACCGTCAAGAATCTCCTTGTCAAGACGGGCGCACTCGAAAAGAGCGAGAAGCTCTCTCCCGCCAAGACCAAGGGCAAGAAAAAGAAGAAGTAAGGATTTTCGCAAATTTTGTTTTGCTTTTGGATAACCGTGTCATTCCGAGGCTTCGTAGAAGCCGAGAGAATCCCCTGATACGAAGTCCAAACTCCGCAAAACAAAACTTTGCGAGGAAATGAGCGTTTGCGCCTTAACCCGTTTGGTTCTCTTCATCGTTCCATCCGACAACAAGGCGACAGGGCTCGCCAAATTGGGTCGCCCACGGCGGAAGTGAATTCCGCCTAAGGCAAGTAATTTGGGAACGAGGGCGCCGACATGGTACCCACGAATTCCCTCATTCCGAGCGAAGCGAGCGAATCTTTTCGCCCTTCAAACAGGCATATTCCTCTTACCGCAAACACACCTTAAAAAAGGAGGAGAAAGACATGTTGGAACTCATCAAGTACATCGTCGAACAGTTCGCCGAGGACAAGGAACACATCGCATACGAAGTGGAGGAGACGGAGGACAGCATCAATGTCACCGTCCGTCTTGCCGATTCGGATATGGGCAAGGTCATCGGCAAACAGGGCAAGATCGCAAAGGCGCTCCGCACCCTCGTGCGCGCCGCGACCCCCCGCGATTCCAAGAAGTACAACATCGAGATCAAAGAGCACGACGAATAATCTGAAAAACCAAAGGGCTGTCCCCGAACAAAACAATTTGAAATCTTAAAATGCACCCGCGCATGTTTTTGCGCGGGTGCATTTTACTACATATGAGAGTGGGGGAATACGGGCGGAATTTTTTGTCCCATTCGCGCCCGCGCATATGCTTTCAAAGACATATGTTTCGGACATGGGTGGAGGAAATGGCGCAAAAAAAGAGGCCTTCCGCATGCGGAAGGCCTTTGCGCTTTTTGCAAACTCAAATGATATAGTCGGGGTCGGAGGTCGCCTTGTCGAGGTCCCTTCTCTGCAGTTCATAGCCGGGCTTTCCGAGGAGGGCGAAGGTCGCCTTCTTGCCCGCTTCCACGCCGGGCTGATTGTAGGTGTCGATGTTGAACATGGCCCCCGCGTAGGCCGTCTGCAGTTCGAAGAAGAAGAGGAGCTGGCCGAGGGTGAACTCGTTCACTTCGGGGAGGTTGATGGTGTAGTTGAGCCTGCCCGCCTTGGTGAGGGCGTATGCCGTGGCCTTGTTCTCCGCCTGTATGAGTTCCTCCATCGTGTGCCCGCCGAGGAAGGCGACGTCGGGGATGTTCTCGCACCCGTGCGGGATGGGCGTCTTTTCCTTATAGGAGCCGACGGAGAGGAAGGTGATGACCTTGTCGAAGGGGCCCTCGGTGTAGAGCTGGACCTGCGAGTGCTGGTCGGTGACGCCGAGCGCCTTGACGGGGGTCTGCCCGACATGGCAGGGCTTGCCGTCTAAGGTGACGTTCTTTCCGAGAGATTCCGCCCAGAGCTGGGCATACCAATCGGAGACGTAGCGGAGATTGTCCGAATAGGGCATGAGAACGCCGATATTCTTGCCGCTCTCTATGGCGATGTATTGCAGGGTCGCCGCCATGAGGGCGGGATTTTTATACACGTCGGAGGACTTGCACAGTTTATCCATGAAGGCCGCTCCCTTCAGAAGGGCCTTGATGTCGATGCCGCACACGGCCGCGGGCAAGAGCCCCACGGGGGAGAGTTCGGAGAACCTTCCGCCCACGCCGTCGGAGAGCACATAGGACTTCACGCCGCCGAGCTCCTTAGAGATCTTGACGAGGTTCCCCCGCTTTGCATCCGTCGTGAAGATGACGTTCTCGCGGATGTTGACGCCCGCCTTGGTCAGAAGGTCGGAGATGATGAGGTACTGCGCCATCGTCTCGCTCGTCGCACCCGACTTGGAGATGACGTTGAAGCACGTTCTCTCCACATCGATGACGTCCAAAAGTTCCTTCATGCGGACGGGGTCGACGTTGTCCTCCACATAGAACTTGGGGCCTTTGCGCTTGGACTTGGGAAGGTCGTTGTAGTGCAGGTGGCAGAGGGCGTTGAACGCCATGGAGGGGCCGAGTGCGGAGCCGCCGATGCCGAGCACGACGAATGCGTCGAAGCTCCGCCTTATCAGCTTGGCAGTCGCAAGGATGTCGGCGACCACTTCGCTCTGGTTGTAGGGAAGTTCCGTCCAGCCCATGAAAAGCTCGTCCTTGCCGCGGTTGCCGTTCACATAGGCGTGCGCGTTCTTTGCGAGCTTCTTGTGCGCGGAGATCATCTTCTCCGAGATCCCCTTGCCGCCGAGATATTTGTCCGTCATATTGGTGTAATCGAGCGTTACGCGCAGTTCTTTGCGCCGCGTATCGGTCAGTTTCATATTGCCCTCCGTCTCAATGAAAAAAATCAGCTCTATTATATCATGTTCTCCCCGAAATGGCAAATAAAGGAAGGCCCCCGAGAAAAAATTTCGCGGGGAAAAGGTGCCCTTTTTCATTTGCAGCCCAAGAAGAGGGAAAAGGCTATGCGGGTTTCTTGAGCGAGGTGCGGCGGCGCTTTTTCAGGAAGAACTTTTTGAGGAAGGCGACGGGGTAGAAGAGTTTGAAGAGGCGGAAGAGCGCCACCTCCAGCCCGCCGACGAGGAGGATGAGGAGGACGTGGGCCAAGACATAGTTCATGCACAGCATGAGGGCGGGGCGCAGGAAGAGGCCGCCGAGGGAGCAGACCGCCGTTGCAAGGCAGATGCGCAAAAAATAAGAGCCCGAGCGGAGCCGCCCCGTCTTCTTCACGAGGAGGACGAGCGAACAGACGGCCGTTACGACATATTCCGCGGCCATGCCCACGAGGAGGGCATTGCTGCCTATAAGGATGGGAAGGAACCATACCGAAAGGAGGAGGGCCCCCGCGCCGAGGAGGAAGAAGAGCAGCGTCTGCTTTTCACAGCCCATCGAGTTGAGCATGCTCGTCGCGATGAGGGAGACGCTCATGGGCAGAAGGATGAGGGAACTGCTCTCGATGAGCTTTCCGCTCTCCGCATTCCCGAAGAGGAAGATGCCGACCCCTTCGCCGCAGACGACAAAGAGGGGGATGAGCGCCCCCGCGATGAGAAGGGAGGCGTTGAGCGTTTTTTTGACGAGTTCGGAGAGTTTTTCATGCTCTTTTTTGTAATAGCATTCCGCCATTTCGGGCACGAGGACGAGGGCGATTGAGCTGATGAAGGAATTGGGGATCATGAGGACGGGCATCACCATGCCGCCGATGACGCCGTATTCGCTGAGTGCCCGCGCCGAGGACATGCCTGCCGCCATCATGCGGAGGGGGAAGAGGACGGAGATGAGCGAACCTGCGAGAGAGGAGAGGGTGCGCATCGCCGTGACGGGTGCGGAGGACTTCAGAAGGGGAAGGAGTTCGCCCCGCGGAGAGCGCAGCCGCCCGCCCTTTGCCGCAAAGCAGACGCAGGCGAGCGTAAAGGAAACAAGGTAGGAGACGAGGACGGCGATGCCCGCCTTGTTGACGTCCGCGAATCCCCCGCCCGCGAAGACGAGGAGGACGACGCCCACAAAGATCATGACGATCTCCTCGATCAGTTCGATGAGGGAGTAGACAAAGAAGCGTTTGTTTCCCCAAAAACTGCCGCGGATGATGGCATAGACAGAGGTAAAGGTCAGCCCGGGGAGAACGATATAGAACACATCGGCACAGCGCGGATCGGAGAAGATCTTCGAAAAAGGGGTGCGAAGGAGAAAGAGCAAAACGGTGAACGCCCCGCTCACCCCCGCCGCGAGGAGAATGGCCGCCGCGGTCGCCTTGTGCTCCCCCGCTCTGTATCCGCTCGCACGGTGCTTGGAAATGGTGCGCGAGAGGGTGATGGGAAGGCCGGAGGAGGAGAGAGTCAAAAAGACGGCAAA
>CANRIO010000016.1 GCA_947630605.1 uncultured Clostridia bacterium
GGAATCACCTTATTTTATAATGCGGTGATGCTTCAACTACGTTCAGCATGACGATTTAGAAACGCTCGGACTTCGTACCTCTGGATTCTTCGGAGAGTTGCCCCGTCGGAAATTCTTATAAACTCTCTTGCCTCAGAATGACGCGTTTATCATAATCGGACTTCGTACTTCGGGATTCTTCGGAGAGGGGCGTTCGCGGACATGGTATGGCTCTCTTGCCTCAGAATGACGCGTTTCCTCTCACTTCTTTGTCCTGACGGCGATCTGCGTCTCCATGGTGAGGGAGGGGAGGAAGTTGTCCTTCCACTTCGCATATTTTTTGAGGGAGGAGCGGTACAGGCTCTGCTTGAAGTTGAAGAGGTCGCACCCGCACGCCTTGCAGGTCTGAAAGAGGTCTTCGACATACCCCGCGATCCGTCCCTCGGCGTCCCTTAAAATTTTCTCGGGGACGGTGTCGCCGAGCCCCTCGTCGACGGGCACCGACGTGCTTCTGCAGCAGAGCCGGACGAGGAGGTCGACGGAAAACTTTGCCCGAAGGCCCTCCTTCGAGGAGAGCGCCGCGCCCCCTTTATTCTTGATGATCGAGAGGGTGATCGGCTTGTCGCCGTCCATGGCGTTGAAGGTGCCCGCAAAGACCTTCCCCTTGAGAAGGCTGAAGGCAAAGGTCTCCTCCCTTGGAAGAAGGCCCACCATCTTGCCGTCCGTAAATATCGCGGTCCGGTCCGCGCTGTAAATTTTGAGCTCCTCCTGGGAGCCTCCGCCCGAGCCCCCCGAACTTCCGCCCGAAGAGGATCCCCCCGAACCTCCGCCCGACTCCCCGCTCTGCTCGCCCTGCTGCGGGGCCGCACTCACATAGGGGAGATATCCGCTCTTCGAGACGCCGTACACCCCGATGGAGAAGTCCTTGAGGGTGGAGGGCATCACCTTCCCCGACTTTTGCGCGGCGTCGGAGAAGAGCTTGTTGATGGCGAGCGAAGAGGCGTCGTCGATCGCACTCTGCGAGGAGAGTATTTCCCCCGCCTTTCCTTCGCTCACGGCGAGCTTGCAGGAATCGGGCATATATTCGTTGCGGAGGAAGTAGTTGAGGCTGTCCATCATGTCCGTCTTGGCGGCCTCCTCGCCGATGAGGATGAGGTCGCAGAAGACGAGTTTGGGCACCCAGCCCGTCTTGGTGTAGATGAGGGTGATGCAGTCGGAGACCGTCTTTCCCTCCGCCTCGATCTCCACGCTCGAAGTGCCGCCCGTCGTCCTGTCGCTCCCCTTGGGCACGGCGATCTGCGCGGTGAGGGAGAACCCCTCCTCCGTCTTGTCGATGGCCGCCGCGAGGATGATGGCCGTCTTTTGGATGTCCACCAGCCCGAAGTCGTTGGAGAAGAAGGCAAACAGGATGACGGCCGCGAGCAGAACATAGAGTTTCATGGGAATGGTCTTGATAAAGCGTCTAACTTTCACGGCGTCGCCTCCGAAGGGGAAGAAGAAGGACGGGCACGAGAAGGAAGAAGATGGGGAAGATCCAATAGAGGGTGTCCGAGATGACGGAAAGCACATCCCGGAGGCGGTATTCGAGCAGGACGAGGAGGGCAAAGAGGAGGGCATTCACTGCGATCGAGAGGAAGGTCCGAAGGTACTTTTTCTCCCCGACCGCCTGCACGACGCACTCGATCCCGCCCTGCAGGGGGAGGGCAACATAGAACGCCATGACGAGGGCGAGCGAATAGATGAAGAGATAGTCGATCCTGCCAAGCACGGTGATCCCCGAAAAATACTTCGACGTCTTGGAGAACCCGAAGAGCTGGTTGAAGGCGATCGGCCCGAAGATGCCGTAAAAGACGGCGAGAAACAGGAGGACGGCCGCGCCTCCGCCGAGATAGCACAAGGCACCCTTCCACGCCATGCCCTTCTTATATTCGAACTTTCCGAGGAAGGGGATGAGGAGGGCGGCGTCGAAGAACCAACTCGTCGCCGAGGCTGTTGCGCGGAGGAACCCGCTTCCCCCCGCCGCACCGACGGGAGCGAGCGCCCCGAAGTCCGCACTGCCCACCGAGAGGAGCAAGATCCCCACAAGGCCCGCGGCCGCAAACGGGGCGAGGATGTCCCACGTCCTTCCCAAGGAAGCGAGCGGCTTCGCGCAGAGATAGACGCTGAAGATGAAGAAGGGTCCGAATGCCACGAGGGAGGGCAGGGTGTCGTAAAATTCGCTCTGCACGAAGAGCTGTTGTTCGAGAAGGGGCAAGAGGGAGCAAAAGAGCAGGAAGAGGGCAAAGATGCAGACGAGGACGCTTGCCGCGATCCTGCCGAAGACCTCTTCGAGCATCTCATGCAAACTCTTTTCCCGCTTTGCGAGGAGAAGGACCAAAAAGACCGCCCCCGCCTGCACGAGGAACTCAAGGGCGGCGGGAAAGAGGAGGTCGTTTTTCGCATAGCGGGCGAGGTGCGCGGGGAGAAAGACGAGCTTTCCCACGGGCGCGATGCAGCTGAGGAAGAGATAGATTTGCCTCGAAGCGAGTTTGTGTTTCATTTCAGCCTCCTCCTGTTGGGACTTTTGAGCGTCCTCGGACGGGTGTCGAGGGAGCCCAAATTATATTTGAACACGCTGTCCCGAAGATCCCTGCCCACGATGGGGGAGAAGGGGGCAAGCAGCGGCGTGCCGAAGTTCTCCGTCGTCACGAGGTATAAGAGCATGAAGGCAGTCAGAAGAATGATGCCGTACGTCCCCACGCTCCCCGCGACGAGGAGCATGGCGAGGCGCACGACGCTCGTCTGCTCGATGAGGTTGGGCACGGCATACAGCCCGATGCCCGAGAAGGCGATGATGATGATCGCGGGGGTGGAGACGAAGCCCGCCGAGACCGCCGTCTCGCCGAGGACGAGCGCCCCCACGACGGAGAGGGCCATCCCCACATATTTCGGCATGCGGATGCTCGCCTCGTTCAGCACTTCCAGAACGAGCAGGACGAGCAACATCTCGAGGGAGGGGGAGAAGGGGATGTCGCGGATGCTCCCCGCAATGGTGAGGAGAAGTTTTACGGGGAAGAGCTGCAATTTGAAGAGCTGCCCAGCAATGTAGAAGGCGGGAAGATAGATGGCGACGATGAGGGCAAAGAGGCGCAGAAGCCTTGTAAAGGTCGCGCGGTAGGGCGGGACGAAGTAGTCCTCGCTCGATTGGAAGTCCTCGACGAGAAGATAGGGGACGGTGAGGGCGATGGGGGAGCCGTCCACGATGAGCCCGACGCGGCCCTCGGCGAGCTTTGCGCAGAAGATGTCTGGCTTTTCCGTCGTCCCAACCTGCTTTACGAGGGAGTAGGGACGGGAGGCGAGGAAGTGGGTGAGATAGGAGGAATCGGGGATGATGTCGATGTCGATCTCCCCGATTTTCTTTTTCACCTCCTCGACCGTCTTTTTCACCGCCGTGCCCTCGAGATAACAGAGGGCGACAAAGGTCTTGGAGCGGCGGCCCACTTCGAGCATCTCGATCTTCAGCTCGCCCGTCTTTAACCGGCGGCGGATGAGGGAAGTGTTCGTCTTGACGTCCTCGATAAAGCCCTCGCGGGGGCCCTTCACGGCGACATCCGTCGAAGGCTCCGAAATGGCGCGGGTGAACACCTTCTTGGTCCCCGCGACGACACCTTCGTCTGCCCCATCCCACAAGATCACGGGGTTGCCCGCGAGCACTTCCGCGGCAAGTTTTTGAAGCTCTTTCTCCTTCTTCATCTCGGGTGAGGTGATAAAGGAGCCCACCATGTCCGCGGTCGGCTTGTCGGAAAAGTGTTTTAAGGGGCGAATGACCTGCTCGCCCAAGAGCTCCTTGTCTGTGATGGGATCGGCAAACAGGATGCAGAAGTCGAGCCCCTTTTCCGAGGAAAAGGAAAAGGTCAAAATATCCTCCGCGGGGAGCAGTTTTTTCAGGGCGTCCACGTCCTTTTTGAGGTCGCCCGATAGCGTTTTCATATCCAAAGTATGGGGAGGGAGAGCGAATTTATGCGGGGGAGAGGATAAGAAAACCGCCCCGCGGCGGTGCCGCGGGGCGGAAAGATGGGTCACTTTTTCTCGACGGAAGAGAGGAATTCGGTCAGAATCGACGCGATCTCGGATAGCTCTTCCTCGGACATGGGTGGGTCGCAATACGTATTCAGGTGTTCCACGAGGTATGTCTTGCATGCGTCCTCGGGGAGGTCCTTGCACCCTTTGTAGAGCGCGTTTGCCGCCTCTTTCCTCTTTTTTTCGGGGACGAGGCCCTCGAGAAGGGGATAGAGTGGAGACACTTCCTTGCCCGATACGAGATGTTCGTAGAGGACAAAGTAGAGCGTCGCGCTGCAGCCGCAAGCAAAGCCTCCCTTCAAAGTCTGCACGATGTCTGTTGTAAACGGCGCGGGGCTCACCGTCGCGAGTGCGCGGAAGATGGCATACACCGCGATGCCGACCGCAAACGGAAGGAAGATGAAGACCTTTTTCGGGACGTTTTTCATGACCGTCTTTTTGAGGAGGGAGACGATAAACATCACCCCAAGTGCGAGCAGTAACACGTCCACGCCCAAGGTGCGGAGCGTGTTTACGATCTCAATGAACGACACAAAGTTCACCTCAACTTTCCCGCCGCAACCCCATTGTATCACACCGATTATTGATTCATATCTTTCACTGCCAAAATTTTCCCCGCGTCATGCTGAAGCCGCGTCATGCTGCCCCGACCGCGGCTTCTATTATTTATCGAAGGTCGGCACGAGTGCCGACTTTCGGCACGAAGTAACTTGCCGAAGCATCCCCTTAACGCAGGTCCGCAAGGCTTCCCCCTTCGAAGGGGGAAGCTGTCACGCTTCGCGTGACTGATGAGGGTTGTGCTTCCAAATGCTATACCGCGTCATGCTGAGCCGAATTACTAATACGCAGTCCACGCGAGAAAGTCCTCGAAGCATCCCCTTATACGAAGTCCGCGTTTTCATCCTCGGGATTCTTCGGAGAGTTACTTTATCGGACAGCCGTATTCACTTTTTCGGCTCGGAATGACGCTTCCCCCTAATCCCTAGTCCCTAACCACTACTCCCTTGCCTTCGAATTGCACAAAAAAAGCTCCTCCCGGGAAGGAGGAAGCCGTGCAAGCGATCTCTCAAATTTTCGAATAGCCGTAGGCGTTGATGAGGGCGTCGATTTTCTGGCCCTGTTTGCAGAGCGGGCACTCGCCGGGGCGGTAGGAGCGGTAGGCGGGCAGGTCCTCGATGCCGATGAGCTGCTTCACCTCGACGCCGGGGATCTCGAAATTTCCGCCGAACACCGTCGCCACGCCCACGGGGTCGCCGTCGTAGTAGCGGATGCCGCGGATGGCGCCCATGGCCGCGATGCCCGTCGTCGCCGTCGCGGACAGGATGAGGACATGCCTGTTCTTCACATAGGGCACGAGGTTGTCGCGGAGGATGAGCTTTTCATCCTTGGTAAATTCGGGGGAGATGACGGCGATCTCCTGTTTCATATTGATGCCGGAGGAGTGGGAAAATTCCTCGGCGAGGAAAGCGCCCACCATCTTCATGTGGTCGAGGGTGATGATGGTGTCGACGGCGACGCCCGAGAAGCTCTCGGCAAAGAGTTTGGCGGCCGCCCGTGCGAGAGGGGCCTCCGTCTTCATGCGGGTGAGGTCGACGCAATAATTGACATGCGAGTGCTGGGTGACGAAATGCCCCTGCATCACGCGGATGCGCACCTTGTTGTTGCGTTTTGCGAAAAGTTCGAACGCACTCTTTTCCATCGTCTGCCCTCCGTTTTCCTTTGACGGCTCATTTTTTTCCATTGTAATATAATTTTGCCAACTTGTAAAGAGCGGAAACCCAAATTTTCCGCAAAAAATTTGCATATCGATGTTTAGAAGGGCGAAACTTCCGTTATATATAGGTTAGAAAAAAACACAAGGTGCAGACTGTGTCGAAGAAAGAAGATAAAAAAAAGGGCGATGTGCCCGCATGCGAAAAGAGACCGGACGAGGCGGAACTTTCCGATAGGTCCGAGTGCTCCGAGGCCGACAAAGAGGCCTCAGAGAGCAAAGAACAGGCGGGACCCTCCGAAGCGGAAAAGGCGCTCGAGGAGGCGAATCTTCTCGCCGAGGACTATAAACGCAAGTGGTATTCCGTCACGGCGGAGTACGAAAATTACCGCAAGCGCACGCAGAGCGAGAGTGCGAGACGGTATTCGGAGGGCAGGGCGGACGTCGTTTCAAAGCTCTTCCCCATTGCCGACAATCTCGACCGCGCCCTCCTTGCCTGCAGCGACGAGGGGACAAGGAAGGGCATCTCGATGGTGCAAGACGCCTTCCGGAAACTCCTCGAGAGCGAGAACATCTCGCCCATCGACCCCGCGGGGCAACCCTTTGATGCGGAGAAGATGGAGGCGATCATGGCCGTCGACCCCGCGGAGGGGGAGGAGAGCGGCACCGTGCGCGAGGTCTACAGAAAGGGCTACGAGCAAAACGGCAAAGTTCTCCGCTTCGCCCAGGTCGTCGTCGTAAGATGACACGCTCCGACAATCAAATTTCAGAATCAAGAAAGAGGTATAAATATGAGTAAAGTTATCGGTATCGATTTGGGCACGACCAATTCGTGCGTCGCGGTGATGGAGGGCGGCGAGCCCGTCGTCATCGCCAATGCGGAGGGTTCCCGCACGACCCCTTCCGTCGTTGCCTTCCAGAAGGACGGCTCCCGTGTCGTCGGGCAGGTGGCAAAGCGTCAGGCCGTTGCCAATCCCGACAAGACGGTCATCTCCATCAAACGCAAGATGGGCTCCGACTACAAGGTGAAGATCGACGACAAGTCCTATTCGCCGCAGGAGATCTCCGCCATGATCCTCTCCAAGCTCAAGGCGGATGCCGAGGCGTATCTCGGCGGCAAAGTGACGGACGCCGTCATCACCTGCCCCGCATATTTCACGGACGCACAGCGCCAGGCCACCAAGGACGCGGGCAAGATCGCGGGCCTCAACGTGCTCCGTATCATCAATGAACCCACCGCGGCCGCTCTTTCTTACGGCCTCGACAAGGAGAAGGAGTCGAGCAAGGTCATGATCTACGACCTCGGCGGCGGCACCTTCGATGTCTCCATTCTCGAGATCTCCGACGGCGTCTTCGAAGTTCTTGCCACCAACGGCAACAACATGCTCGGCGGCGACGACTTCGATAAGCGCCTCATGGACTATATGGTCGATGAGTTCAAAAAGAGCCACGGCGTCGATCTCTCCAAAGACAAGATGGCGATGCAGCGCCTCAAAGAGGCGGCAGAGAAGGCCAAGATCGAGCTTTCGGGCATGACCTCCACCTCCGTCTCCCTTCCCTTCATCTCCATGACGGACGCGGGCCCCGCACATTTGGAGCTCGAGATCACCCGCCAGAAGTTCGAAGCGCTCATCTCCGACCTCGTCGAAAAGACGGCCGAGCCCATGCGCCTCGCCATGAAGGACGCAGGTCTCTCCTATAAGGACATAGACAAGGTCATCCTCGTCGGCGGCTCGACACGCGTTCCCGCCGTCGTTCAGAAGGTCAAGGACATCACGGGCAAGGATCCCTTCAAGGGCATCAACCCCGACGAATGCGTCGCCGTCGGTGCGGCCATCCAGGGCGGCGTCCTCACGGGCGAAGTGAAGGATGTCCTCCTTCTCGACGTCATGCCGCTCTCCCTCGGCATCGAGACCTTGGGTGGGGTGTTCACCCGCCTCATCGACAGGAATACCACCATCCCCGTCAAGAAGTCGCAGGTCTTCTCGACGGCGGCAGACAACCAGACGAGCGTGGAGATCCACATCCTGCAGGGCGAGCGCGAATTCTGCCGCGACAACAAGACGATGGGCCGCTTCATGCTCACGGGCATCGCCCCCGCGCCCCGCGGCATCCCGCAGATCGAAGTCACCTTCGACGTGGATGCGAACGGCATCGTGCATGTCGAGGCAAAGGATCTCGGCACGGGCAAGTCCACCGACATCACCATCACCTCCTCCACCAACCTCTCGGAGGACGAGATCAACAAGGCCGTGAAGGATGCGGAGCAGTACGCCGAAGAGGACAAGAAGCGCAAGTCGAAGGTGGACGCGCGCAACAAGCTCGACGGGCTGATCTTCTCCGTCGAACAGACCCTTCGCGACGGCGACGGGAAGCTCTCCGAAGAGGATAAACAGGTCCTGCAGTCCGCGGTCGACGAGGCGAAAAAAGAGCTCGAGGCGGACGACGAAGCTAAATACAATGCGGCCTTTGAAGAACTCTCCAAGAAGATCCAGCCCGTCATCGCAAAGCTCTATCAGCAGGCGGGCGGCCAACAGGGCGGCCCTCAAGGCCCCGACGGCGGCGACACGGAGTTCCATCAGTAAAGGTTCACAAATTTCTTTTTGGCAGGCAAAAAGAAATTTCGTGAGGAAATGAGCGTTTGCGTCATGCTGAGCCGATTGGGCTATACCATGTCCGAAGGAGCCTATCCCCGAAGCATCCCATCATACGAAGTCCGATGGGTGACCGCGTCATCCCAATTGTCATGCGTGGATGGGTCACCGCGTCATCCTGAGCCGACCAAGACATTACGCAGTCCACGGCGGCTTATCCCCGAAGGATCCCGAACTACGAAGTCCGCATTTTCACCAAGGGGATTCTTCGGAGAGGGGCTTTCACGGACAGCCGTATTCACCCCGTCACCTCAGAATGACGCTACCCCTTAGCCCCTAACAACGAACCACTACCAAAAAGAGGATGTCCTTCTTGCATCCTCTTTCGGCATGAAAAGGAGCTTGTATGCCCGAAAAAAAGAAAAACTACTACGAGGTCCTCGGCGTCTCCAAAAACGCGAGCGAAGAGGAGATCAAGGCGGCCTATAAAAAGCTCGTCAAGCAGTACCACCCCGACCTTCACCCCGGGGACGCCTCCGCCGCGGAAAAGTTCAAGGAGATCAACGAGGCGAACGAAGTGCTCTCGGATAAGCAGAAGCGCGCGGCCTACGACTACGAACAGGAACACCCGGGTATGGGCGGCGGCGCAGGCGGCTTTTCGGGGGGCTTCGGCGGCTTCGGCGACATCTTCGACTCCATCTTCCAGGGCTTCGGCGGCGGCTCCGTCCATCGGGACACGACGGGCGACGACGTGCAGATCCAGATGACGCTCTCCTTCATGGACGCGGCAAAGGGCTGTCGGCGCACGCTCACCTATTCCCGCAACGAGCCCTGCCCCGCCTGCCGCGGAACGGGTGCGCGGGACGGCACGGCATACAAGTCCTGCCAGAAGTGCGGCGGCCGCGGACAGGTGCGCTTTACACAGGAGACGATGTTCGGCAGAACGGTTCGGGTGGGGGCATGTCCGGACTGCGGGGGCAAGGGACGCATCATTCTGGAGAAATGCCCCGACTGCAGAGGCAAGGGTTTTGTCCGCCGCGAGACGACGGTCACCCTCGACATTCCCGCCGGTGCGGACACCAATTCCTACATGCGCAAGCGCGGCTTCGGACAGGCGAGCACAGAGGGGGGAGAAGCGGGCGATCTCGTCGTCGTATTCCGCGTGGAACCGCACAAACTCTTCCAGAGGAAGAATCTCGACCTCTACGTCGACCTTCCCATTCCCTTCACGGCGGCCGCTCTCGGCGGAAAGGTGTTCGTGCCCACCCTCGACGACGCCATCGAATTCGACATCCCCGAGGGGACGCAGACAGGCACCGTCTTCACCGTCCGCGGCAAGGGGATCAAGTCGAAAAACGGCACGGGCAATCTCTATCTTCGCGCCGTCGTGGAAGTCCCCACAAGGCTCACAAAGGAGCAGAAGGCCGCCCTTTCCGAGGCTTCCTCGAGCTACGAGCTCAAACAGTTCGACAAGGCGAAAAAGTACGCCGACAACCTCTCCGCCCTCTACGGCAAAGAGGCCTACAAAAAGTAAGATTTCCGCGCGATAAGATTTCCGCAAGCCTTCCCCCATCCATGGGGGCTCCGCGGGACATTGATACTTGCCCCCTCCGTCGGAGGGGGCTTGCTTTTATTCGCGCATCATTCCGCCGAAAAGACGGGGAGAACTGCGCCGTTGTACGTTTCCGCAATGAAGGAAGCGACTTTTTTTGTGCAGAGGGCAGCAAGAAGGGCTTTAATTTTGGGAGACGTCTCGTTCCCCGTTTTCACGGCGATGATATTGGCGTAGAGCTGTGCGGCGTCGCCCGAGGCGTCCTCAAAGGCGAGCGCGTCCTCTGATTTGAGCCCCGCCTGCAGGGCATAGTTGCCGTTGATGACGGCGATCGTCCCCGCCTTGGATTCTTTCAAAAGCTGGGGAACGGTCTGCGCCTCGGCAGTTTTTACGGTATTTCCCTTACTATCCGCGATGTCCTCGGTGGTGAGCGATTCGTTAAAAGATGTGCTCTTCAAGGCAATGTAGCCCTCATCTTGAAGAAGGTATAGTGCACGGGCGAGGTTGGAACCGTCGTTCGGGATGAGGATGGTCCTATCCGTTTTGACTGTCTCAAAGTCCTCCTGCGTCACCCCGTTCCCGTACACGCCGAAGGGCTCATAGTGGATCTTTCCCGCAGAAGAGAGGTGGGTGCCGTGCTCTGCATTGAAGGTGTTGAGGTAGGGGGTGTGCTGGAAGTAGTTGGCGTCGATATCACCGTCCTCGAGCGCAATGTTGGGGGTAATGTAGTCGTCGAACACCTTCACTTTGAGCTTGTAGCCCTGTGCCTTGAGGTCATCGCTCACGGCATTCAGAATTTCTGCGTGGGGCGTAGCGCTGGCGCCCACCGAAATGGTGTGTTCCGCATCGAAGCCGTCATTGCAGGCGGCGAGCGAGAGGGCGGCAAGAAGGGCGGTAGCGACCGCAAGAATGGTTGCAAAAAGTTTTTTCATGATATATTACTCCTTTTCTTTGATTTTTTTATTTTTATGATTTCGGGCTATGCGTTTATCCAGCCGTTTCGCAAGATACATGCCGACTTCCTGTATCACCTGCACGAGGATGACGATGAGGGCGACGCACAGCCAGATGACGTCCTGCGCGTTGGAAGTGCGCGCCTTTGTCACGGCAATGGCGCCCAACCCGCCTCCCGCAATGGTGCCCGCCATGGCCGAATATCCGACGATGGTCACCGTGGAGATGACGGCCCCCACGATGAGCGAGGGCTTCGCTTCGGGAATGAGGACCTTGCAGATGATGCCGAACGTTCCCGTCCCCATCGCCCGCGCCGCTTCGATGACGCCCTTGTCCACCTCTTTTACGGAACTCTCCACCATGCGGGCCACATAGGGCGTCGCCGCGACGACGAGCATGAAGATCATCGCCTCGTCCCCGATGCTCGTTCCCACGATCGCCCGCGCCGCGGGGATGAGGGCGACCATGAGGATGATGAAGGGGATACTGCGGAGGATGTTCACCAAAAATCCCACGATCTTATTGAGCCATACGATGGGGCGGATGCCTCCCCTGTCCGTCACGCAAAGCAAGATCCCGAGCGGGAGTCCCAAAAGATAGGCAAACGCCGCCGAAATGACGGTATGGTAGAGAGTGATGCCGAGGCCTTCCAAAAAGCCCGTGGCGCCGAGTTGTCCGAACAGCTTGCTCAAAAGTAACGATTGCATCAGATCTCCTCCTTAAAAACGACGTTCTTTTGGGTAAGAAAGCGTTTGACGGTCTCCTCCGTCTCCCCCTCGGGGAGGGAGATGACCATGTGCCCGTACGTCTTATTGTCGATGTTTTTGGTGTCGGCATAGAGGATGTTCACGGCGACGCCGCACGCCATCGCGAGCGCGGAGATGATAGGCATGTCCGCTTCCTCCCCGTTAAAAACGAGGCGGAGCTTTTTCCCGCCCGCATTCTGCAGCGAGCGGATGAGGTTGGGGATGATGAGCTCCTTCGCGATCTCCGAGCGGGGGAAGGAAAACACATCCGCGACCTTGCCCTGTTCGGCGATGCGGCTTCGGTCGATGACAGCCACGTCCGTGCAGATGCTCTCTACCACCCGCATCTCGTGCGTGATGACGACGATGGTGACCCCGAGCGTTTGGTTGATCTCTTTGAGGAGTTGGAGGATGGAAGTCGTCGTATTGGGGTCGAGCGCGCTCGTCGCTTCGTCGCATAGAAGATATTTGGGGTTTAAGGCGAGGGCGCGGGCGATCGCGACGCGCTGTTTTTGTCCCCCCGAGAGCTCGGAAGGGTAGGCCTTGGCCTTCTCCGAAAGCCCCACGAGGTCGAGAAGGTTTGCGATGCGCTCCTTCGCCTCCGCGCGGGGGACATGGGCGATCTCGAGGGGGAAGCGCACGTTCGCTTCGACGGTGCGCTGTTCCAGGAGGTTAAAGTTCTGGAAGATCATGCCGATCCCCCTTCTGATCTCGAGGAGACGTTTCTTTTTGACTTTGGTGAGGTCCTCGCCGTCGATGAGCACCTGCCCCGAGGTGGGCCGCTCCAAAAGATTGATGCACCGCACGAGGGTGCTCTTTCCCGCCCCCGAAAGCCCGATGATGCCGAAGACGGCGCCGTCGGGAATGGTGAGAGAGATGTCCTCGAGCGCGACAACGTCCCCACCCGAAGAGGGATAGATTTTGCCGATATGGCGAAGTTCGATCATATTCTACCTCCCTGAAAGAAATAAAAAAATCCCCGGGAAACTAAATTCCCGGGGAGAGAATGACGCAATATGAGCTGAAAGGGGAGTTATTTTTCCACGGCGATCAGCCCGCGCATTTCTGCCCGGGATGTGCTCATTCGCATCATTCGATTGTCGAGACGCAAACTTTGCATGCCGCAAACTCCTTGTTTTTCTTGATTCTATCATAGTCTCATTGCCCTTGTCAAGCGATTTTGCACGTCTTTTCTACAATGCCCCGAAGTAGCCGAATTGTAATTACGCAGTCCACGCGAGAGAGTCCCCGAAGGATCCCGAGGATGAAAACACGGACTTTGATAAACAGCGCACCATTCCAAATATCGTCATGCTGAACGTAGTTGAAGCATCACTTTATTTATAATCGGACTTCGTACTTCGGGATTCTTCGGAGAGTTGCTTTTGCGGACATGGTATAGCCCAATCGGCTACTTCGGGGCGAAGCCCCTCGTGCCGCGCTTAGTCTACAATAGAAGCTTCGCGCGGCTCAGAATGACGCTTCCCACTAACCACTAAACCCATGTATAAAACGCGGGCATATCGGCGATAATCCTTCCGAAATTTTCGGGAGGGTCTTTTTTTATGCGCGGATGCCTTGCAAAATTAAGAACGGCCTGCATTCTCTTCGGCGTCCTCTTTTGCGCCCTCTTCGTCTGCGCCCTTTGGCGGCTCCCCGTGTTCGAGGGGGGAAGGGGGTATGAGCTGTACCTCGGCGATTCCTCCTCCGCACGCATCCTTTCCACGAAGACGCCCGCCCTCGACAAGCTCTTCAATCTCGATGTAAAGGGGGAGAGCGTGCGCTATGAGGGGGACCGCTTCGAGGAGCTGAAAAGTCATTTCCACGCCCAACTTCTCTTCACGGAGGAGGCGGCGGAAGTCACCAACTACTATCTCTTTTCCCCCGATCTTGCGGGCGGGGTCCTGCTGATGGGAAGAAGGGTCAACCTCCACATCGCGGTCGGCAGAGGGCAGACGGCGGCGGGAACGCCCCTCATCTTCGGCGGCATCTGAAATTCCTCCGTATAAAAGAGCGCAAAAGCGTTCATCATCTACATACCAAAATTTTCGGAGGATAGTATGAAGGAAGAAAAGACAAAGAGCAAAAAGAGTGTGATCTACTATGTGATCCTGGCGGTCAGCGCACTTCTCATCATCACGGCGACGGTGCTCACCGTCTACTTTGTGACGAGAAAGACGGAGACCGTCGCAGAGAAGCCCCCCCTCGTGCAGCCCGACGACCCCAAGGATCCCGATGACCCCAAGGATCCCGACGAGCCCAAAGACCCCGACAAGCCCTCGAGCGGAGAGGACGGCGTGAAGTTCGTCTCCCCCGTGAGTGCGTCCACCTATACGATGGCGTATGCCGAGATCGTGCACAACGAGACGGTGGGTTGGTGGTACCGCCACAATGCCATCGACTTCAACGTGGCAAAGGGGACGGACGTCTATGCCATGGCGGACGGGACGGTGACGGAAGTGAGCTATGCCGAAGAGACGGGCAATCTCATCGTCGTGGACCATGGCGACGGCCTTAAGACGAGCTACCGCTTTGTCGAACCCGTGGAGGGCCTCGGCGTGGGCGAAAAGGTGACGAAGGGGCAGAAGATCGCCGAAGTCGCCGCAGCCTACGGCACGGAGGCCTATGCGGGCGAACATCTCCACCTCGAGATGTATCTCGGGAAGAACCCTGTCGATCCCGCCGACTACGTCGACCTCGTCCTCGAAGAGAAGTAATTTTCCCCCTGCAAGGTCCGAAAGAGAAGAAAAGCAAGAGCGGCCGCCCGTGCGCACAGCGCGCGGGCGGCCTGCATTTTTTATAAAAAATTTATAAAATTTTCCCGCGAAAACATGCGATATATGGCGAAAATTGCAGATTTTCCCCGATTTTTTCGCAAAAAAAACGCAAACCGCTATTGACAATTTCCCCCGCATAGAGTAGAATAATAGCACCCTTCGGGGAAGTCGGAGGCGGGCAGTGCGTCCGTTTCTTTTCATCTTTCACCGGAGGAAGGGGGAAACTTGCTCGATAAATTCTATGCGCAGCTTACGGGCGGCTCTTCGGGCGTCGCGGCGGTCGTCATCTCCGTCGCCCTCATGCTCATCGTGGGCTTCCTCTTCACGCGCATCACAAAACTTCTGCGTCTTCCCAATGTCACGGGCTACATCCTCGCGGGCATCGTTTTGGGGCCGCACTGCCTTGGCTTTGTCCCCAAGACCGTCACGGGCGGCATGGGATTTATTTCCGACGTCGCACTCGCCTTCATCGCCTTTTCGGCGGGGGAGTATTTCCGCCTGTCCGTCCTGAAGAAGAACGGGAAAAAGGTCGCGGTCATCACCCTCCTCGAGGCCCTCATCGCGTCCGTGCTCGTCTTTGTTCTCACCTATTTTATTTTGAGGCTCGGGCTCGCATTCTCCATGATCCTCGCCGCGCTCGCCTCGGCGACCGCCCCCGCCTCCACCCTCATGACCATCCGCCAGACGAAGGCGCGCGGGCACTTTGTGGACACCCTCCTCACCGTCGTCGCCCTCGACGACGTCGTCAGCCTCGTCGCCTTCTCCGTCGCCATGTCCGTGGCAATGGCCTCGCTCGGCTCCTCGGTCACGGCGGGGGACATCCTCCTTCCCATCGCATGGAACATCGTCCTCATCGGCGTGGGGGTGCTTTTAGGTTTTCTCCTCAAATTCCTCATGAAGCGGCACTCGACGGATAACCGCCTCATCGTTGCGGTCGCCTTCCTCTTCGTCATCTGCGGCGTGGGGGCCGCGCTTGAGGTCTCGCCCCTTCTCGGGTGCATGACCATGGGCATGGTGTATATCAACGCCTCGGGCGATGAGAAACTCTTCAAACAGCTCAACTATTTCTCCCCGCCCATCCTGCTTTTATTCTTTGTAAAATCGGGGATCGAGTTCGACCTCGACGCCCTCTTCGACGTGCATACCATGGTGGGCGCGGTGCCCCTCATCGTCGTGGGCGTCCTCTATTTCGTCGTCCGCCTCGGCGGGAAGTACGGCGGCGCCTACCTCGGCTGCCTTATCACAAGGGAACCGAAGAGGGTGCGAAACAATTTGGGCCTCGCCCTCGCCCCGCAGGCGGGGGTCGCGATCGGCCTCGCCGCGATGGCAGCACGCATCCTGGGGGGAGATATGGGAAGCACCCTTCAGACCATCATCCTCTCCTCGAGCATCCTGTATGAGCTCGTCGGCCCCGCCCTCGCGAAGCTCTCGCTCTACCTTTCGGGCTCCTACGGCCCGCGTGCGGAGGCGACGGCGGCGGAGGAGGCGGAAACTCCTCCCCCCGAGACAGTCCCGCCCGTCTCGACGGAGGGCGTCTCCAAGGAGGTGGAGACGTTGGAGGCAAGGCTTCTGGAGATCGAAAGGGAATTGGAGAAAAAGCGCTATGCACGCTCCCCCGAGGAGGCCGCCTTCATGGACGCCGCCGACGAAACGGAGGGGGAGATGACATCCGACTATATGCGCAGGAAGTTCAAAAACAGGAGGTAAGAAATGAAAGATTGGCTTGCAGACGTCATGGGGGAATGGTCGCAGGGGATCGGCGTCTGGTCGGTCGTTCTGAAGATCGCCGTCATCCTCGTCTTTACGACGATCTTGGGGTGCGAACGCGCCCGCAACCGCCATGCGGCGGGCCTTAGGACCTTCATCGTGGTGGGGCTGGCCTCCACGGCGGTGTCCATTGCGGACTTGTATCTTATTTTGGCCTGCAATGTGAGCTTTCCCTTCCTCTCGGCGGCCACCATCATCGGCGTCGCCATCCTCGGGGCGAACACCATTCTCTTTAGCTCCAAGAACCAGCTCAAGGGGCTTACGACCTCCGTCGCGCTCTGGGCGACCGCGATCATCGGCGTCGTCCTCGGCCTCGGCCTCTATACGGTCGCCCTCATCACCTACGGCGTCCTCATGCTCTGCCTCACCCTCTTCACCCACCTCGAGAAGTCCAACAAGGCGCATTCCGACCACTTCGAAGTGCACCTCGAGCTCAAGGGGCGCAACCTTCTGCAGGAGTTCACGTCGACCATCCGCGAGTTCGGGCTGAAGATCGACAATATCGAGATCAACCCCGCCTATGCCAATTCCGGCCTCGGCGTGTATACCGTGTCGATGACCGTCGTCGATAAGGACCTTCGCAAGAAGCCGCACGCCGACCTCGTCAAGGCTCTCTCCGCCCTCGACTGCGTCGCTTACATCGAAGAAATATAAAGTTTTCCAAATCAAAAAAGCCGCGCAAACGCGGCTTTTTTGATTATATGAGAGCTGATATTCAATGAGCAAAACAAGATCTGCGAATTATCTTTTTCCGAAGATCGCAGTGCCGAGACGGATCATGTTGGCACCATGTCCGAGACACAGCCTCCAATCTCCGCTCATGCCCATGGAGAGATAGCGGACATGGGTATCCTCTTTTTTTGCCGCGTCGAAGAGCGAACGCATGCTGTCGCAGAGGGGAGAAAGGGCCTTTTCGTCCTCCGTAGCGGGGAGCATCGCCATGAACCCGACGGGTCGCAGCCCCGGAAGTTCTCTTATACGCCGGAAGGCCGCCATGCCCTCCCCGGGCGAAAATCCGCCCTTCGTCTCCTCCCCGCCCGCGTTGATCTCGAGAAGCACTTCCTGCACGATATGAAGGCTCTCTGCCCGCTTTGAGATCTCCTCGGCGAGCTCCATTCTGTCCACCGACTGGATGAGGGCGACCCTCCCGACGAGGTATTTCACCTTATTGAGCTGCAGCCTTCCGATGAAGTGCTCCCGCGCGCCCGAAAACTTCCCGTGCTTTTCGCGGAACTCCTGCACCCTGTTCTCGCCCACGTCCGAGATCCCCGCATTTATCGCCCGTTGGATCTCCTCCGCCGAGCGCGTCTTGGTCGCGGCGACGAGGGTGACTTTTTCCCCGAGGGCGTTCCCGCCTTCGATCTCTTTCAAAAGACTTTTGACATTCTCTTCGATCATGCTCTTTTCCTCGTCCGAATTATACCACAGGGAGAAAGCGTTGTAAAGCCGCCGCATCGCCTCACTCCGAAATTTTTCATGATACTTTCATGCACGGCTATCGTAAAGCAGTTGACAAAATTTACCATTTTAGAATATAATAAATATCTTGGGACTTAATTCTTAAGAGGGAGGGCAGAGTTTGAAGATCCTGAAATATCTCAAAAAGAAGGACTGGGCGTTCTTTGCCGTCGGCGTGGGGCTCATCATCTTCCAGGTCTGGCTGGAGATCACCATGCCCGAGTTCACCGAAAAACTCTCTTCGGGCATCTCGGCGGGGAGCATCACGATGGCCGAGGCGTGGAAAAACGGCGGGCTCATGATCGCATGCGCCGCGGGCAGTCTCGCGGCCGCCATCATCTGCGGGTGGTTCGTCTCGCACATCGCGGCCGACTTCGCAAAGACGCTTCGCGAGAAACTCTTCGATAAAATTTCCGAGTTCGGGAGCGAGGAGATGAACCGCTTCACGACGCCCAGTCTCATCACGCGGACGACCAACGACGTCGTGCAGATGCAGATGCTCGTCGCAATGGGGCTGCAGGTCGCGGTCCGTGCGCCCGTCATGGCGATATGGGCGATCTGCAAGATCTCCGTCTCCGATATCAGGTGGACGGCGGCCGTCATCATCACCGTTGTCGCCATCGTCGTCATGCTCGCCGTCATCGTCGGGCTGTGCTATCCCAAATTCAAGAAGATCCAAAGGCTCACCGACGATCTCAACGACATCACCCGCGAGAACATCAGCGGCGTGCGCGTCATCCGCGCATACAATGCGGAGGCCTTCCGCGAGGGGAAATTCGAGAAGGTCAACACCGCCGTCACGAAGAACAACCTCTTCACGGCGCGCATGATGGGGCTTCTGATGCCCGCGATGACCCTCTGCATGAGCGGGCTCTCCCTCGCCATCTATTGGATCGCGGCCCTCCTCATGAATGAGGCCACGGGCCCTCTTGCCGCCATTCAGCGGGCGCAGGTCATCGGCGAGATGGCGGCCTTTTCGCAGTATGCCCTGCAGGTCGTGGGGGCGTTCATGATGCTCATCATGATCTTCGTCCTCCTTCCCCGCACGATGGTCTCGGCCAGACGTATCAACGAAGTTTTGAATACCGTGCCCGCCATCTTATATCCTTCCGAAGACCCGATCACGGACATGGTGGGGTGCATTGAGTTCAAAGACGTCTCCTTCGACTACGAGAAGGGGGGCGAAAAGTGCCTCGAGGGCATCTCCTTCAAGGTGGAAAAAGGGGAGACGTTCGCCATCGTCGGGGCGACGGGTGCGGGCAAGACGACGCTTATCGACCTCATTCCCCGCTTTTATGACGCGACGGAGGGGGAGGTGCTCCTCGACGGCGTGAACGTCAAGGAGTTCACCAAGGAGACGCTCACCAAAAAGATCTCCATCGCGCCGCAGAAGGCCGTCCTCTTCAAGGGGGACATCAAATCCAACGTGACCTATGGGGCCGAGGAGGAGCCCTTGGACGACGATCCGCGCATTGCCCGCGCCCTGTCCGTCGCAAAGGCCGATTTTGTGAACGACCTCGAGGAGGGCATCCACGCCGAAGTTGCACAGGGCGGGACGAATTTTTCGGGCGGGCAGAAGCAACGCCTCTCCATCGCCCGCGCCGTCTTCAAGGATGCGGAGGTCGTCATCTTCGACGATTCCTTCTCCGCTCTCGACTTCAAGACGGATATGCTCGTGCGCCGCGCCTTAAAGGAAGAGCTCGCGGAGACGACGGTGGTCATCGTCGCCCAGCGCATCGGCACCGTCAAGAATGCCGACAAAATTTTGGTCCTCGACGGGGGAAGGGCGGCAGGGATCGGCACGCACGAAGAGCTGCTTGCGACCTGCCCCGTCTACCGCGAGATCGCGCTATCCCAGCTCTCGGAGGAGGAACTCTGATGCCCGCTCACATGAAAAAAATGAGGCGCATGCCCAAAGAAAAGATGGACGTAAAGTCCCTCCGGAAACTCTTCGTCTTCTGCAAGAAATATCTCGCGACGATCCTCATCTCCACCCTCTTTGCGGTGGGCGGAGCGGTCTGCACTGTCATCGGGCCAAAGAAGATCTCCGACCTCACCTCCGCGCTCACTGCGGGCATTATGAGGCCCTCGGGCGTGGACATGGGTGCCTTCCTTTCCGTCTGCTACGATCTTCTCATCATCTATGCCGTGGGCGCCGCGGCGGGTTATGCGAGCCAATTTCTGATGGCAACGGTCACGCAAGGGGCCTCGAGAAAACTGCGCTCCGCGATCGATAAAAAGATCGGCCTCGTGCCCCTCAACTACTTCGACAGAGCGACGAAGGGGGATCTTCTGTCCCGCGTCACCAACGACGTGGACATGATCTCGCAGACGCTCGGCTCGAGCATCGCCAACCTCACGAGCGCGCTCGCCCTCTTCATCGGTGCGATCTATAAGATGTTCGCGACGAATTGGCAGCTCACCCTCGTCACCATCGGCGTCTCCCTTTTCGGCTTCCTCTTCATGGGGATCATCCTCAAAAAATCGCAGAAGTACTTCAACCGCAAACAGGTCGACCTCGGCGTCATGGACGGACAGATCGAGGAGGTCTACACGGGCCATCTCATCGTCAGCTCCTTCGGCGGCAACGCATATGAGCGGAAGAAGTTCTGCAAGACGAACGGCGACCTCTTCGTGGACAACGCCCGCTCGCAATTTCTGTCGGGCATGATGATGCCCATCATGAACTTCGTCGGCAATCTTTCCTACGCGCTCATCTTCATCGTGGGCGTCGCCATCGCGCTAGGCGGGAACACCCCCGACATGCTCGGCACGATCATGGCGTTCGTCCTCTATGCCCGCCTCTTTTCACAGCCGCTCGCGACCTTCGCGCAGTCGATGACCTCCCTCCAGCAGGCCTCGGCCGCCTCGCGCAGAGTGTTCGAGTTCGTCGATTCCGAGGAGATGGCGGGGGAGGAAGAAAAGACCCGCAAGCTCGAAGATGTGAAGGGAGAGGTGGAATTCGACGGCGTGCGCTTCGGCTACACCCCCGAAAAGGAGATCATCCACGGCTTCTCGGTGAAGCTCCAAGCGGGGCAGAAGGTGGCCATCGTCGGCCCCACGGGGGCGGGCAAGACGACCATCGTCAACCTCCTCATGCGCTTCTACGAGTGCGAGGGGGACATCAGGATCGACGGCGTCCCGACGAAGGAGATGAAGCGGGAGGACGTGCACGCCCTCTTCGACATGATCTTGCAGGACACCTGGCTGTTCGGCGGCACCATCCGCGAAAAGCTCGTGTTCAACCAGAGGGACGTGCCCGAGGAAAAGCTGGATAAGATCTGCGAGGCGGTGGGCCTCAAGCACTTCATACAGGCCCTTCCAAAGGGGTACGACACGCGCGTCTCGGACGCTTTGAACCTCTCCGAGGGCCAGCGCCAACAGCTCACCATCGCCCGCGCCATGGTGAAGGACGCTCCCCTTCTCATCCTCGACGAGGCCACTTCCTCCGTCGATACGCGCACCGAGCTCGTCATCCAGAGCGCCATGGATAAACTGACGGAGGGGAGGACGTCATTTGTCATCGCCCACAGGCTCTCGACCATCCGCAATGCCGATAAAATCCTCGTGATGCGCGACGGCGACATCGTCGAGCAGGGCAACCACGAGGAACTTCTCGCAAAAAACGGCTTCTACGCCGAACTCTACAACAGCCAATTTGCAACCGCTTAAACGAAGAAGGAGGATACCATGACCGAAGAAGAGAGGCAAGACAGCGCGATCGAACAGTTCGACGCCCAGCGGAAGGAGCTTACACGGCTCATGTCCTATTACCGCTGTGCGATGATGGAGATCGAGACGAAATTCCGCGTCCTCAACGAGGAACGCGCCTCGCGGTGGGCGCGCAATCCCATCGAAAGCATCAAGTGCAGACTGAAGACGCCCGAGAGCATCATCAAAAAACTGCTCCGCCGCGGCTTTCCCGTCACCGTCCCCTCCATCGAGGAGAATTTGAACGACGTCGCGGGCGTGCGCGTCATCTGTTCCTTCATCGAGGACGTCTACGAGCTCTCCGAAGTGCTCCTCGCGCAGGACGACGTCCTCCTCGTCGAGCGCAAAGATTACATCGCAAACCCCAAGCCCAACGGCTACAGGAGCTTGCACCTCATTGTCAGAACGCCCATCTTCCTCTTCGGGGGAAGGAGGGAGATGAAGGTGGAGATCCAGCTCCGCACCATCGCCATGGACTTCTGGGCGACCCTCGAGCACGAACTCGGCTACAAGAAGGGCTTCGAACTTTCCGATGATGTCAGGCGGGAACTCTTTGCCTGTGCCGAGGAGAGCGCCGCCCTCGACGCGCGCATGAACGCCCTGAAGAACGCCGTCATCGGCGATCGTGACGAACAGGACGCCCCGGGAGATCTCAAAGAGATCGTGGAGGGAATTTTGCGCAGCGGCCGCACCGCATAAAATTTTTCATAAAAATCGGCGCCCGACCAATGCGGTCGGGCGCCTTTTCTGATGAAAAAAGTTCAGTTGAGGTAGGTTTTGAAAAAGGATACGATCTTGTCGAAGGGGATAGCGTTCTTCCCGCCCCCGTCGTAGAGGTCGGTGTGCACCGCGCCGGGGATGATGAGAAGCTGCTTATTGTCCCCCTTGAGCCTTTTGAAGGCGTCCTCGGAAAAGTAGCGGGAGTGCGCCTTTTCGCCGTGCACAAGGAGGACGGCGCTCTCGATCTCATCCGCATAGGTGAGGATGGGCATGTTCATAAAGGAGAGGGAAGAGGTCGCATTCCACCCCAAATTGGAGTTCAGACTGCGGACATGGTACCCTCGTTTTGTCTTGTAGTAGTCAAAATAGTCCTTCACGAAGAAGGGCGCGTCCGCGGGGAGCGGGTCGACGACGCCGCCCGCGCGAAGATAGCTTCCGGCCGCATAGTCGCGCGTCCGCTGTGCGTTCAAAGCCTCCTTCTTTTCGCGGCGAGCCTCGGCGGAATTCTCGCTGTCGAAGTAGCCGTTCGCATTCACCCGCGACATATCATACATCGTGGAGGCGACCGTCGCCTTGATCCTCGTATCCATCGCCGCGGCATTCAAAGCCATTCCGCCCCAGCCGCAGATGCCGAGGATGCCGATCTTTCCCGCATCCACCCTTTCGTTGCAGGAGAGGAAGTCCACCGCCGCCGAGAAGTCCTCGGTGTTGATGTCGGGGGAGGCCACATTGCGGGGGAAGCCGCCGCTCTCACCCGTGAAGGAGGGGTCGAAGGCGATCGTGACGAGCCCCCGCTCCGCAAGCGTCTGCGCATACAGCCCTGCGCACTGCTCCTTGACCGCGCCGAAGGGGCCGCAGACGGCCACGGCGGGAAGTTTGCCTTCGGCCCCTTTGGGGACATACATGTCCGCGGCAAGCGTTATCCCATAGCGGTTATGGAAGGTAACTTTCGTGTGCACGACCTTCTCACTCTTCGGGAAGGTCTTATCCCAACTTTTCTCTAATTGCAACGTCTCCATTTAACACTCCTTTGCGGTGCGGACTTCTATCTTCGCTCCCGCTTTGTATTTGCTGTCCGAGAGAACGATCTCCCCGATCCTGTCCGCCGTGATGCGGCCGCTCTTGGGATTTTTGACGGAGGCAATGCCCCCGCGCAGGTCGGCCTCGACGTCGCTGTATTCGAAGGCGAGGTCGCACCCCTCCATCGTGCAGTCGATAAGTTTGAGATTTTTGCAGTAGCAGAGGGGCTGCGTGCCCGAAATTTTACAGCGGATGAGGGTGAGCCCGTCCGAGTACCAGCCGAGATATTCCCCCTCGAGAACGCTGTCCGAGACGACCGCATTCCTTGTGTGCCAGAAGGCGTCCTTCGTCTTGAGATGGGAGTGCGCCATCGTGAGGTCTTTGGTGTATTGGAAGGAGTATTTCCCGCTGAGTGTGAGATGGTCGAAGGAGAGGTTTTTGCTCTCGAAGAAGGCATATTCCGAAGTCACTTTGCTATTCTTGAGAGAGATATCTTTGCATCGCCAGCAAAGCTCCGGGGAGTCCGCCTCCACCCTTTCCAAAGAGACGCCGCGGCACTCCCGAAGGGCCTTGATGCCGCCGAGAAAACTGTCTTTTATCGCAACGCCCCGGTCATACCAGAGGGCGGCACGGCAGTTTTTCGAGAGGGTGCAGCGCTCGATGGAGACCTCTTTCCCATGCCAGAGGGGATAGCGCAGGTCAAAGAAGCACCCCATGACCGAGATACGGCTGCATTCCTTGAGGGCGGACTCGCCGTCCTCCTCCCCCTCGAAGCGGCAATTTTCCACCACCGCCCCGTCGAGAAGATAGAGCGCACGCTCCTCCCCGAACCGCTTCCCCGCGATGACCTTCCCTTGCACCCTTCCGTCTTTCATACCTTCTACCTTTCGGGCAAAAGTATACCACACCCCCGCCCGAATTGCAAACATTTTTTACCCCCACTTTCCCCGCTTATCTCCCGTTTTATCTCCTGTCTGGCCCCGCTTATCTCCCGTTTGCCTCTCGGCTCGACGACATGCCCCTCATGGCCACCGACAATAAGAACGACGAATTTCCCTCCGCCCTCCCGATTTCCCCACGATTTTATTTCGCTTTTCCCCAAAAATGTGTTATAATGGATTTTGAAGATGATAGAAACCGTTGACGTAAAAGAAAATAATCTGCTCGACATCAGCGCGGAGCTTTTGGATATTCTCCTCAAAGA
>CANRIO010000017.1 GCA_947630605.1 uncultured Clostridia bacterium
TAAAGCTCCTTCTGCGTTTTTTGCAATGCATGAAGATAATTTTCGTAAATTCCGAATTCTCTGAAGTCATAATTCTGAAGCTTTTTCAATTCCTCATAAAGAACGCCGTCATCAAACCCCGTCTCCAAATTTACGGCATTGTGGGCAATGACGTACGCATCTTGCTCGTCTTTGGAAAGATGATCCATCCCCTGAGCCACCCTGCTCACAATTTGGAAATTATCTGAAATTGAGAAAATTTCATAGGTTTTTTTCTGAAAATGTGGTAGAATAAATAAAGCCCAAAGGCGAAGGGCCGCAGGGCAACCATTATCGAACACCAAGGAGACAAAGAGATGTTGTGGGAAGACATCCTGAAAATCGTTGCGACATGTATCGCAAGCGTCGGCGGCGCGGGGGCGATCATATGGGCGTTGTCCTCTTTTTTCGGCAAGATGTGGGCAAATAAAATATTGGAGAAGCAGAAGGCGGAATATCAAAAGGACATAGAGGAATATAAGAATGCCTTGTCATGCGAGCTTGAGGCAGTGAAAGCGACCAATGAAAAATTGACATATATCTCCAAGGTCCAATATGATATCGAGATCGATGCGATCAAAAATATCACACAGTCGAGCCATAGGCTCCTTTTGACCTGTTTTTCAATCCTTCCCTTTGAGAAAAGCCTGCTTCAAAATCAGGCGGAACTCATCGCCCGGCATGACTCATACTATGACCATTTTATCACTTGCATGAATACTTTTATGGACGTCTATGGGAGTTCTTTGGCGTTTATCGAAGAGGATATTGCAAGGCAGTTCATGAAATTTATTACGCTTTGCCGAGAACAGTTCGAGCTTTACGATCGGGTATTTGACCCCAAGAGGGGCCTTCCGCAAGCATATCTGGAGACATTCTACCAAAATGATTCTGTCATAGAAAGTGCGCACAATGCAGCGATCCGCGCCACTAAGGAGCATTTGAAAGAGATCAAAGTGGCAGAATGATGCAAACCGTCGCAAATAAGATAATGGTACTAAGAACCTCGTTTTCTTTGACGGCAATGATTGTAGAGCAATAAATTTACGCAAAAAATACAAGATTGAAAGCAAAACCCCCGACGCACCGTCGGGGGTTTTGCTTTGGCTGGGGTAGCTGGATTCGAACCAACGAATGACGGAGTCAGAGTCCGTTGCCTTACCGCTTGGCGACACCCCAATGTCACCCTTATTTTATCAAACCTCGGCCGAATTATCAAGCATTTTTCTCATCTTTTTTCAAATTTCTCGCAAAGTTTTTCCCGCGTCTCGAAAACTTCTCCCAAAAGGTAGAAGGCATCATGGGTCTGTAGGGGTCTCCTCCGCCGCGCCGTCCTTGGACGGCGCGGCGTCGAGATGAGGGAAAAAAGACATGCTACGTCGAGATGAGGGAAAAAAGACATGCTACGTCGAGATGAGGGAAAAAAGACATGCGTTCGGGATGAGGAGAGGGGCGGTGCGGGCTTGGGATGAAGTGAAGAACCCCTCCGCGGGAGGGGGAGTTAAGGGGTGAGACGGCATCTCTAAAATCGTCATGCTGAACTTGTTGAAGCATCACCACATTATAATAAGGCGATTCCTCAACTGCGTTCGGAATGACGTAATCAGAATGGCTTGAACCTCGGAAGGACGCGATTTAGAATGCCTTGGGACTTTAGCCCAAACGGGACTTGAAATTGTGGTAGCCGAAACGGGCGAGAGGGGTGAGCTTGCCGCTTTTGTCCCGTTTCCAGATGTCGGGGAGGGGCATGCCGTTGAAGGTGTTGGTCTTGCAGGTCGTGTAGATCGCCATGTCGCCGAAGACGAGGAGGTCGCCTTCCTTCAGCGGCGCATCAAAGCGGTAATCGCCGATGACGTCCCCCGCGAGGCAGGTGGGGCCTGCGAGGCGGTAGCGAAATTTTCCCTCATCGCTTTCAGCATAGAGCGGGGGCGTATAGGGCATCTCGAGAACGTCGGGCATGTGGCAAGCCGCGCTCGTGTCGAGAATGGCGATCCCGTCCTCCCCGTTTTGCACGATGTCGAGGACGCGGCATAGAAGAAGACCGGCGTTGAGGGCGGCCGCCTCCCCCGGTTCGAGGTAGACCTCGAGGCCGTATTTTTCACGCACCCGTTTGACGATATTTATGAGGCGTTCACGGTCGTAATCCGCCCTTGTGATGTGGTGCCCGCCACCCATATTGAGCCACTTTATGCGGGGCAAAATATCGCAAAATTTGGCCTCGATCGCGGACATGGTACCCTCCAATGCGTCCGAATTCTGTTCGCAGAGGGTGTGGAAGTGCAGTCCGTCGAGGAGGGACAAAAGCTCCTCTGTCATCTCCCTTTCGAAGACGGCGCGGGTCGTGCCGAGGCGGGAGAGGGGAGCACAGGGGTCGTAGATCGCATGCCCTTTTTGCGTGGAGAATTCGGGATTGATGCGAAGGCCCACTTCCTTCCCCGCGTCCTTCGCCCGCTTCCCAAATTTTTTGAGCTGGGCGGGGGAATTGAAGACGATATGGTCGGCATAGCGCAAGAGCTCTCCGAACTCCTCCTCGCGGTAAGCGCAAGAGAAGACATGCACCTCTTTCCCCGCCATCTCCTCGCTGCCGAGGCGGGCTTCGAAGAGGCCGCTCGCCTCCGTCCCCGCGAGATAATTCGAAAGAAGGGGATAGAAGGCAAAGTTGGAAAAGGCCTTTTGCGCGAGCAAAATTTTGCACCCCGCACTGCGTGCGACGGTAGCCAAAATCTCCCCGTTCCGCATGAGACTTTTTTCATCAATGACGAAAGACGGGGTAGGCATGTCCGCGAAGAGGGCGTTCGGATCGCCGCCTTCGAGCATCAAAAACGGGGGGCGGAGGTCGGGTCTCATCACTTCACCAAGACGGGAGAGAAGCTCTCCTTTTTGGGGAGGCCGTACTTTTCGAGTGCTTCGAGGAAGGGATCGGGGTCGAACTCTTCCACGGTGTGGACGCCCTTTTGCGTCCATTTGCCGGTGAGGAGCATGAGCGCGCCGCACATGGCGGGGACGCCCGTCGTATAGCTGATCGCCTGGCTCTTGACCTCTTTATAGCATTCCTGATGGTCGCAGATATTGTAGATATAGTATGTCTTTTCCTTGCCGTCCTTCTTGCCCGTGAAGATGCAGCCGATGTTGGTCTTGCCGTGGGTGCGCGGGCCGAGGCTCGCGGGGTCGGGCAGAAGTTCCTTCAAAAATTTGATGGGAACGATCTCCCTCCCCTCGAACATGACGGGGGTGGTGGAGAGCATGCCGACGTTTTCGAGGCACTTCATGTGCGTGAGGTAGCTCTGTCCGAAGGTCATGAAGAAGCGGATGCGCCTTGCCTCGGGGATATTTTCGGCGAGCGATTCGATTTCCTCGTGGTGGAGGAGGTACATGTCCTTCATGCCGACGCCGTCAAAGTCGTACTCGCGCTTCACGCTCATCGCGGGGATCTCCACCCAATGGCCGTCCTCGAAGTAGCTGCCCGGGGCGGAGACTTCGCGAAGGTTCACTTCTGGGTTGAAGTTGGTGGCAAAGGGATAGCCGTGGTCGCCGCCGTTGCAGTCGAGGATGTCGATGGTGTCGATGGTGTCGAACTCATGCTTCTTCGCATAGGCGCAATAGGCCTGCGTGACGCCGGGGTCGAAGCCGCAGCCGAGGAGGGCGATGAGGCCCGCTTTCTCGAATTTCTTGCGGTAGGCCCACTGCCAGCTGTAGTCGAAATAGGCCGAAAAGCCCTTCTCCTTGCAGCGCTTTTCGTAGATCTTCCGCCATGCGGGATCGTCGGTGTCCTCGGGCTCGTAGTTGGCGGTGTCCATATAGTTGACGCCGCAGGCAAGGCAGGCGTCCATGATCGTCAGGTCCTGATAGGGGAGGGCGATGTTCATCACGAGGTCGGGTTTGTAAGCTCCGATGAGGGCGACAAGCTCCTCCAAACTGTCCGCATTTACCTTTGCCGTCGTGATCTTCGTAGAAGTCGTGGGGGCAAGCTCCGCGGCGAGGGCGTCGCACTTCGCCTTCGTCCTGCTCGCGATGCAGATCTCCGAAAACACTTCGGGCACCGTGCAGCACTTTCTGATGGCGACGGACGCAACGCCGCCGCAGCCGATGATAAGAACTCTGCTCATGATATTCTCCTATTTTCCGAGCGCGAGAAGAAGCTCGCGCAATGTTTTGCATGCCGTCGCCGTCGAGACGCCGCTCGCGTCCAGCGTGGGGGCAAGTTCGTTGACATCCGCCCCGACGAGATGCACGTTTTTGCATACCGTCAGAATGGCGGAGAGAAGTTCGTTGAAATTCACGCCGCCCGCCTCGGGGGTACCCGTGCCCGGGAACAGGGCGGGGTCGAGGCAGTCGAGATCGATGGAGAGATAGACGGGCTCCCCCGACTTTTTGAGAGCTTTTGCAAGCTCTTCGAGGCCGTCGAAGCCGAAGGGGTGGAGGTCGGTGTGTTCCTTTGCGAATTCGAACTCCGTCCTGTCCCCGCTCCGGATGCAGAACTGATGGATCTTTCCGTCGCCGACAAGGTCATGGCAGCGGCGCATCACGCAGGCGTGGGAGAGCTTCGCCCCGAGATAGTCATCGCGAAGGTCGCAGTGCGCGTCGAATTGGATGACGTGCACGCCGGGGTATCTTTTGAAGACCGCGCGGAAGGCGCCGAGCGTCACGAGATGTTCCCCGCCGAGAAGGAGGGGGAACTTTCCGCTCTGCAGAATTTCTTCCGTCCGCTCCTCGATCTCGGTAAGGGCAAGGGCGGCGTCGCCGATGCAAAGCTCCAGGTCCCCGCTGTCAAAGACTTTGATGTCGAGAAGATCTTTGCCCTGATAGGGGCTGTAAGTCTCCAGCCCGAAGCTCTCATGGCGCATGGCGGAGGGACCGAAGCGTGCACCCGGGCGGAAGCTCGTCGTCGAGTCGAAGGGGGCGCCGAAGAGCACGATGTCCGCCTCCTCAAAGGGGGCGTCGCACCCCAAAAAATTCTCGATATTGGGCTTCATCATTCCACCTCCTCGAGCATTTTTTCGAGGTATGCGGGAAGGTAGAAGGAGCCGATGTGCAGTTTGGTCGTGTAATATTTGGTCTCGAGGTGCAGCTTCTTCCACCGTTCGGGGTCAAAGTCCTCGATGGGGTGGTAGCGTTTGCTCGCGAAGCCGAACAGCCAATAGCCCGCGGCATAGGTGGGGATGTGGGCCTGATAGACGCGGCTTATGGGGAAGGTGTTCACGATGTGCTTGTGACTGCGCTTCATGGCGTCGGCGTCGTGCTTGTAGAAGGGGCTTCCCTGCTGGTTGACCATGATCCCGTCCTCGTGGAGGGCGTTGTAGCAGATCCCGTAGAACTCGCGGGAGAAGTACCCCTCGGAGGGACCGAAGGGGTCGTTGGAGTCCACGATGATGAGGTCGTATTGGTCGGTGCAGCGGCGGATGAAGCGGAGGGCGTTGTCGAAGAAGATGTGCACGCGGGGATCGTCGAGACGGGAGGCATTCTCGGGGAGAAAGATGCGGCAGGCGTTGACGACCTGCGGATCCATCTCCACGAGATCGATGCGCTCGATGCTCTCGTAGCGGGTGAGTTCTTTGAGTACCCCGCCGTCGCCCGCACCGATGACGAGGACGTCTTTGATGTGGGGATGCACGGACATGGGTACGTGCGTGATCATCTCGTCGTAGATAAATTCATCCCGTTCGGTGAGCATGACGTTGCCGTTCAAGGCGAGCACGCGGCCGAATTCGGGGGTATCGAAGATGTCGATCTGTTGAAAGTCGCTCTTTTCGGAATAGAGGTGGCGGTCCACCCGGATGGAATGCTTCACGTCGGGTGCGTGAAATTCGCTGAACCACAGCTCCATGGTATTCCTCCTTTATGCGAGAACGTTGATGTTGCGCACGCTCAGATCCTCCGAGCCCGTGAGGGAACAGCCCTTGACGCGCGCATATTCGATGTAGTCGAGAATGTCCTTCGTGATGCGCTCTCCCGGCGCAAGGATGGGGATCCCCGGGGGATAGCACATTACGAACTCGCTCGAGACTTCGCCGATGCTCTCTGAAAGCGGGACGCTCTTCTTGTTGGCATAGAAGGCCTCCTGCGGGCTCATGACGACGACGGGGTCGATGTATTCCTGGCTCAAAAGGCCCTTGCTGTCCTTCTGGTAGCGGCGGCGGATCTCGGCGAGGGCGCTCACGAGACGTTCGAGCTCCTGTGGCCTGTCGCCCATGGAGAGATAGGCGAGGATGTTGCCGATGTCGCCGAATTCTATCTGGATGCCGTACTCGTCCCGCAAGATGTCGTACACCTCGATGCCCGCAAGGCCGATCTCACGGGTGTGCACGGAGAGCTTGGTGGGGTCGAAGTCGAAGATGGCGTTGCCGTCACAGAGCTCCTTTCCGAAGGCGTAGTAGCCGCCGATCGCGTTGATCTCCTCCCGCGCATAGTTGGCCATGGCGACGACGCGGGCGAAGACCTGCCTTCCGCGGAGGGCGAGGTTTCTTCTCGAGATGTCGAGGCTGGACATGAGGAGGTAGCTCCCCGAAGTCGTCTGCGTGAGGTTGATGATCTGGCGCACATAGCCCGCATTGACGTTGGGGCCCGTGAGGAGAAGGCTGGACTGCGTGAGGCTGCCGCCGCTCTTGTGCATGGAGACGGCCGCCATGTCCGCCCCCGCCTTCATGGCGGAGAGGGGCATTCCCTCGCCGAAATAGAAGTGGGTGCCGTGCGCCTCGTCGGCAAGGAGAAGCATGCCCGCCGCATGTGCCATTTCCACGATGGCGGAAAGGTCGCTGCACACGCCGTAGTAGGTGGGGTTGTTGACGAGAACGGCGACGGCGTCGGGATGGGCTTTAATGGCCGCCTCGACGCTCTCCCGCCGCATGCCGAGAGAGATGCCGAGGCCGCGGTGCACTTCGGGGTTGACGTAGATGGGGACCGCGCCGCAGAGGACAAGGGCGTTGATGACGCTCTTGTGCACGTTGCGGGGCATGATGATCTTGTCCCCCCGCTTGCAGGCGGTGAGCACCATCGTCTGCACCGAACTCGTCGTCCCGCCCACCATGAGGAAGGCATGCGCCGCCCCGAAGGCCTCCGCCGCAAGGTCCTCCGCCTCGCCGATGACGGACACGGGGTGGCAGAGATTGTCGAGCGGTTTCATGCTGTTGACGTCGATAGAGACGCACTTCTCGCCGAGAAAGGCGGTGAGCTCGGGATTGCCCTTCCCGTGCTTGTGTCCGGGCACGTCGAAGGGGACCACCCGCATCTCGCGGAAGGTGTTCAGGGCCTCATAGATGGGGGCCTGCGTCTGGTCGAGTTTTCTCTTTCGCTGCTCCAATGTTCTCCCTCCATGAAAAAAAACAAGCCATGCCATTTGCGCACAGCTTGTCCGGTTGCGATCTTTTGAGAGGATCCCCCTAAAATTTGGGGGCCGGGATAGGCTCTTGAGTCGAAAGCAAAAATACTTTTACACTCTTATTGACCGTTTCACAAGTCTGCACACAGGATGCGCATTCGGTTATAAAGTAACCAACTTATAAAATTCGAGCTTTTAACTCGATCAATAAGGCGAAAGATCCGCCGATCGGCAGTGGACCCGGCTGTCCGTATGGCCTTAACTCCCTTGGGGAGTGGTCCGAAGTACTCGCTCGGAAAGACTCATAAAGATTCTATCCGTCTATTATCTTAAAACAATTTCTTTTTCTTGTCAATCATTTTCGGACTTTTATTTTGAAAAGCTTGGATGGGCGGCAAGCACTTGACAAGCGGGGCAAAAAGTGATACAATACCTGTAATTGCAAGCTATACCTCGGACATGGGTGGCTTGTTTTTTGTGAGAGGGGCACCATGACCAAGGGGAGCCCCGATCAAAAAGGAGGGAGCGCATGCAAAAATATCCCAATATTTTTATCTTCGATCATCCGCTCATCAAACACAAGGTCTCCATCCTCCGCGACAAGAACACGGGGATGAAGGAATTCCGCGAACTCATCGAGGAGATCACCACGATGATGACCTACGAGAGCATGCGCGACGTGGAGCTCGTCCCCGTCGAGGTGGAGACTCCCCTCGAAAAGACGGTGCAGTGGCGCATTCCCGAGGAGAGCGTCGCCATCGTGCCCATCCTTCGGGCGGGGCTGGGGATGGTGAACGGAGTGCACAGGGTCTTCCCGACGGCGCGCGTGGGGCACATCGGCATGTACCGCGACGAAAAAACCCTTCAGCCCTGCGAATATTATTGCAAACTTCCCGACGGCATCGAGGACAAGACCGTCTTTTTGGTGGACCCCATGCTCGCGACAGGAGGCTCCGCCTGCGACGCCCTCACCGCCCTCAAGAAGCGGGGCGCGAAACACATCAAATTCATGGCCATCATTGCCGCGCCCGAGGGGATCGAGGCGGTCGCCAAAATGCACCCCGACGTCCCCGTCTACGTCTCGACGCTGGACCGCGAGCTGAATGCCCACGGTTACATTTTGCCGGGACTCGGAGACGCAGGCGATCGACTGTTTGGCACAAAGTAAGTCGCGCATAAAAAAGGATGGACCCGTGTGGTCCATCCTTTTTTATGCGCTCCGTTTTCATTACGCGAAACGCGTATAAGCGGCGCAATACTTCGTCGTGCTACGTTTTTCTTGCCCACGTACGCCTTTAGTACGCGGGCTGCGAAAAGCCTCGCACTCCTTGTCTTGCTTGCTTCTCCGCGTTTTAACGGTAACCATAGGGGGGCAGGCGTCATTCTGCCCCGCCCGCACGTTCTGATCGTCGTCGAAGGGCGGCACGAGGGGCAAAGCCCCGAAGTAGCCGACTACGCCAATACGACTGTCCGATAAAGCATCTCTTCGAAGGATCCCCTCAATGAAAACGCAGACTTCGTATTTCGGGATGCTTCGAGGATAGGCCGTTTCGGACATGGTATAGCCCTTTCGCCTCAGCATGACGCGGCGTATCCCCTCACACCCTGTTCACGATCCCCGAAAACAGCGTGGTGTCATAGCGGTCGGTGAGGATGAAGACGAACGCGCGGTCGACGAGGAAGTCCTCATACACGTCCGTGTATACAGGGGGCGTGGAGGTCGCTTCATTCACGAGGACGGTGACGGCGGCGCCCTCGACGCCCGTCTTATCCACGTTGAGCTTCGTCACATGCTGTACCCTGCTGCAATAGGCGTCCTTGTCCGTCATTGCGGAGAGGTCGCACAAGATGGGGTCGAAGAGGGCCTCGATCCTGAAGGCGTCTTTGAGAACGGGAATAACGTCCCCGTCATAGGATGCGGTAAATTCGGGGAAGAGACAGCGCGTATTATAGCGGATATTTTGTTCCTCGTCGATCACGTTGTATTCGCCGATGGCGTTGACTTCGGAGAGCACTTCCGCCGTGCACAGCTCTTGTGCGGTATGATTCCCCTTCGGGAGGATGAATTTGAGCTTGTAGCCGTTCGCCGTCCTTGCATAGAAGTGGGTATAGCTGTCCGTCTCGACCTTCCGTCCCCCGACATATTGCCCCATGAGAAGTTTTTCTTTCGTCACGGTGCCGTCGGCATTTGTAAAGGCGTGGCTGTCCGCCGTATATCCGAGATCTGCGCCGAAGGTGTTCCACACATCCTTGAGATAGAGGGTGTTGATGAGAGCGAAGAGGGTCTCCTCGGGGAGGCTGAAATCCTTGTCGATGAGGGAGCGGGTCTGCTCTTTGATAAATTCCCGCACCGCCCTGTTCGCACGCTCGTTGTCGTAGGTGAAATCGGCGGAATAGCTCGTGCAGTAGAAGTCGTCGGCGAGGATGTCGAGGCAGTCCTGCTTTGCGAGGACGAGGTCGTTCACCCACACGGAATTGGAGAGATCGACGCACCCGATGAGCTTGTTCCCGTTCTCTTCATCCGTGCGGTATTCCGCCTCGAGGGAGCGATAGAGGGCAGAATAATCGCGGCGAAGCCCGTCCTCATCCGTCCCGAGGGCGGAGAGGATCTCCTCCTTCGTCTCGCCTACGGCCGTCTCGGCGGCGAGGGAGAGCGCCATGTAGACGGAGAGGGGGGAGACGGCGAAGTTGTCGCCAAGCGTGTAGGCCGCGCTCACGGCCCCCGTAAAGGTCGCGGCAAAGTGTTCCGCGCTGTCCTTCAGCGCGAGAAATTCCTCCGAAGTCCGCTCCGCATAGGAGAGGGGCTGGACCTTGCCGTTGAAGCTTGCGAGCTTCTTTGCCTTGCCGAGCGTTCCGGACGGGGTCGAAGGCTCCTCCTTTTTGGGCGGATCCTCTATGTCGGCATTGCCGGGGTTCCCTCCCATGCCGCACGCCGCCGAGCAGAGCAGCATGGCAGACATCAAAAAGGCAGATACCATCAAAAGTTTCTTTTTCATATCATTCCTCCAAGGCGGATATCTTCACTTCTATAACGTCCGCCTCCCCCCGATTACTCACTTATCTTCCGATAAAGTATATCCCATTTCCCGACAAAAGTAAAGGGGCAGCGCAAAGAGATCTCCGAGGGAAAAAGAAAGATGAAAAGTAAAGAAATTCTGTTGCAAATCACCCTTTGCCGTGCTAAAATAAACAATAGAGCACATCGTGAATTATTTTCATGAGGGCTTGGCTCGATGTGTCGAAAAAAATCATGTTTTCCCGAACAAAAAATTTTGCGCGGGAGAGGAGAAAAATCATGAAGAAATGGTTGAAAGGAATGCTTCTTATGTGCTCCGCGGCGGCACTTTTCACGTGCGGCGCACTGCTCGTCGGCTGCGGGAACAAGAAGGAGGATACAGTCTCCGTCGAGGGACAGATCGTCTTCGAAGAGGACGATTCCGACGAATATACCCGCGACATCACCCTCTCCTTCAAGCCGAACGGGGCGGAGTGGAAGGCGTTCCCGCCACAGTCTCGTATGTCAATCATGAGGACGAGAAGGTGACGGCGGACGGGTTCACGCTTTCAAGGGGCGAGAGCGGCTATTCTCTCAAAGATGAGAGCGGCAAGAGCTTCGCGCTCGACCTTGCATGGGGTTGCGCAAACCCCAAAGATGACTTCGCCACATTGCACGGCGAGTTCATCGTCGCCGATACCATCGAGGACTACGAGACGCACGAAGATGGCTCCCGCCACTATATCCAAGAGGGCTACTTCGGTGCGGGGAGCCTCGATGTCAGCGGAAAGATGTGGTTTTACAATTTCGAGGAGATGCGGCATAGTGAGAGCCCCTATCTCCGCTTTTATCTCGAGTACGATGAGATGATCGATTGCACCTGGGACGGAACGTCCGCAAGGGGGAACACCTGGGTCGCACACGAATGTGACGACGGGAACAAATACCTCGTCTTTTACTACATTACCGAGAAAGATGGCGTCCGCAAAGCCCTCTTTTATGATATGCAGTTCTTCCCCGCGGACGCAGAAACTATCGATTTTCATCATTATTTCGGCGATTTCTACCTGCAAAACGGCGTGCGGATCTATACCTCCGACCTGATAGAGGAGAGCGCGGCGGAGGACGGGACGCTGACCCTTTTTGCGAAGGACGTATTTGAGGGGGCGGACGGGAAACTCTATGCGAGGTTTTATCCCCAGCTCGCGCTCACCTACGGCAACGACGGCACGACAGATTGGCTGCTCTACCGCTTTACCGGATCCGAAGAGGAGGGAAGCGCCGAAGAATTTTATTTTGAATTGGACGCAGAGGGGAACATCAAACCCGAAACTGCGGAGATGGGTTGCCGCGTATGGCGTCAGAATTCCGAAAAGACGTGGGGGTACGATGCCTTCTATATTGCCCCGAATGAGGAGGAAGTTGTGTTTACGATGCTCTTCGGCTTGGGCAGAGTGGGGCAAGACGGCCAGACGCAATACTTCGAAGACCCCCTCGTCGTCAAGCGCGCGAACGGAGAGTTTACCGTCTATGCGGACGGGGAGGCGTGGAATGTCTCGCTCGGGCTCGACCAAGAAGCATGGAAGATCACCTTCGACGTCGAGGCGGCGGAGGAAGTCTCCGTCGAGGGGCGGATCGTCTTTGACGAGGACTCCGAGCGCGAAGACCACGATTTCGACGAAGATATCACCCTCCGCTTTACGCCCATAGAGGGAAGCGCAGACGGCGCCTTTGCCACGCTCATTTATCAAGACGGGGCGGGAAATGCGGCGGTAAAGGGCGGATTTACGCTCGCCGAAGGGGGGAATGGCTATGTCCTTTCCGACGGGGCGGGGCACGAATATGACGTCGACCTCGATTGGGATCCGCAGGGCACAGACAGCTTTGTGACGATTCATGGCGAATTTATCGCCGACGAGGAGATCAAAGACTACGAGGGCGCGATGAACACCGCCTTCCACGGCTATTTCGGGCTTGACGGGGTGCAGATCAGCCACGAGATGTGGTGGATCCAATTCGGGGAAATTCCGCGTACGCAGACGAAGTGCCTCAACGTCTACAATGCCCATATCCTCGATACGCCCCGATATCACGATCCCGCATACGGCGATCTCTATGCAGGGTATAACTATATCCCCGGGGACGGCGGCTATGCTTTGGAATTCTATATCACCGAAAAGAACGGCGTGCGCTGTCTGCTCGTCAAATGTATCCGATACATCCCCGAGGAACTTCCGTGGACGACGAACTCCTGCGAAGTGGATAACGGATACGAGGAGGGCGGCGGCTCCATTGCCATCACCAAGTCGACGATCCTCTATTCCGCCAAACTTTTCGGCCTCAAAAAGGGCATGGAGATCTATACCCCGTATGTCCCCGACGACCCCACACATACACCGGTGCGGCAGCTTGGATACATATTCGGAACGGGGCTGAACGGCGAACACGATTGGATGTTCCTCAAAGATGAGGAGGAAGGTTTTCTCATCCACGTTGAGTTTGACGAAAGCGGAAATATTACTCACATATACGACGCCTATGCAGGGTTTGTCTTTGACTTTATGCCCGACCTTTCTACGGATTTCCAATATGCCTTCGGGGCGTTCTTCCTGTCGAACGAGATAGACGTCTATACCCCGATAGCGATCTATGATTTCGGCTACTTGAAGGGCGGAAAGATCTACTACCCTCCGTTCACGAAGATCGAAAAGAACGAGGACAACACCTTCACGGTCAAAGAATTTGCGTCCGACGGCGGGCAGGTGTTAAACGGGTGGAAGGTCTATTACACCGATCTCGATGCAGATGTGCCCGTGCCCCATGTCACGGAAGTTTCCTCGACGCTCGACTATTCGCTCTCCTTCAATTGGGTGTATGCCGAGACGGGAGATGCGGACAAGGATGCGGACGTGTTCTTCGTCGCTCCCTCCGCCGTCACGGGCAAAGAGGGACAGGAGATCCTGAACTTCTCCTATACGAGCGCGCGGCGTTATTTCAAGGGAGCCATCGACATGGAGAAGGGCATCTACGACGACAACGCCCGCTTCTTCGCGCCCTACTACCGTCAGGCGGTCCTCTACGATTATTCCTTGGAGAGCGCGACGCTCGAAGAATATCTCGCCTATGCCTATCAAGACGTGCGCAATGCCTTCCTCTACTATATGGAGCATTGGAACGGCGGGCGCCCCGTCATCCTCGCGGGCTTTTCGCAGGGCGCGGACCACTGCATCCGCCTCATGAAGGAATTCTTCGGCAATGCGGTTACGGATGTAAGGAAGGATCTTCTCGTCGCGTGCTATGCCATCGGCTGGCGCGTCACCGGGGAGGAACTTACGGAGAGCGGCCTGCACTTCGCCGAGGGAGAAAGAGACACGGGCGTCATCGTCTCCTTCAACACCGAGGCGGAAGATGTGACAAGCTCGCTCACCGTCCCCGAGGGGACAAAAGCACTCTGCATCAACCCGCTCAATTGGAAAACGGACACGACCCGTGCGGAGAAGAGCGAAAACAAGGGTGCTTGCTTCTTTGACATCAGCGGGAATCTGTTGGAGGAAAAGGAACATCTCACGGGGGCGTATATCGACGCCGCGCGCGGCACGCTGAAAGTTCCGGACGAAAACATCGACCCTGCCGTCTACAACAACACGCTGGGCGGCTTTGTGGACGTCGGGGTGTATCACTACTACGACTACCAATTCTTCTATAAGAATCTCGAGGAGAACGTGCAGGCGCGTATCGGGGCGTTTATGGAGCGGTCATAAAAATTCCCGCCTTGGCGCGGTTTGGTCAAAAAAGGATGGCAAAAAAGGACGGATGGAAGACCACCCGTCCTTTTTCGGTTGACAAAGTGCATTTTCGCGCCTATAATGTTGGAGATACCAAAGAAGGGGAACGGTGCGATGGAAGAGCGGGAAAAGAAGGGAGCAAGGCGTCTGCCGCGCATCAACTTCCGCCTCCTCGTCTTCTGCGCGTTCGGGCTCATCTTCGGCATCTTTTTATATTTTCGTATCCGTCTCGGCGACCTGAAGGTCTCCGATTTTCTCTTTTGTGCCGTCTTTTTGGGATTTTCCCTCTTTCCGCTCTCGTGGAAAAGGCTCTTGGCCCTCCTCGTCTGCGTGCTCCTCTTCGGCGGCATCGGCGCGGGCGCGGCGCACCTCTACACCGCAAGATATCTCGGCGGAAAGGAGGGAGGCGAATACACCGTGGCGGGCACCGTGACCTCCTTTTCGGTGCAAAGCGGGCGGAGCTATGTGGTCCTCGGCGACCTCTCCTTCGACGGCGAACCCGTCGGCGGGAAGCTCTCCGTGGTCATCAATTCCGAGGAGGCCCGCGCGGGCGATATCGTGCGCTTTCAGGTGTCCGTGACGAAATTGGGGCTACCCATGTCCGACGACAGCAGTGCAAGTTACAACTTTTACAGCGACATCCGCTACACCTCTTCGGACGTCGCGTACGACCGCATATCGAGGAGCCGAAACCTGCTTTTGAAGATCAACGCCTCCCTCTACGACCGTCTGGAAAACAACATGGACGAAGCGCAGGCCGAGGTCGCCTACGCCCTCCTCACGGGCAATTCGCGGGGCATGGACGAGGGACTTCTGAAGGAAGTGCGCACGGGCGGCATCGCGCACATCTTCGCCGTCTCGGGCCTGCATATCGGAATTTTATTCGGGGCGGTCCGCCTCCTCTTCCGAAAGTGGCGGTGGGGGGTCTTCCCCGCGATCGGGGCGGCCCTGCTCTACAGCGCATTCTGCGCCTTCACCGTCTCCTCCGTCCGCGCCGTCATCATGTGCGCCGTCGTGGGGCTGTACCGCGCATACGGGCGGAAATACGACTTCCCGCAGTCCATCTCCCTCGCCGCCATCATCGTCCTTCTCATCGATCCCTCCGACTTCCTCTCGGCGGGCTTCCGCCTTTCCTTCGGGGCATGTATGGGGCTCGCGCTCTTTTCGGGGAGTCTTTCCCGCCTCTTCAAGAGGATCCCGCACTGTCCGCGCTTTCTCTCCTCCTATCTCTCGGCAAATCTCGCCGTCCAGCTCTTCACCTTTCCCATTTTGCTCGACGCATTCGGGTACTTCTCGCTGTGGGGCTTCCTTCTCAACCTCGTCCTCATCCCTCTTCTTCCCGTCTTCTTTTTGACCGTCCTCCTCTTCTCCCTCCTCGCCCTCGCCATTCCGCCGGGCGCGGGGGTGCTGCTCGCCCTGCCCAAGGGGCTCTTGTCCCTCTTTCTTCTCGCCATCTCGGCGGGGGATTTCAGCTACGCGCTCACGGGGTTCTCCCTCGGGGCGGGCGGGGTCGTGTGGCTCACCTCCTCTCTCATCCTCTCCGAAAAGTTCCGCTTAAAACTTATCCCGAGGCTTGGTGCGGCGGCAGGGCTTGCATTTCTCTTCGGGGTGTGTATCGTCTTGGAAAACGTCGTCTTCACGGGCGTGCGCATCGACGTCTGGTCCTCGCATACGGGCATGGCCGCCCTCGTCCGCACAGATAGCTCCGCCGTCCTCCTCATCGACGGGGAGATCGGCGCCGAGGATGCGGAGGGATTTTTAAGCAGAAGATATTCGGGGGTGCTCGACGGCGTGTTCGTCCTCTCCGAGGAGGAACTTGCGGGCATCAACCGCGCCGTCTTCCTCGATACGGAAAACGTATATGCCTGCGAAGAGATCCCGACGGGCCTTCGGGAGAGGGAAGTTATCTTCGGCAGGACGCAGACGGTGGGAGATCTCACCTTCACATATTCTTCCCGTTCCAAACTCGCGATTTTTGCTTGCGGCCTCGTCGTGGAAGTAGACTTCGAGGGGGAGGACGCCCTCGGGGCAGACCTCTTCATCGGCGGGCAAAGCGGGGGGTTGAAATATTTTTTGCACCGTGGTATAATCAAAAAGCTATGAAATTCGTCCAGCTTGCAAAAACTGTCAAAGAGGAGGGGCTCGCCCCCGTCTATCTTCTCGAGGGAGAGGAGGCGTACTTCCGCGACCACGCCGTGGAGACCATCCGCGCGGCATGTGCGATCGCACAGCCCGCCCTAAACGATGTGCGGCTCGAGGGGGACAGTCTCAAGGGGGAGGAGCTCTATAAACTTTCCGCCCTCCTGAACGCCCTGCCCTTCTTCGACGAGAGGCGGCTCGTGCGCATCTACGAATTCTATCCCTCGGAGAAGGATTGGGAGAATATCTTGAAGCCCTATTGTGCGTCCCCCTGCCCCACGACGGTACTCCTTATCGTCAATGCGGGCGGAAAGAAGGGGACGGATATGAAGCGCAAGAGCGGGGTCGTCTTCGTGGACTGCGGAAGGGAGACGGAGGAGACGCTCGGCCGCTGGCTGTGCGGCGTGGTCAAAAGGAGCAGGCTCTCCATCGACGGCGACGCGGTCCCCCTCATGGTGCGCTATTGCAACCAGGACGCCGCGCGCATGAAGCTCGAAGTGGAAAAACTGAGCCTCTACCTCGGACATGGTGGCCGCATTTCACGTGAGACGGTGGAAAATTACGTCGCAAAGGACGTGGAATATAAGATCTACGAACTCACGCAGGCGGCGTCGAAGGGGAACAGTTCGGCCTTCTTCGAGATCCTCGGCGACCTCATGGAGAAGGGGTTCGACGAGAACGCCGCCCTCTCCGCGCTCTGCTCGCATTTCCGCACCCTCATGGAGATCTCGGACATGACGGGGACGGACGCCGAGATCGGCGGGGTACTCGGCATCAAGCCGTATGCGGTGCAAAAGAACCGCGAGACGGCGCGCCGCCTCGGCAGGGAGCGCGTGCGGGAGCTGTACCTTTCCCTCTACGGACTTTTATCCGATACAAGGAGTGGGATAGGCTCGAAATCGGGCGCCCTCTCTGCCGCAGTCGCAAAAATATTTTTCGGATGACGAAAAAGAGGGAAAAAACACTTTGCATTTCCCGCCAAAATCCGCTATAATGGTATACACATGCGCGGGCGTCACCCGCGCAAGGAGGAAACATGAGAAAGCCTGCTGAGGTCTGGCAAGCGATCAAGGGAGTTTTTGTCCCCTTCCCGGGGGCAGCCGGGACGGTGATGTTCGTCGTCGAGCTCCTCTTCTTCGCGGTCATCGTGTATATGGTTCTTCGCACCCTTTGGGAAAATAACGCACGGCCCTTTATCATCGTCTATCTTCTGCTGCTCGTCGCGGCGGGAGCGATCAGCTTCTTCGCCGTTCCCGTGAATGCGACGGCATTCATCGTGTTTTTCCTCGTTTTGTCCCTCTTCTTCTTGTTCCTCTTCAATGTGGAACTCAAGCGGGCGATCTGGAATGCGGGCAAACACAAGCTCGCGGCGAACTCCTCCGCGGCGGCGCTGCGCTCCGCTTCGAGCGTCACGGCCCGTGCGGACGAATACATCGGCGCCATCGTCAAGGCGGTGCAGAATCTCTCCAAGAACGACATCGGCGCGCTCATCGTGCTCTCCAACGGCAACCTTCCGAAGGCGATCATCGAGAGCGGCGTCACGCTCAATGCGTCCATCTCCAGCCAGCTCATCGAGGGCATCTTCATCCCGAAGGCCCCCCTGCATGACGGGGCAATGGTCATCTTCGGCGACGTCATCGAGGCGGCGGGCTGCTTCTTGCCCCTCACGCAGAAGGACTATCCCAAGGAGTACGGGACCCGTCACCGCGCGGGCATCGGCGTCACCGAAGTTGCCGACGTCTCCACCATCATCGTCTCCGAGGAGACGGGCATCGTCTCCATCGTCAAGCGGGGCGAGATCACGCGCTTCGTCGATTCCGAGGGCCTCAAGCGGTTCTTAAAGGAGTATTATTGGAAGGAATTTAACGGGGAGGGCAAGAAGCAATGAAATTTTTGGAAGTCTTGAAGAAGCTCTTTACGCGCAATATCCCGCTCAAACTTCTCGCACTCGTCGTCGCGGCGGGCATCGTCATCGTCATTCACGCCGTCGGGATCTGAAATGAAATACTGTCTCTTTGCTCCGCGGGTCTTTATCCCGCGGAACGACTTTGAAAAATGGGCGGTCCCCGACCCCGAACGCACGGGAAGGGAGCTGGAAGGGGAGATCGTCCGCGCCGTTTCGGACGCGCCTTCGGCGCGCCGTTTTGCGTTTTCCGCCGGCGCGGAGGAAGAGGCCGCGGGGGAAGTCGCCTCGACGATGTTCTTCGCCCTTGAGGACGAGTGGATGGAGAAACTTCAGCGCGGTCCCATTCTCGTCGAACGCAAGATAAAAGGGAACGTCCGCTACGGCATTGTGGCGATGATCGACCTCGAAGCCTATACCCATGTCCGCGGTACGACCTCTCAGATCATGCCCGCGCAGGAGGGGGAAGCAAGGCTTCTGAAGGCCCGCCTCGCCCTCAGAGAGAAGGCTCCGCTCGAGTTTCCCTCTGCCGTCGTCTTTTATCGCGACAAAAAGCACAAGATCCTCTCCCGCCTGCTCGAAGAGGACCTCGAAGTTCTATACGACTTCGATCTCATCGGCGGCGGGCATGTGAAGGGATATTTCATTCCCGAGCCCTTCGCCTCGTGGGCGCTCGAGGAGATGCACAGCCGCGGGGAGCCCGCCTTCGCCGTCGCGGAGGGGGTGGAGGAGATCGACGCCGCCAAGATCCGCTGGGAGGCGCTCAAACCCACGTTGGACAGGGAGGAGGTTGCTTCCCATCCCGCACGGTTCGCCCTCGTCGAACTCGAGAACATCCTGGACGACGGCGTGGAGATCTACCCCGTGCACCGCATCGCCGAGGAGGTGGACGCGGAGACGCTCATCGACTACCTCTCCCGCAATATGAAGGTCAGGCGGGACGGAAATATTCTGTCAGTCTTCGCAAAGGGCGCGGACACCGTCGCGATCTGCGATCATTTTCTGGAAGAATATGTCCGCCAGAACGGCGGCAAGCTCGGCTACGTCTATGGGGCGGCGGAGCTCAAGGCGCGGGCGGCGGAGAAGGACACCGTCGGCATTCTGATGAATACGATAGATAAAGAGGATATCTTCCCCGCAATGAAGGACGGGAAGACGCTCCCGGTGCGGACTTTCTGCATCGGAAGGGCGCGCGAAGGGCGGTATCTTTTGGAGGGACGAGAGATCGGCTATGATTAAGGTGTGTAAATTCGGCGGGACCTCGATGGCGGACGGCATCACCACGATGCGCGTCAAGCGGATCATCGACGCCGATCCCGCACGAAGATATATCGTCGTCTCCGCGCCGGGCAAACGCTACAGCGGGGATATCAAGGTCACCGATCTCCTGTATGAGACCGCCCGAGAGGTGAAAGAAGGGGGGCATGTCGGGGATGCGTATGCACGCGTGGCCGCGCGCTACCGCGCCGTCGTCCGCGAGATGGACCTTGCCTTCGACATCGACGCCCTCATCGATGAGACCGCAAAGGACATCGAGCGGGAGAGAAGTTTCGACTTTGCCGCCTCCCGCGGGGAGTATCTCGCCGGGCGCATCATGGCGGCCGTTTTGGGCATTCCCTTCATTGACGCAAGGGACGTCATCAAATTCAAAGGGGAAGGTTTGGACGAGGAGAAAACTTACGCCCTCGTGCGCGAGGCGCTGAAAGGGAAACCGCGCGCGATCGTCGCGGGGTTCTACGGCGAGGACGAAAGGGGGCGCGTCAAGACCTTTTCGCGGGGGGGAAGCGACATCACGGGCGCCGTCGTCGCCCGCGCCGTTGGCGCGGACGAGTACGAAAATTGGACGGATGTCAGCGGTTTTCTCGCCTGCGACCCCCGCATCGTGCCAAGCCCTGTCGGCATCGGCACGCTCTCCTATAAAGAGCTCCGCGAGCTCTCCTACATGGGGGCAAACGTCCTCCACGCCGAGGCCGTCTACCCCGTGCGCGAGGCAAATATCCCCATCCGCATTTTGAACACCTTCCGCCCCGAGGACGCGGGGACGCGTATCGTTGCCGCCGAGGATGTTGCAAGCGGCCGCACCGTCACGGGCATCGCGGGGAAGAAGAATTTTACCGTCATCTTTATCGAAAAGACGCGGATGAACGAGATGAGCGGCTTTGCCCTCCTCCCGCTCGAAGTGCTCAAAAGGTACGGCCTCTCCTTCGAACACATGCCCTCGGGCATCGACAGCCTCTCCTTTGTCATCGAGAGCAGCCAGCTCGAAGGAGGCGTCCGCGAGAAGGTGTTGGAGGAGATCCGTCTCGCCGTTCAGCCCGATAGGATGAAGGTCATCGAGGGGATCGCCCTCCTCGCCGTCGTCGGCCACGGCATGAAGGAAAAGGTCGGGACGGCGGCACGGCTCTTCGAGGCCATCGCGCGGGCGGGCGTCAATGTCCGTCTGATCGACCAGGCCTCTTCCGAGCTCAACATCATCGTCGGCGTGGACAACGAAAATTACGAACGCAGCATCAAGGCCGTCTACGAGGAATTCTTCGTGCGCGGCGATGCGAAAAGTTAAGGGGGAGATATGTTCGACAAAAGAAACATCAAGTATATCGTCATCCTCTGCGTGTGCTTTGCACTCACCCTCACGCTCTTTATCCTCTCCTTCTTTTTGGACAGGTTCTTTCATGTGAAGAGTGCGGGAAGCTGTACCGAGTACGAGGGGATAATTTCGGAAATTGACGCCTCGGATGCGGACATGGTATCCCTTAAAGTCGTCTCCGTGCAGGTCTGGGACAGCACTCAGGCAAATAAGACCAAAGCTTCTTCGGAGGGAGTGAGCTGCACCGTGCAGGTTTTGAAGCGCGACATGATCGAAGGAGAGGAGACAAAACTTGCGGAGGGAGTCGACATCGTCTTCTTATCGGAGCTTCCCGGGCGGGAACTCAAAGAGGGCGTCACGCTACAGGCCCTTGCGCTCAACGTGCGGGAGGAAAAAGAGGGGGAAGAGGGAAAAGAAGACAAACCCGTCGCCACTCTCGATCTTCATAATAAACCCGCGAAAAAGAAGGCGCAGTACACGCAGATCGGGATGTTCTGCGGCGTCGTGTTCTTCTTCGTAGGCGGCGGATTCTGCATGCTCCGCCTCTGCGGCATCGGCTCCAAAAAAACCCGCTGGTAACATAAAAATAGCGAAATGCGCCCCCGATTTTCTCAAATCGGGGGCGCGGTTTTTTTATGATAAACTTACGGAATGAGGTCTACGAGGGTGTAGCGGGAGAGGAACTTTTTCACCGTCTCGTCGAGGGCGCGCCACACGGGAAGGGTGGGGCATGTCGCGGCGCGGGGACAGCATTGCTCCTTGCCGCCCGTGCAGTCGGTCGCGGCGAGCGAGGTCTCCGTCTCGCCCAAAATTTCGGCGAGGGTGTATTCCTTCGGAGCGCGGGTGAGACGGTAGCCGCCCTTTTTTCCCCGCGTGCTCTCCACGAAGTTCGCTTTCACGAGGGAGCGCATGATGCTCTCCGCATACTTGTAGGGCACATTCTGGGCGGCGGCAAGGGCGCGGAGGGAGGAATATTCGCATTCGGCAAGCCCCGCCATCATGCGGAGGGCATAGCGGCCGCGCGTCGAGACGATCATGCCTCGTCCCCGTCGTCCGCGGTGTGGTCGTGTTCATGGGCGCAGAGGGCGCACTTGAACTCGTCGGGATCGTAGGGGATATTGTTGCGCTTGTAGTAGTCGAGAATGGCCGCCTGCACCGCCTGTTCTGCGAGGACGGAGCAGTGGAGCTTGTATGCGGGAAGCCCGCCGAGGGCCTCCGTGACCGCCTTGTTGGTGAGCTTTAAGGCTTCGGAGATGGGTTGGCCCTTGATCATCTCCGTCGCCATCGAGCTGGAGGCGATCGCACTGCCGCAGCCGAAGGTCTCGAACTTGACGTCCACGAGGATGCCGTCTTGCACCTTGATATACATCTTCATGATGTCGCCGCACTTGGCGTTGCCGACCTCGCCCACGCCGTCGGCGTCCTCGATGATCCCGACGTTGCGGGGGTGGCGGAAGTGGTCCATAACTTTTTCACTATATAATGACATAAAAATACCTCTTTTTTTATTTTCAAAACCGCATCATGCTGAGCCGAAACGGCTATACCATGTCCGAGAGAGCCCATCTCCGAAGCATCCCGAGGATGAAAACTCGGACTTTGATAAACAGCGACCCATTCCAAATATCGTCATGCTGAACGTAGTTGAAGCATCACCTTATTATTCGGACTTACGTTTTAGGGGATTCTTCGGAGAGTTGCTTTTACGGAAAGCCTTATAAACCCCATCGGCTCAGAATGACGCTTGCCCCCCTTCTCCTCGTTTCAGAGACAAGGGCGAAGGGCTATCCTCACAATATAAACTGCCGTTTGCCCTCGCGGAGGTCGCGCCAGACAGGGGAGAAGGAGCGCACCTTTTCGACGACCTCGGGGATCTTTTCGAGCAGGTAATCGACCTCCTCCTCGGTGTTCTCGGGCCCGAGCGTGAGCCGAAGCGAGCCGTGCGCCACGTCATGCACCCGCCCGATGGCAAGAAGCACATGCGAGGGGTCCAAGGAGCCAGAAGTGCAGGCCGAGCCCGAGGAGGCGCAGATGCCCTCGTCGTCGAGATAGAGAAGGAGTGCTTCCCCCTCACAGCCCTCGAAGCAAAAGCTCACATTTCCGGGGAGCCTTCTCTCTCTGTCCCCGTTCAATGAAGAATGGGGAATGCGGGAAAGCCCGAAGATGAGCTTTGTCTGCAACTTCTTCAGGAGCGCGGACGAGGTACCCATGTCCGCGACAGAGGCCTTCAAAGCGGCCGCCATGGCGGCAATGGCGGGGAGGTCTTCCGTGCCCGCACGCTTGCCCCTTTCCTGCGCCCCGCCCGCGATGAGAACGCTCAGCGGCGCGCCCCTTTTCGCATAGAGAACGCCCACGCCCTTCGGCCCGCCGAACTTGTGCGCCGAGAGCGCGAGATAGTCACAGCCGATGCTCTGCACATCCACGGGGATATGCCCCACGGCCTGCACGGCGTCGGTGTGGAACAAAACGCCCTTCTCGCGGCAGATCTTTCCTATCTCCTCCACGGGCTGCAGGGTGCCGATCTCGTTGTTGGCGAGCATGACGGAGACGAGGGCGGTGTTTTCGTCGATAGCAGCCCTCACATCCTCCGCCTTCACGATGCCCTTATGCCCAACGGGCAGAAGAACAACTTCGAACCCCTCCTTTTGCAGCTTTTCGAGGGTGTGCAGAACGGCATGATGTTCGATGGCGGTGGAGATGAGCTTCCGCTTTCCCTTCTTTGCGCCCGCATAGGCGGCAGAGAGGATGGCCTGGTTGTCCGCCTCGCTCCCGCCCGAGGTGAAGGTGATCTCCTTGGGCTGTGCGCCGAGAACGGCCGCAACTTCTGCGCGGCAGTCCTCCAAAAGGGACTTTGCCTCCTGCCCGATCGTGTAGAGGGAGGAGGGATTCCCGTAAAACTTCTGCGCGGCCTCGACGTAGGCTTTCAGCGCGCTGTCGCGCATCTGCGTCGTCGCCGCATTGTCGGCATAAACTCTCATATGTGGACCTTATTTCCTACTTATTTTGTAGGTATTATATCACAGATATGCGCCCTTGTCAAGAAAAATAAAAATGAAATCAAAAATTTTCTTATTTTGCGGGAATACGAGAGGCGAAGCCGCTTCGCCTCTCGTATTTTTTATGCAAAAATGCATGAAAATTATACATCGGATGGTCTGCAAGCCGACTGC